>PBKC01000105.1 GCA_002721365.1 Rhodospirillaceae bacterium | reverse complement strand
GACGTCGCGGACGCGCTGGTCGGCCATCACCTTGTCGACCGTTTCCTCGACCAGGATGCGGCCCTGGTGGAACACCGTCACCTTCTTGGCGATCTGGCGGATGAACTGCATGTCGTGCTCGACCACCACCAGGGTCGCGGTGCGGTTCACCTCGCGGATCAGGGCGGCGGTGCGGTTGGTCTCCTCCTGGCTCATGCCGGCCGAGGGTTCGTCGAGAAGGATGATCCGGGGCTCCCGGGCGATCACCATGCCGATCTCGACCCATTGCCGCTGGCCGTGCGCCAGTTCTCCTACGTCGCGATCGAGAATGGGGGCGAGGCCCAACCGGTCGACGACGTCGTCGATCATCGCCCGCGCCCGGTCGGGTCCGTGGCGGAAGCGCGCGGCGATCCACAGGTTTTCGCGCGCCGTCACGCCATCGAAGACGTCCGGCACCTGGTTCTTGATGCCGATCCCGAGACGGCCGATCTCGTGGGCTTCCCGGCGGGTGATGTCGACGCCGTCGAAGACCACCTGCCCGCTGGTGGGGGCGATCTGGCCGGTCAGCATCTTGAAAAAGGTGCTCTTGCCGGCGCCGTTGGGGCCGATCAGGCAGCGGAGTTCGCCTTCCTCCAGCCGGAAGTCGACACCGGCGATCGCGCGGACGCCGCCGAACCGTTTCTCGAGGCTCTTGGTCTCGAGGATTGCCGCGGCTGCCAAGGTCAACTTTCGCTCCGCTTGCTGCGTCCGGTGATCTGGGCGAGCAGCAGGCCGATGCTGGGCAGAAGGCCCTGCTGGAAGACCAGCACGAAGATCACCAGCACGCCGCCCAGCACCAGCGAGACCTGCCCCACGCCCTGGGTGCCGAGCCAGGTGGTGAGGTACTGGATCAGGCCGGTGCCGACGATGGGCCCGATCAGCGTCGCCTTGCCGCCGACGATCACCCAGATGATGACCTGCGCCGCCTGACCGAGGCCGAACATCTCCGGCCCGACGAAGCTTCCCCAGATGCCGTAGAGCGCACCCGACAGCCCGGCGACGCCGCCGGCGAGGACGAAGGCCGCGAGCTTGTAGCGGCGGGCGTCATAGCCCAGAAGCTCGGTGCGGCGCTCGTTCTCGCGAATGCCGACCAGCACCCGGCCGAAGCGGGTGAGCAGCAAGAGCCTCAGGCCGACATAGACCAGGACCAACGCCCCTGCCGACAGATAGAACACGCCGTCGATGAACAGGCTGGTCGACGGGTCCCAGGGGAGCTGAAGCGGCGGGACGCCCGGAATGCCGTTCTGCCCGCCGACGCGCACGCTGCCGATGACGAACTGCTCGCCCGATGTCGCGCGGACGCCCTTCTCCAGGATCAGCGTCACCACCAGCGTGATGACGCTCAGATAGATGCCGCTCACCCGGCCGTAGATCATGAAATAGCCGATCACCCCGGCGAACAGTGCGGGCAGGATCATCGCCCCGATCAGCGGCCCGGTCGTCTCGCCGAAGTTCATCGCCGCGATGGCATAGGTATAGCCGCCGAGGCCGAAGAACGCCGTCTGGCCGAAACTCAGGATGCCGACATAGCCCCACAAGAAGCTCATGCTGAGGGCGAGCAGCGCCAGCACGAAGATCACCGACATGTCCAACTGGACGGCGATGTCGATATAGGACGGCAGGGCGAACAGCACCGCCGTCGCGGCGACGACGAACAGCCACCACCACCATTTCGGCGGCTCGGCCGCCGGTTGCATGCCGAGAGGTCGCAGCGCCACGGGCTAAAGCCCCCGCCTCAGGCGGCCGGTGATTCCGACCGGCAGCAGGCGCAGCAGGACGATCGCCACGAACAGCACCGACATCTAGCCGACCACCGAGCTCGACGCATAGGCGACGATGCCGTCGATGGTGCCGAACAGGCCGGAGGCGGAGATGGTGCCCAAGAGTGGCATCGGACCGCCGGCGATGACGGTGATGAAGGCCTTGGCGATGAAGAAAATGCCCATGGTCGGCGCCGCGCCCGTGATCGGCACCAGCACGGCGCCGGCGAGGCCGGTCAAGGCGGAGCCCAGGCCGAAGGTCGCCATGTAGATGCGGTCGGTGCCGACGCCGAGGCCGCGGGCCATCGCCGCGTTCTGCATGGTGCCGCGGGCCAGCAGGCCGAAGCGCGTGTAGCGGAACAGGGC
This sequence comes from Rhodospirillaceae bacterium, assembly GCA_002721365.1. GTDB lineage: Bacteria > Pseudomonadota > Alphaproteobacteria. Next base: position 30,880 of record PBKC01000105.1, on the reverse strand, counting down.
GTAGCAGAAGACCAGCAAGGCGACGGCGATCACCATCATCACCAGGCTGTACTGGGAGACGGTGAAGTTGCCGATGGCGAAATTGCCGAGGGTCGAGGCGACGCTCTCGGTCTGCGGTCCGAAGACCGACGTCACCGCGCCGACGATGAACAGACTCAAGCCCCAGGTCGCCAGAAGCGTGTCGACCACCCGGCCATAGAGGAAGCGGATGATCAGCCTTTCGACGATGATTCCGAACAGGCCGACCACGATCGCGGCGACGATGAACGCCATCCACAGCGGCAGGCCGGCCTGGGCGGCCATGGTGCAGGAATAGGCGCCCAGCATCAGGAACTCACCCTGCGCCAGATTGATGACCCCCATCATCCCGAAGATGATGGCGAGACCCAGGCTGATCAGAATGAAGATGCTGAACGAAAAGCCTATCTGGTAGGCGTAGATCGCGACCTGCTCCACGCAGCGTGCCCCCGTTACCCGTCGCAAGCCTGCGGAAAGGCCGCCTCACCCAGGCGGCCCCTCCGTAGCGGTCGTCGAACGCTCAGTCGATCTGGACTTCGTACTGGGTGGTGTCGTTCGGGTTCTCGTAGAGATTGCAGACGAGTTGGGTGTCCTTCGGCGGCTGCTGCGGGAAGGACTTGAGCACGTCGAAGCTCTGTTCCTTGTTGCCGCGGACGATGTGGATATCCATCGTCGTGTGGTTGGTCTGGCCGTCGATGGTGTAGAGGCCGCCGGCGCCCTCGACCTGGGTGCCGCCCAATGCGGCGATCACCGAATCGGGGTCGGCCGCGCCGGCCTTGCGTACCGCCTCGGCCCACAGGGTCACGCCGCGATAGCCGTATTCGCCGTATTCGCCGACATATTCGTCGTTGCCGACATAGGCCTGGAAGCGCTCGACGAAGGACTTCGCGTTCTCGGTCGGCAGCGAGTCGACGAAGGAGGTGGCGATGTAGATGCCGTCGCCTTCCTCCGGGCTGAGCTGCGTCTGCTCGCGGCCGACGCCATAGGTCGAGGATGCCAGCAGCATGTTCTTCTTGCCGATGGTCTGCTCGAACTGGCGGTAGAAGGCCATGTGCGCGCCGCCCACCAGCGCCGACCAGACGACGTCGGGCTTGGCTTCCTGGATGCGCGACAGGACGGGGGCGAAGTTGGTGACGTCCAGCGGGAAGAACTCGACCGCCAGATCCTCGCCGCCATTGTCGCGGATGATCTTCTGCATCCACTTGGCGGTGATGTGGCCGTAGTTGTAGTCGGCCGCGAGGATGTAGCCGCGCTTGCCGCCCAGCTCGTTCATCACGTAGGGGATCAGCGCTTCGAGCTGCTGCGCGGGCACCATGCCGGTGCTCACATGGCGGCGGTCGCAGACGCCACCTTCATAGAGCGAGTTGTAGAACAGGAGGCCACGGAACCGGTCGACGATCGGGCGCATCACCTCGCGCGAGCTTGACGTGATGCCGCCGTGGATGACCTGCACCTTGTCGCGGACCAGTGCCTGGGTCGTGTACTGGGCGTTGAACTGATTGTTCGACTGGGAGTCGTAGAAGAACAGCTCCAGCGGCCGGCCGAGCAGCCCGCCGGCGGCGTTGATCTCGTCGACGGCCATGGCGACCGCCTGGATCTGCTTCAGGCTGTAGATGTTCAGGACGCCCGTCTGATCGAGGATGTTGCCGACCCGAATCGGTTCTTCCGCGGCGATCCCCGCGCGCTTCAGAAGGCCGGCGGAGCTGGCGTACACCAGGGCGCCTGTGGCCGACATCATGAACTGCCTGCGACTGAACCTCATGTGATCTCTCCGCCTTCGCAAGATTGGGTCGGCCGGACGACCGCCGCGGCCGGATGATCGCCGCGGGCGCTTTCAGCAATGTGGTCGTCGATTCGGTGGTGGCGCGCTCTCCCCGCAGGAACGCCGAAACGCTTGATCTTCGAACTATAGTGCAGTTGCGAAGAGGGCAAAACGGTTCATTTCAGCGCCCGACTCGCGGCTGCCGGCGGGATTGGGTGCGCTGCGGAATTGCCGGACGCCGATGGAACCATCGGGCGGCATGGCTTCCCGGACACGGAAACGGGGAAAATCCGGATCCTTCGGGTCATTGGGCTGCCGCCTATGGGAATTCTTAATGCTTTTCCGTAATGTCTGGCCCCGCGCAATCGCTTTAACAGCCAGCGGTCGGACATGAAGATCTCCATTTTCGGTATGGGTTACGTCGGCGTTGTTTCGGGCGCCTGTCTCGCTTCGCTCGGCCACGAGGTCGTTGGCGTCGACGTCAGCGAAAAGAAGATCGAGCTTCTCAACGCCGGGAAGTCGCCGATCGTCGAGGAGCAGATCGAGGACCTAGTCGCCAAGGCGGTCGCCGAAGGGCGGCTGCGGGCGACGACCGACGCAATGGCGGCGGTTGCCGAGACCGACGTCTCGTTTATCTCCGTCGGCACGCCAAGCGCGCCGAACGGCGCCCTCTCCCTGGCGGCCGTGGATGCGGTGGTCGTCCATATCGCCCGCGCCATCGCTGCCAAGACCGGACCGCACACCGTCATCGTGCGCAGCACGGTGGTGCCGGGCACGACCGAGGACCGCATCATGCCGGCGCTGGTCGAGCATAGCGGCCGGCAGATCGGCGAGGGCCTGGAGCTCGGCTTCAATCCGGAGTTCCTGCGCGAGGGAAGCTCGGTCAAGGACTTCTACAAGCCGCCCTACACGATCATCGGCTCGGTCGGCGAAGGCGCCTACAAGGTCGTCGAGCAGATCTACGAGGGCGTCGACGGGCCGATGGTGAAGACCAACTGCGTCGTCGCCGAGTCGGTGAAGTACCTCTCGAACATCTATCACGCGGTGAAGATCACCTTCGCCAACGAAGTCGGCAGCCTGCTCAAGTCGTTCGGCGTCGATGGCCGCGAGGCGATGGCGATCTTCTGCCAGGACAAGACGCTGAATATCTCGCCGGCCTATCTGAGGCCCGGCTACGCCTTCGGCGGCTCCTGCCTGCCCAAGGATCTGCGCGCGTTCCTGTCGCTCGCCCGCGGCCAGGACATCGACCTTCCGTTCCTGGGGAACGTACTTGCCTCCAACGAACGCCACATCGAACGCGCCTTCGACATGATCGCCCGGCAGGGCCGCGGTCGGGTGGCGATGTTCGGTCTGTCGTTCAAGCCGGGGACCGACGACCTGCGCGAATCGCCGCTGGTCGCCCTGGCCGAGAAGCTGGTGGGCAAGGGCTACGATCTCGAAATCTTCGACGAGAACGTCGAGTACAGCCGCCTGATGGGCGCCAATCTCGAATTCATCAACCGCGAGATTCCGCATCTCCAGCGCCTGCTCAGAAAGGACCCGGCCGCGATGGTGGCGAACGCCGACACCATCGTCGTCGGCCATGCCGGCGCGGACGAGGTAGGCGCCATCCTGGCGGGCGGCGCCGGCAAGACGGTGGTCGACCTTCAGGGCGTCGCCAAGCTTCAGGAGTCGAAAGACTTCACTTACGAGGGCATTTGCTGGTGAGGGATCGTCCGCGGCTGCTGTTCGTCGCGCCGCGCTTTCTGTTCCCCACGGATTCCGGCGGCAAGATCCGCACCACGGACATCCTGCGGGGGATGAAGGGGGGGCGGTTCGAAATCGTTCTCGCGTCGCCGGCACCGGACAACATCGCCCCGTTCGAAAGCGAGATCGAATCCGTCTGCGACCGGTTCGAAGGCTGGTCGGAGCCTGCGCGCGGAGCGCTGTTCCCGGTCACCCGGATGCGTCACCTGCTGTCCTCTCTGCCGGTGGCCGTGGCGACCGACCGCTCGGCGACGGGGAAGGCGGCGGTGGGAAGTCTGCTTGCCGAGAAGCCGGACGTCGTAGTGGTCGACTTTCCCCATACGGCGGTGCTGCTCCCTCACCGGATCGACTGTCCCTCGGTGCTGTTCACCCACAATGTCGAGGCCGAGATCTTCGAGCGGCATGTCGACCTTGCCGGCGACGGTCTTCGTCGCGGCGTCTGGCGCGATCAGTCGCGGAAGATGGTGCGCTTCGAGGGCGAGGCGTGCCGCCGTTTCGATACCGTGGTGGCAGTCTCCGACCGCGACGGCGAAGTGCTCACCCGTCGCTACGGCCTGAAGGACGTGGCGACCATCCCGACCGGCGTCGACCTCAACCGCTTCCCGTTCCGCCCGTCCGAGGACCACGCCGGCAAGCGGGTGGTGTTCGTCGGCTCGATGGACTGGCGCGCCAACATCGACGCCATGGAGTTCTTCATGGCCGACGTCTGGCCGCGCGTCGCAGCGGCACGGCCCGAGGCGACGATGGCGGTGGTCGGCCGCAACCCGCCGCCCGCTCTGGTCGAAGAGGCGAAGCGCCGCGGGCTCGCCTGGACGTTCACCGGATTCGTCGACGACGTCCGCGACCATGTCTACGACGCCCAGGTTTACGTGGTGCCGATCCGGATCGGCAGCGGCACGCGGATCAAGGTGTTCGAGGCGATGGCGATGGGAAGCCCGCTGGTCTCGACCACCGTCGGCGTCGAGGGGCTGCCGATCGCGGACGAGACGCATTACCTCTGTGCCGACGATGCCGAGGGTTTCGCTGCGGCGGTGATCGCGCTGCTGGACGACCCGAACCGCCGTCTCGTCCTCGCCACCGCCGCCCGGCACTACGTCGAGGAGAACTTCTCGTCGGAGCGGGTGGCCCAGATTTTCGAAGACATCTGCGCCCGTACCTTCGAGCGAGCGAAGGCGGCGTAGGCGACGGCGTCATCGCCGCGTCTTGACGGCGGCACCGGCGCCGATCCACATAGGGCGCCGTGGCGACATCTCCTCCTCTTCTCGCATTGCGCGGCGTCGGCGTGACGTTCGGCGGCGCGCCGGTATTCAGCGACATCGACTTCGCGGTCGGGCGCGGCGACCGCATCTGTCTGGTCGGGCGCAACGGGGGCGGCAAGTCGACGCTGCTCAAGGTCCTCGCCGGCACGGTCGAGCCTGACTCGGGCGAGCGCTTCGTCGAGCCCGGCATCCGCATAGCGACCCTGGCGCAGGACGTGGTCGCTGCCGAGGGGGCGACTGTCGCCGATTTCGTGACCGAGGGCCTGCCCGAAGGCCGGCGCGAGGAAGAAGCCTACCGGATCGTGGAGGTGCTGGACCGTCTGCGTCTCGATCCGTCGCTTGCCATGGCGACGCTGTCGGGGGGTGAATCGCGCCGCGCCGGGCTCGCCCGCGCCTTCGCCTCCGATCCCGACATCCTGCTGCTGGATGAGCCGACCAACCATCTCGACCTGCCGACCATCGAGTGGCTGGAAGGCGAGATCGCGGCGTTTCGCGGCGGCGTGGTGGTCATCAGCCACGACCGCAAGCTGCTGGAGACGGTGGGTAACCGCACGGCCTGGCTCACCACCGGCCGCCTGCTCCAGCGCGACGCCGGCTTCATAGGCTTCGATGACTGGCGCGACACGGTGATCGCCGAGCAGGAGGCCGAGCTTCACCGCATGGACAAGAAGCTGGCCGCCGAGGCCGAATGGCTGCACCGGGGCGTCACCGCGCGCCGGCGCCGCAACCAGGGCCGGCTTCGGGCGCTGATGCAGCTCCGGAGCGAACGCGCCGCCACCAGGCGCGAGCCGGGAACGGCGAAGATGGCGATCGAATCGGCGGCGCCCAGCGGCCGGCTGGTGGTCGAGGCCGAGGGGATCGGCAAGCGCTACGGCGACCGCACCATCATCCGCAGCTTCTCGACCCGCATCATGCGTGGCGACCGGGTGGCGGTGATCGGCCCCAACGGCGCCGGCAAGACGACGCTGCTCCGCATGCTGACCGGCGATCTCGCCCCGGACAGCGGGAGCATCCGGCTCGGCACCAACCTCGTGCCGCTCTATTACGACCAGCGCCGCGAAAGCCTCGACCCGGATGCGACGCTGTGGCGGACCCTCTGCCCCAAGGGCGGCGATTCGGTGATGGTGCGCGGCCGCCTGCAGCACGTCGTCGGCTACCTCAAGGATTTCCTGTTTCCGGAGAGCAAGGCGCTGAGCCCGGTCCACATGCTGTCGGGCGGCGAGCGCTCGCGCCTCCTGTTCGCCAGGCTGTTCGCGCAGGCCGCCAACTTCCTGATCCTCGACGAGCCGACCAACGACCTCGACATGGAGACCCTCGACCTGCTCGAGGAACTGCTCGCCGACTTCGACGGCACGGTGCTGTTCGTGAGCCACGACCGCGACTTCATCGACCGCATCGCCACTTCGACGATCCTGGTCGAGGGCGACGGGCGGGTGGAGGAGTTCGTCGGCGGGTTCAGCGATCATCTGCGCCACAAGCGGACGCAGGAACCGGCAGTACCGGCCGCGGCCAAGGCGCAGCCCAAGGGCGAGGCCAAGCCGAAAACCGAACGCAAGCGGCTCTCATACAAGGAGCAGCGGGAACTCGATCAATTGCCCGGGCGCATCGAGACGCTGGAGAAGGAAGCGGAAAAGCTCGAAGCCGCCTTGGCCGACCCGGGGCTCTATGCGCGCGACCGCGCCCGGTTCGAAAGCAGCACGGCCCGCCTGGAAGCGGTCCATGCCGAGCGCACCGCCGCCGAGGACCGCTGGCTGGAGCTCGAAGAGAAACGCCAGACGCTGGAGGAAGCAGGCTCCTAGGCCGCTCTTCCGTCACCGCCGCGCCCGTCCCCGACGGTCATGGCACCGCTCGGCGGCGCCATCCACGACTTTCGGTGCTTGCGTCTAACGCCGCAAAGTCGTGGATCGCATGGTCAAGCCATGCGATGACGAGTGCGGGGAATGGACGGGGCGGGGGCGACGGCTTGGAGAGACCTACTCCCCGGCCGGGATCGTCACGCGGACCAGCGTTCCGCCGCCGTCGCGGTCGTCGAGGGTGATGTCGCCGCCATGGTTTCGGGCGACCGAGCGGGCGACGGCGAGGCCGAGACCGGTGCCGCCGGTCTGGCGGCTGCGCGATCCCTCCAGACGGAAGAAGGGCTGGAAGACCTGCTCGCGATAGGCCTCGGGGATGCCGGGTCCGTGGTCGCCGACGGTAGCGACGATGTCGCCCGCCGGCGCGTCCAGCCCGACCTCGGCGCCGCCGCCGTAACGGACGGCGTTCTCGATCAGGTTGGCGAACAGGCGTCGGAGCGCGACCGGACGGCCGGTGAAGGAGAGGTGCGCCGGCCCGCTGTACGAGACCGCATGACCGGCATCGGCGAAGTCGTCGCAGAGGCTCTGCAGCAGTTCGGCGAGGTCGACCGGGCGGCGTTCCTCGCTCGTCACCGTATCGCGGGCGAAGGCCAGCGATTCGTCCAGCATCGCCGTCATCGTGTCGAGGTCGGCGAGCGCCTTCGCCCGCTCCTCGTCGTCGGCGATGTAGTCGGCGCGAAGTCGGAGGCGCGTCAGCATCGTGCGGAGATCGTGGGAGACGGCGGCCAGCATCATCGTCCGGTCCTCGACCAGCCGCCGGAGCCGTTCCTGCATACGGTTGAAGGCGCCGATCGCTCGGCGAAGCTCGTAGGAACCGTGCTCGTCCAGCGGCGGCGCGGCGACGTCCATACCGAAGCGGTTGGCCGCCTCGGCGAAATGTTCGAGCGGCCGGGCGGTCCGCCTGGCGCCCCACAGGGCGACGACGAGGACCGTCCCGGTCAGCCCGATCCAGAAGATCGCCCATCGCGGCGGCTGGTGCGGGGGACGCGGCGTGGCGACCCGGAAACGAAGCCAATCGCCCCGGCTGGTGGGCAAGGCGATCACCACATGGGGGCGGTTGGGGCCTTTTTCTGTGGCGACGACCGCGTCGGGACGACCGAGGTCGGTAAGAACCGGAACGATGGCGTCCCGGACGAACGTCGCATCGTCGTCGTCGCGCTGACCGCGCTCAACCGGCGGCCCGGCCTGCGGACGCACGCGGAACCATGGATTGTTGACGGCGGTGAGCAGCGCCCGCCGATCGGCGGGCTGTGTCGATTCGTAGAGAGCGGTGACGGCCGCGACACGCCGCGCGATGGGTTCTCCGGCCTCGAAGCTTTCCTCATCCGACCGACCCATCCAGTAGAGGCCGAGTCCCCCGACCTGGAGCAGCAGGAAGCCGCCGACCAGGATCACCACCAACCGGCCGAACAGGCTCGACGGCCAGAATCGTCCCCACGGGCGCCGTCGCCTTGGCCCGGCGTGCTTCCTCACGACCGCTCGACCTGAGGCGTGAAGACGTAGCCGCCGCTCCGCACCGTCTTGATCAGCGACGGCTCTTTAGGGTCGTCCTCGATCTTGCGGCGGAGCCGACTGATCTGGACGTCGATGCTGCGGTCGAAGGGGATGGCGTCGCGGCCCTTGGTGAGGTCGAGAAGCTGATCGCGGGTGAGGACGCGGCCGGGATGCTCGGCCAGGGCTGCCAGGAGGTCGAACTCCCCGGCCGTGAGCGGCATCAACGTTCCGTCGCTGTCCGATAGCTCACGCTTGGAAAGGTCCAGCCGCCAGCGGTCGAAGGAGAGCACCGCGGCGGTGTTCTCCGCCGGGCGCTGCAACGCGGCGGCGCGCCGCAGGACGGCCCGGATGCGGGCCAGCAGCTCGCGCGGGCTGAACGGCTTCGCCAGATAGTCATCGGCGCCCATCTCCAGTCCGACGATGCGGTCGGCTTCCTCGCCGACGGCGGTCAGCATGATGACCGGCAGAGTCGATGTCTGGCGGAGGCGCCGGCAGATCGACAGGCCGTCCTCGCCCGGCATCATCAGGTCGAGCACGACGAGGTCGAAACGTCCGGTCTCCAGGGTCTGGAACATGGCGCGGCCGTCGCCCACCGCATCCACGCGGCAGCCGTGATTGCGGAGAAAGCGGGCGACGAGGTCGCGGATCTCGCGATCATCGTCGACGACAAGGATATGCGGCGTGTCCGGCATGGCACCTGATTAATGGCGATCCCTCCCGCTGCCGGGAATCATTTTTGTAACGGAATGTTACGGGCCCCACCCTCGCAACACTCGGTTACCAAACGTGGCTTCTCCTGAAATCCATCTGTGACGGTGCGCCCCCATAAAGGCTGTCAGCGCGACGATGGATCGCGTGGGTCGATTGAGAACACAAGGAGAGCGACATGCTCAAAAAGACCAGATTTCTGATCGGCGGCGGGGCCGTCGCTTCCGTTCTGACCGCTGCGGCCATCGTCTGGGCGGCCCCGGTTGCCGGTCAAGCGGAAGGTCCTGCCGTGGCGACCCCGATGGTGCTGGCGCATGGCGGATGGGATCACAACGGAGAGGATCGGGGCATGTATCGCGGCGACCGACGCGGCGGCGACTCGCGCCACGAGCGCTGGGGACGGAGCCGGCATGAGAAGCGGAGCCATGGCTTCGGAGCCTTTTGCGGCCGCGACATGGGGCCGATGACCGCTTTCGTCACGTCGATGGTCGAGCATCGGATCGACATGAACGACGCGCAGACGGCCGCCTGGGGCGAGGTAAAGACCGCACTCGCCACCGCCGGCGGTACGATGGCCGCAGCGTGCGACAAGCTTAAGGCCGACAACCCGGCGTCCGACGACACAGAGGCCGCCAAGATGACGCTGCCGACCACGCCAGAGCGGCTGACACGTTTCGAAACGCTCCTGTCGGCGGGTCTCGAAGCGGTACAGACGGTCACTCCTACTGTCGACCGGTTCTACGCGACCCTCGATCAGGATCAGCAGAAGACCTTCGACTCCCTGCTGTCGCGCGGCCGCCACGGCCGTAAGGGCTGACCTTCGAACGCCGGGCGCCGGATCGCCGGCGCCCGGTGCATCGCCGATGCCTTCCCCTAGAACAGGGTCGACAGGCTGATGGCCCCGAAGACGTCCGGTCCGCCTTGCCCGTCGAACTCCGGCGTGCGGAAGACGTGGGTGTAGGCCAGGCGGGTACGGCCCCAGGTGACGGCGAAACCGAACTGCGCGTCGCCGACCAGGACCTTCTTGTCGACGCTGCGGCTGTCATGCCAGGTGTTGCCGTCGAGGAAGATGTTGCGGCCGACGGCGCGTCCTTCGACGCCGGCGAACAGGTACCAGGCGATCCCTTCCTTCGGCGTGAAGAAACCGGATCCCGGCGTTCCCGGCTGGATGCGGACCGGCCCGTAGTCGTCTTCCGGCCGGTAATAGCCGAAGCGCAGAGTCAGTCCGGCGCTCCCATAGGTGAAGACGTTGCCCAACGTCGCGCCGGCATGCGGGGTGGCATCCATTCCGAAGCCGGCCTCGGACTGCCACCGCATCACACGCCAGCTCCGCCGGTAGGCGAGCATGATGCCGGGTTCGTTGGAGAGCTGGGTGTCCCAGCCTTCCGGTCGGTCGGACCCGGTCAGAACATGGACGAATTTCTGCGTCTGTTCGGCGAGGGATAGCGGCCCCACGATCCCCGCGGTGAGCTGGATCTGGTCGAGCTGAGTGCCCGTTTCGGCGATCAATCCCACCGATCCGTAAAGCCAGCCCGCATAGGGACGGTCGGTCGGCGGAGGCGTCGGGTTGGTGATGTCGGCGGGCGTGTACATGTTCTGCCCCAGCGCGTAGCTGGCGCGCACCGCCGCGTCCTCCGGGAACAGCGGAAAGGCATGTGCGGACTCCACTAGCCACGCGGGCAACGCGCTCGGGTCCGAGGTCCAGGCGAGCTTGATGCCGTTCGTGTAGTGCTGGTCGAAATCGGCGAAAAGGTCGTTCTCCAGAACGACGTTGAAGGTGCCCGCCCGCTCCTTGTCCTCCGGTTCCGCCCGCGGCGCGCCGGTGGATAGAAGCAAACAGCCCACGATTGCCGCGGTGAGGACGGGAAGTCGGCGTCTGGCGATCATGTCGGTCCTTCATCAAACGTTCGAGAAGGCGGAATGGCCGCGCCGTCGCCGCCTGCGCGCGAAACTTTCGTGATCTTCACCACCATTGCACCTTTATGACATCACCAGCCGGCCAGTTGAATCAGTCCTTGGTGGGGTTCATCCTGTTCCGGCTGCAATCCCGCGGCGGGCGCCATGCCCGTTTTGGCATTCATCGCCTGCTGCGAGTTCACGGTCCGCCTTACGGCAGGACTTCACGACAGAATGCCGGCCCGACCGGTACGCATCAGGAGGAAACAGGGATGGCAAAAGCCACCGGAAACATCGGAGTATCGCGGCGCGAGTTCGGCCTCCTGGCCGGCGCCGCAGGATTGTCGTTCGGCCTTATGCCGGGGTTCGCGGGACGTGTTCTGGCGCAGGATGCGGAAAGCGCGGCCTCGGTCATTCAAGGCAAGTCGGGCGAGATGCTGATCCACAACGCCAAGCTCGGCGTGATGGAAACACCGATTTCTCTGCTTCGCCAGCACGCTCACACGCCGAAGGAAATCCTCTTCAATCGGCTCCACTTCCCGCCGGAGGGCAGCTCCGCCTGGCAGGCGACGACCAGCGCGCCCGGCCGCGAGGACTGGGTATTGCGGGTCGACGGGCTCGTCCAGCGCCCGCGCGAAGTCAGCCTCGCCGATCTCAAGGCGATGGCTCAGGAAAAGCGGGTTGCCGTCATGCAGTGCGCCGGCAACGGCCGCTCGTTCTACGCCGCCAAGCAGAAGGTCGCCGGCGGCCAGTGGAAGAACGGCGGCATGGGCAATGTCGAGTGGGAGGGGGTGCCGCTCCGCGCCTTCCTCGAAGCGATGAAGCTGGGGCCGAGCGATCAGGCGACCTGGCTCACCGCCGGGGGCTGGGATCAGCCGCCGACGCCGGAAGGCTCCGACTTCGCCAAGAGCTACCGGATCGACGATGCCGCGCTCGACAACGCGATCATCGCCTTGAAGATGAACGGCGCGCCGATCCCCGCCGTCCATGGCGGACCGGTGCGGCTGATCATCCCCGGCTATTACGGCAACATGAACGTCAAGTTCCTGACCACATTGCTGTTCGACGCCGCCCAGTCGCCGAGCGCCTATCAGTCGATGGGCTATCGCGTGCCGCTGAACCCGGTGGAGCCGGGCGAGTTCGGCCGCAACGACTACACCCTCGAGAACAGCGCCCCGACCTACGCCCATAAGATCAAGAGCGTGATCTTCTCGCCGCTGCCCGAGGACAACCCGAAAAGCGGCGCCGTCACCGTGACCGGCGTCGCCTTCAACGACGGTACCTCACCGATCACCAAGGTCGAGGTCTCGACCGACGGCGGCGCCACCTGGGCGGAGGCCGACATCGCGCCGCCGGAAAGCCCATGGGCCTGGTATCACTGGTCGGCCCAGGGAACGCTGTCGTCGGGAACGAACGTTCTGATGTCGCGGGCGACCGACGCGCTGGGCAATACCCAGCCCATCGACGGCCTCAGCCGCTGGAACCCCCGCGGCTACGAATGGAACGGCGTCGAGCATCTGGAGGTGGCGACGGCCTGACGATATGGGGCGGGGGTGCGGCGAGTGCCTTCCGCCCCCCCTTTTCCCGACAGATTCGAGGAATCGGCCTTTGTTTCGTCTCCCGGTTCTCCTACTGCCGGCCGTCGCACTCGTCTGTGCGGCCGATGTTGCCGGTGCGGCCGATATCGAGCTGCCGCCGGGGCCGCATCGCGACCTAGTCTACGGCCAATGCCGCACCTGCCACGATCTGCAGTACCTGGTCGATTCGGCGGGCATCACGCGTGACGATTGGGATGCGGTCCTCAACGATATGCGCCAGTACGGCCTCCGCATCCCGCCGGAACAGCGGGCGGACATCCTGGATTATCTGGGCACCTATCTCGGGCCCGAGCCGCCACCCGCTTCCGAGGTCGCGGAGGCGGCGCCCGCCGACGGCGCCGCGGTCTATGCCGAGCAGTGCACGGCATGCCATCAGGCTGACGGTAGTGGCGTTCCCGGTCAGTTTCCGCCGCTCGCCGGGAACCCGGACCTGTTCCTCGATCGTCTGTTTCCGGTCCAGGTGGTTCTCAACGGCATCGAGGGACCGGTCGAGGTGGCCGGAACCACCTATGACAGCGTGATGCCGCCCTTCGATCACCTGTCGGACGCGGCCATCGCGGCGGTGATCAATCATGTTCGCTCGTCCTGGGGCAATGAGGGGCAGGGGGTGGAACCGCTCACGCCTGCCGATGTGGCCTCGGTCCGCGAGAAGCCCCTTACGCCGGAGCAGGTCCACGCCCGCCGCGCCGAGTTGCAGTGAAGCGTGATTGAGCGGCGCAGTCGGTAGGTCCTCCGGTCAAGCCGGAGGACGACGATATTCTTACCAGGGTTCCCACTGCTTCTTGTCGTCCTCCGGCTCGACCGGAGGACCTACGGACCCGAACGAAGCACCTCGAAGGAGGCATGATGTCTCGAAATAGCCCGCTTGGCCGGCTGCTTTTCGAAGCTGCCTGGGGAATGGTGGCTTCGGGGAACGAACCAGGGGGAAGGTCATGACGTGTCACCACACATCATCGCCGATGGCGAGACGGCGCCGGGTCATGCCGGTGTTCGGCTTAACCGCCATGGCTATCGCCTGGGCGGGGCTCGCGTCGCCCGCCTTCGCCGACCGGATCATCGACTACCCGGACGGTGGCGTGACCTTGGGGCAGGGCTGGAAGAGCAATCTCGTGGAGGCTTCGCCGGCCCGCTGCATCCTGTTCGTCAAGGCCGAGAGCCAGCCCGGCCAGCAGACCCGCATGGAGCTCAAGTCGGTCAACTCGACCTATCAGCTCCAGCGGACCCTCGATATCGACGCCTCCGGCCAGTACAAGAGCATCGGCCTCGACCTGAAGGGCAAAGCCGGCTTCGCGAGCGACCTGAAGCTCAACGGCAGCTACAGCAACATCGCCGCCTACGGCACGGTGGACAACGGCCGCATCTTCGTCGCGCCGCCCGAGCCCGCGCAGGCGGCGACGGTCGCCGACCTCGTGATCGCCGGCAAGTCCGGGGACGAGATCGACGCCGCGCTGGGCCTCGACGCGCTGGAGGTCGGGCGCCGCTTCGAGGCGCTGCTGCCGGATCTTGATGCCGACGATGTGGCACGCCGCCAGCAGGCCGTCGACATCGCCCGGCTGAATGCGGCAGCGACGGCCGCCGGCGAGGGCGACTATCCCGGCGCCATCGTCCTTCACCCGGCCTATGCGGACATGGCCAGCACCGACCCCGCCGGCTTTCGCCGGACCTGCGGCGACTCCTATGTCGCCTCGATCAGCCGGGGCGGGGAGATCGCGGCCGTGTTCACCTTCGCTACCAAGTCGCGCGACAAGCAGCAGACGATCAGCGCGTCGATGGAAGGCAGCGGCTGGGGCATCACCGCCGAAGCCAGCATGAAGCACAAGATCGCCGAGTTCGCCAAGACCAGCCAGCTCACCATCAACTGGTTCCAGAGCGGCGGCAGCGGCGCGCCCCTGCCGACCGACCTCGACTCGTTCAATGATGGCCTGAAGGGCTTCCCGGCCGCGGTCGCCGCCGCACCATGGAACTACAAGGTGGCCCTGAAACCGTACGAGGATCTGCCGAACTGGCCGCGCGGCGCCGACGCGCCGACGCGGGACTACGCCGACATGGACGCCCTCGCCTTCCACCACGGCAAGTGGAAGACCCTGAACGACGACTTGAGGACGATCCTCGACGCGACGAGCGATCCGCTGGAGCGGTCCCAGGGCTATCTGCTGGGCCGGGGCGTCAAGAGGTCGGCCTTGCTCGCCATGCAGAAGGACGTCCAGCAGCGCCTGGCCGCCATCGAGGCGGAAGTTCGGCGTTGCAGCCGCGATCCCGACGCGGAAGGCTGCACGCCCGACCTGCTGTTGACCCGCATCGAGGGCAATGCGCCCAAGGCGGTCTCCGACGATTATGGTCTGCGGACGGAGCTTCCGCCGCCGGTGACCAGCGACCCGGCGCGGCCGAGCGAGCGCTTCCTGCCGGCGATCGAGCTCCGCGAACGGGTCTTCGGCTTCTGGCTTGCCCGTACCAACGACGCCCGCTGCGCCTACAGCAGCGAACCGCTTCTGTGCTGGCCGCAGGCCGATCTGGAGGCGCTGAAGACAGACATCCCGGTGACCAATGAGATCGTGGTGACGCTGGTCAGCGCCCTCGGTTCACGCGATCACTGCTTCAACGTGAACACCAAGACCGGGCGGGTGAACTACTCGGCGCCGTGCGCGCTCGACAACCCCAACCAGCAATTCGTCTGGAACCCCAACAGCAGAACGCTGAAGCATGTGGCGACCGGCAAATGCCTGAACGTCCGCGGCGGCAGCAAGGGCGCCGGCGCCCAGATCATGGTCTTCCCCTGCCAGAGCGCCAGCCTTCTCAACGACAAATGGACGCTGGTGGCCGGCACCCGCGGCGGCTATCTGCTGAAGGCGGTCCACTCGGGCAAATGCGTCTCGGTGCCCAACCCCATCAAGACCGGACGCGGCCTCGTGCAGCACGCCTGCAGCGCCAATGCGCAGCGCCAGAACTGGAGTTTCATCGGGGGGTAGGGGTGTGTGCTGACCGGCCGGCAGGAGGCCCTGCCTCTGGGCCCCCGCCTGCGCGGGGGCGACGATAAGATCGATCCTTCCGTCGTCCCCGCGAAGGCGGGGACCCATGCGGCGTCGCGGCAACGCTCCGTCAACTGGCGATCTCGTCATAGAGGTCCCGCCACTCGGGATTGCTTTCCTCGATCAGCCGGATTTTCCAGGCGCGCCGCCACTTCTTGATCCGTTTCTCGCGAAGGATCGCGTCTTCCATCGTGTCGTGTGCTTCGACGTAGACCAGCCGGTGAACGCCGTAGCGCTTCGTGAACCCGTTTGCGAGGTCGTTCCGGTGCTGCCAGACCCGGCCGGGGAGGTCGCTGGTTACGCCGACGTAGAGGGTGCCGTTCGGCTGACTCGCGAGGATGTAGACGCAGGGGCGTTTCACGGGGCAGGGGCCGATACCGAGCCCTGGGTCCCCGCCTTCGCGGGGACGACGGTGGAGATATGGTACCCAAACCCCTTATCCGTCGCTCCCGCGAAGGCGGGAGCCCAGATGCCGTGCCGTGACCTCTCCGCTCAGCTACACCCGCTCGTGCCGCCGCAGGTGTCGCATTTCAGGCACGTCCCGTTCCTGACCAGGGTGAAGTTCCCGCATTCGCCGCAGGAATCCCCTTCGTAACCCTTGAGGCGCGCTTCGCGGATGCGGGCGGTGACGGTCGTTTCGGCGGTGGCGATGTAGCCGGTGCCGGTGGTCTCGGCGCCGACCGCGGTCTGGGTGAGGCGGCTTTCGACGACCTGCTCCTCGACCTCGGCGGCGGCGGGACGGCCGCCGGCGATGACGTGGAGGCGGCGGCGGACGAAGCCTTCGCTCACCAGCTTGCCGACCGCGGCGGGGACGGCCGTGGCCTGCCGCTCGTCGCCCTCGACCTCGCTCTGGCGCTCGCCGCGGCCGACGCTGTCGGGCATCAGGTCGTCGGGCTCGACATGGGCGAGGTCGTTGCGGCCCAGATACGAGATCGCCAGTTCGCGGAACACGTAGTCGATGATCGACGTCGCCATGCGGATGCTGTCATTGCCTTCGACCATGCCTGAGGGTTCGAAGCGGACGAAGGTGAAGGCTTCGACGAATTCCTCCAGCGGCACGCCGTACTGAAGGCCGATCGACACGGCGATGGCGAAGTTGTTCATCAGGCTGCGGAAGGCGGCGCCTTCCTTGTGCATGTCGATGAAGATCTCGCCCAGGCTGCCGTTCTCGTGCTCGCCGGTCCGCAGATAGACCTTGTGGCCGCCGACCACGGCCTTCTGGGTATAGCCCTTGCGGCGATGGGGCAGGCGCTTGCGCTCGCTGATGTATTCCTGGACGTAGCGGGTGACGACGCGCTCGGCCACGGCGGCGACCTGCGGGCGGGCCTCCTCCTGGACGATCTCTCCCTCGGCGTCCTCGTCCTCGGCGGTGTCGTCCAGGATCTGCGACTGCAAGGGCTGGGAGAGCTTGGAGCCGTCGCGGTAGAGAGCATTGGCTTTCAGTCCCAGCTTCCAGGACAGCATGTAGGCGTCCTGGCAGTCGGCGACCGTCGCCTTGTTGGGCATGTTGATGGTCTTGGAGATCGCGCCTGAGATGAAGGGCTGCGCCGCCGCCATCATCAGGATGTGGCTCTTCCACGACAGATACCGCTTGCCGGTGGCGCCGCAGGGATTGGCGCAGTCGAACACCGGCAGGTGCTCGTCCTTCAGATACGGCGCACCCTCCAGCGTCATCGTGCCGCAGCAATAGGCGTTGGCGGCGGCGATGTCCTTGGACCCGAAGCCGATGCCGGAAAGCAGGTCGAAATCGGGCTCTTCCAGCTTCTCCGCCGGGATGCCCAGCGTGCCGGTGCAGAACTCGTCGCCCAGCGTCCAGCGGTTGAAGACGAAGCGGATGTCGTAGGCGGTGGCCAGCGACGCCTCGATGCGCTCGATCGTCGCCGCGTCGAAGCCGCGGGCCCTGAGCTTGTCGTGGTTGACGCCGGGCGCGCCCATCAGGGTGCCGGTGCCGACAGCGTGGCGGGTGATCGCGTCGATCTCGGTCTCGCTGTAGCCCAGGACGGCGAGGGCCTGCGGGACGATGCGGTTGATGATCTTGAAGTAGCCGCCGCCGGCGAGCTTCTTGAACTTCACCAGGGCGAAGTCGGGCTCGATGCCGGTGGTGTCGCAGTCCATGACCAGACCGATCGTTCCGGTCGGCGCGATGACGGTCGACTGGGCGTTGCGGTAGCCATTGGCCTCACCCAGCGCCACGGCCTCGTCCCAGGCGCGGGCTGCGGCGACGGTGAGGGCCTGATCGTGGCTGTTCTCGATGTCGAGCGGCACGGGGAAGACGTCGAGGTCTTCGTAGCCCGCCGCCTCGCCATGGGCGGCGCGACGATGGTTCCGCATGACGCGGAGCATGGCCGCCCGGTTTTTCTCGTACTCGGGGAAGGCGCCGAGCTCGCCCGCCATCTCGGCCGAGGTCCGGTAGGCGACGGCGGTCATCAGCGCCGAGATCGCGCCGCATACCGACCGACCCGCATCGCTGTCATAGCCGAGGCCTGACGCCATCAGCAGGCCGCCGAGATTGGCGTAGCCGAGGCCGAGAGTCCGGAAGGCGTAGGAGAGCTGCGCGATCTTCTCCGACGGGTACTGTGCCATCATCACCGAGATTTCGAGGACGACAGTCCACAGCCGCACCGCGTGGCTGAAGGCGTCGACGTCGAAGCTGCCGTCCTCGCGCTGGAAGGTCAGCAGGTTGAGCGATGCGAGATTGCACGCCGTGTCGTCGAGGAACATGTACTCCGAGCACGGGTTCGACGCCCGGATGCGCCCCGATTCCGGGCAGGTGTGCCAGGCGTTGATGGTGGTGTCGTACTGGACGCCCGGATCGGCCGATTCCCAGGCCGCGATCGCCATGTCGTCCCACAGGTCGCGGGCGCGGATGGTGCGGGCAACCGCGCCGTCGGTGCGGCGGTAGAGGTTCCACTCGCCGTCGCCCTCGACCAGCCGCATGAACTCGTCGGTCACGCGAACGGTGTTGTTGGCGTTCTGGCCCGAGACGGTGAGGTAGGCGTCGGAATCCCAGTCGGTGTCGTAAGTGCGGAAGTCGATCGCCGTGTAGCCCTGGCGCGCGAAGTCGATCACGCGGCGGATGTAGTTCTCTGGCAGCTCGACCTTGCGGGCGGCGAGGATCGCCTTGCGGAGCGCCTTGTTCTTGGCCGGATCGAAGCGGTCCTCGTCGCCCTCCTCTCCGTGGCAGGCTTCCATCACCTTGTTGAGGTAGCGATTGGCGAGCTTCGAGCCCGACACGAGCGCCGCGACCTTCTGCTCCTCGACCGCCTTCCAGCGGATGAACTGCTCGATATCCGGGTGGTCGGCGTCGACGACGACCATTTTGGCCGCGCGCCGCGTGGTGCCGCCGGACTTGATGGCGCCCGCCGCCCGGTCGCCGATCTTCAGGAAGCTCATCAGCCCCGACGACTTGCCGCCGCCCGACAGGGGCTCGTTGGCCGCGCGGAGCGCCGAGAAGTTGCTCCCCGTTCCCGAGCCGTACTTGAACAGCCGCGCCTCGCGGACCCACAGGTCCATGATGCCGCCCTCGTTCACCAGGTCGTCGGAGATGCCCTGGATGAAGCAGGCATGGGGCTGCGGATGCTCGTAGGCCGAGGCGGAGCGGGTCATCTCCCCGGTTTTGTAGTCGACGTAGAAATGGCCCTGGGCGGGACCGTCGATGCCATAGGCCCAATGCAGGCCGGTGTTGAACCACTGCGGCGAGTTGGGGGCGCACATCTGGTTCGCCAGCATGTAGGCGAGCTCGTCGCGAAACGCGCGGGCGTCGTCCTCGCTGTCGAAATAGCCGCCCTTCCAGCCCCAGTAGGTCCAGGTGCCGGCCAGCCGGTCGAACACCTGCTGCGAGGTGCGCTCGCCGCTCTTGGCCGCACCCTCCTTCGGCGCCTTGCGCCACAGCCATTCGGGGACGCCGTCTTCGGCGACCGGCTCAAGGTCCTCGGCCGCGGCGACGCCGGCCTTGCGGAAGTATTTCTGCGCCAGGATATCGCAGGCGACCTGCGACCACCCTTGAGGGACCTCGATCCCGTCGAGCTTGAACACCACCGAGCCGTCCGGATTGCGTATCTCGCTGGTCGCCTTGCGGAAGGCGATGCCTTCGTACGGTGACTTGCCGGCTTCGGTGAAACGTCGCTCGATCCGCATGTGTGCCCCCTTCATGCGCTGCTGCCGGGCTTCTGGCCGGCCCAGATTTTGTGTGTTCGGTGACCCGAGGACCACAAAGCGTAGACTCACCGATTCTGATGTCAACGAAATATAGTGGTACAAAAAGTGAACAAATACAAAGTCTAGTGGTGCCGCGGCTCTGCGGGTGGGTCGGATGGCGACGACCGTGCCGTTTCCCGTCCATCGGTCGCGGAGGGGACTCGGGCAAGGGCCGGAAGGGGGGAGAAACACCCGCCCGTCCTGGTCTCGAAGCACGGCGGTGGCCGCCCGGTGATGGGCCGCCCCTTGCCTCGAACTCGATGGACCGCACCGTCGTCGGCTTTCCACCGGTGGCGCCGTCGGCTGCTTGCAGCCGGAAATTGTTAACGAATTCCCGCTCAGGATTTAGCGTCGCGGCGGACAGTGCCCCCGAATTAGGGCAAACTCGCTATTCGTCGGGCGCATGGCCCGAGGGCATGGCTGGTCAGGATCGAAAGTACACGGTGCATGGAGTTCAAGGCGCTTCAGCTGTTTCGGGAGAACGTCACCGTTGATTGGGGGAACGGTGAGCCGCCGATGGTGTTGCGCAGCAACCGGCTGGTGACCGAGCGGGCGCAGGACATGTTCGTGGTCCGCACCAAATATCTCTACGACGCGCTTCGGACCATGCGGGTGATGGCGCAATGCGTGCGCCGCCGGCCGGGCTTGTGGAGCGAGGACTGCGTCGCCTGCTGGTCGGAGGAGTACCACTCGACCCATCTGCCGACGATCAACGAGGACGAGCCGCATTGGATGGCCGTCTACAAGGACGGGGTCCGTGTTCATGGCACCAGGGACATCGAGCCGTTCGACGCGATCGAGCGGATCGCCAAGGCGCAGCCGATCGAAGCGAAGACCGTCCGTACCGCCCTGTTCGACGATCCGGCGAAGCTCGGCAACGCCTCGGTGTCGGTCGAGTCCGTGCCTTACGTCATCGTCGCCCAGCAGCGGACGCAGATTAAGGTCTGGTACCTGCTCAGGGCCGGCAACATCGAGAACCAGTCGTTCTCGATCCATATCGACGACCAGCCGGTGCGCCGCCGCAGCGCGGCCTACTCGGTGGTCTACGTCGCCGAGAAACTGTTCGAGCTCAACGCCCTGGTCGAAGAGGCCAAGATCGTCCGCAAGAAGTTCGCCGAGGGGGCGATAGACTATATCCGCCAGCGCAACGTGCACGAGATCGCCTCCGACGATCT
The DNA here is from genome assembly GCA_002721365.1 of Rhodospirillaceae bacterium. Lineage (GTDB taxonomy): Bacteria > Pseudomonadota > Alphaproteobacteria. The sequence goes on along the minus strand of PBKC01000105.1, from coordinate 10,148 downwards.
GAAGGCCAAGCACGACAGCCTGCTTCGCTACGCCCGCAACGTGCAGATCGATTTCGTCCCCAGGGAACCCGGGTTCGACATCCCCAGCTGAGGGCCCCCGTGGGGCCGATCAGAAGAGAGGATCGATGACGGTTGCGGGGGGGGGGGCGTCCCGTCATCGATCCTCCTGATCGGCGGCTCCCCGTTACGGAGCTGCCGCAAACGTCATGAAGGCTTCCGACCAGACACTTCCGGTGATGTCGTTCACGATCGTACCGTTGAAGGCATGGCGGATGACCCGGTCGAAGGCGCGGAGTTCCAGGTAGTAGCAGCAGTCCTGGAACGACTCTCCCAGGTCGTTGAGCGAGATGTCGCGCAGGTGGACCGTGGTTCCGTCGGGGACGGTTCCGGTGTCGTCGGTGTTCTTGACCCCTGCGGTGCCGTCGGTCGGATCATAGTAGAAGTGCGGTCCGTAGCCGGCGGTCGCCGGCGGCAGGCCGCCTTTGAGCGACAAGGCGAAATGCTCGTAATGGCGGTCGCGGAACTGGCCCCAGACTTCGAGGTCCGCCGTTCCGGCGGGCGTCTCGCCGCAGGCCGGCACCAGGGTGCCATCGGCAAGGCGGATCTGCAGGCCGTCCGGATACTTCGCGATCACCGGCAGCGTGTTGTCGAGCTGCAGGTGATGGTCGACCGGTTCCCGATGGATCGAGCTGCTCGAATCTTCCCATTCCAGCCAGACCACGTAGTGATCTTCACGGTCCCGGACGCCGGGAACGGGGTCGCCGACGGGCGTGCCGGCGGGCAAGCTCAGCGTATTCCAGACCGCGAGCCGCAGCTCGGGGTTGGGGCAGCCGATATAGCTGCCGATGCCGTTCTTCACATCGATGTAGTCCTGGGCGTTCATCCAGCCGCCGGCACTGGTCGCCAGGGTGGCCGGCTGCTCGCAGACCCACTGCCAGCCGACCATCGGGATGAATTTCCACATACCCCGCTTGAGGTGCCACATCGTATCGATGGCGGGCGTCGCCGGATCGCCCGGCGTCGCCGGGATCGGCTCCCCGGCCTCGCGGTAGGCGACACGGAAGCGCTGGACGCCGGTCGGCGGCACCGGCAGGCCACCGTCGATCGGCACATAGCGGCCGCACGCCGCCGTGTAGGTATCGGTGAGGGCCGGGGGTGAGCTCAGCGGCTGTTCGTAAAGGCCGGTCCCCGGACCGCCGACGAAGGTGATGCCGCCGTTGAAGTCGCCGACGGAGCGATCGCACAGCGTCGTGATGCGCGGATCACCCCCGACCTCGAAAGGGAACCAGAGTGCATCCAGTCCCAGGAATTTCGCCTTGGGGGCGAAGGCCGATACGAGATCCTGGTTGGTGGCGACGATGGTGCCGCCGACGTTGAGCACGTCGCCGTCGGTGAACGAGATCTTGTCGGAGAAGTTGACCTCGGTCGAAAACAGGATCGTGGCCAGCGGCTTGACGTCATCGGGCAGCGTGCGGGGCGCCGCGAGCGCGTCGAGGCCGAAATCCACGCCGTCGTTGGGCAGCCCCGCCGGCGCTGCCGGCGCCAGCAGGTCCCGGTTGGTCGCGACGATCGCCCCCGTGACCGAGAGAATGTCGCCGTCGAGGATCGGCCTCTCGCGATCGAACACCGTTCCCTCGATCGAGAACCAGATGTCGATCCTGAGTTCCTTGACCAGGGATTGCAGCCGACCGTCCTGCCAGCCGTCGGACGGAACGCCGGCCGCGGCCGTCACGAAGCGGCGCAGGCGATCCGCCGGACCGATCAGCTTCACTTCGTCCAGCCCCACGTCGTTGCGGATGTTGAAGGCTGCGGTGAGGGCGCTGTTTGGAATCACTACGCCCAGACCCATGCCGTCGGTGATCAGCAGGTCGCCCGCGCCGAAATTGCCGTGCGGGCTGTCGAGCTCGGTCGAAAACGCGACGATGCGGGCGTCGAAGTCGAGGATGTCGAGCGCATCGAGACCGAGATCCTGGGTGACGTCGTAACGCTGGACGAGTTCGCGGTTCCTGGCGCAGACCTCGCCGTTCGGGCTCAGGATGTCACCGTCGGAGATATAGGGATTCCCGTCGAACGGCTTCTTGCCGCCGGTCATGAAATCCTCTTCGGTCGAGAACGCGCCGCCGGTGCAGGCCGAAAGATGGCTGAGTGGCTTTTCCTGGGCGACGGACGGATTCGCGAACGCCGCTGCCGCGACTGCGATCGCCGGCGTGAGCAGTCGAATAGCTTTCGATTGCGACATGACAGGCCCCCTTACACGTTGTCGCGTCGGCCTGGGTGCCTTGCGCTTTCGCCTGCCCGGCCGGCTGCGCTTTTCGCGTGCGCGCCCCGGCTGAGGGCCGGGGCCGCAACGCTCCCCGCGTCTGCCGCCTATCCGGTGATCGATCCTGCTCGATCTCGAGCGGCCGAATTGATTCCTGCCGAAGATAGATCGCAGAGCGCGTCTATCTGGTTGCCGGATTCAATGGAGGCGCGCAATTCGCCCAGACGGCTAGCGCAATCCTGTCAGGGGTAGTCCGATCGCTTGATCGGGACGGGGGAAGGGGGGACCGCGCTCTCCGAAAGATTCAGCGTTCCCCCTGATAATTGCTGGGGAACATGTGGCGCTTCGCCTCTTCGTCCATCTCGGTCTTGAAGGCGTGGCTGGCTGCCAGCGCAACCGCACGTTCGGCGGCGGGGCGGCCGGGGATCTCGTCGACCAGCCGCTTCAGGTTCGGCAGGCCGTTCCATCCGTCGTCGCCCAGCACACGGGGGATCAGACGCGCCCAGCCCCAGACCGCCATGTCGACGATGGTGTAGTCCTCTCCCAGGACCCAACGGCTGTCCGTGAGCTTGCGGTCGATGATGGCGTAATGCCGCCGGGCCTCGAACGCGTACCGGTTCACGGCATAGGGAACCGGCTCCGGCGTGTAGAGGCGGAAATGGACGGACTGGCCGGAATAGGGGCCGACGCCGGTGGCGACGAACATCAGCCAGGACAGAAGATCCGCCCGCGCCTTCGGCGTGTCGGGCGGCAGGAACGTCCCCGTCTTCTCGGCGAGGTAAAGGAGGATCGCGTTGCTGTCGAAGACGCTGACGCCGTCGTCGACGATCGCCGGCGCCTTCGCGTTCGGATTGATCGCCAGATAGGCGGGCCGGTGCTGATCTCCTTTCCGCATGTCGAGGGGGACCGGTTCGTAGGCGAGTCCTGCCTCTTCGAGGAACAGGGCGACCTTCATCGGATTGGGGCCGGTGTTGTAGTAGAACTGGAGCATCGACGATGTCCTCTCCCGACGGGGGTGTTTGTGAAACCCTACAGTCGCTTAGTTGGCGACCGTCACTCTCCCCCACCCGCTGGACACCCGCAATACGCGGGTGGCATAGTCGCGGCGGCCCGGCGGTTCGCCGGGCAGGTGGCAAATGCCGACGGCGGGACGATGAGCGCTTCTCTGGGCACCAGACTGTTCACCTATCTCCACGGCGAGTTCGTGGGCGAGGACGAGTTCGGTAACCGCTATTTCCGCGACAAGATCCGCCCCGCGGACTGGCGGAAGGAGCGGCGCTGGGTGATCTACAAGGACGATCCCGAGGGTTCCGCGGTGCCGCCGCTGTGGCAGGGCTGGCTGACTCACACGATTTCCGAGGCGCCCACCGAGCGGTCGTTCGTCACGCGGCCCTGGGTGAAGCCGCACATTCCCAACCTCACCGGCACGCCCGCCGCCTATCGCCCGCCGGGATCGCTCCAGGCCGGCGGCAAGCGCGACCGCGCAACCGGCGATTACGAGCCGTGGGTACCGGAGTGAGAGGTTTGGTGACCAGCGTAGGACGGGTGGCGCGATGACCCGCAACATCGCCGAGACTTTGATCGGGGCCGTGGTGCTGTTGGTGGCGGCCGGGTTTCTGTTCTTCGCCTATGACAGCGCCGACATGCAGGCGGTCGACGGCTACCCGATCGCCGCGAAGTTCACCGCTGTCGGGTCGCTCAAGACCGGTGCCGACGTTCGGGTGAGCGGTATCCGCATCGGCACGGTGGTCAGCCAGGGAATCGAGCCGGACAGCTTTCTGGCGCGGGTCGACATGTCGATCGAGTCCAGCATTTCCTTGCCCGAAGACACTTATGCGTCGATTTCCCAGGACGGGCTCCTGGGCGATACCTATATCAAGCTCGAGCCGGGCGGTGCCGACGAGATGCTGAAGGCGGGTGCCGTCATCACCGATACCGCACCGGCGCCGGACCTGTTCGGATTGATCAACCAGTTGGTCTATTCGAGCGAGAAGTAAGGGGCCGTCTGGCACTGACCGGAACCGGGTCCCCGTCGCATCCGGCTCGTCATGGCACGACTTGATCGTGCCATCCGCGACTATCAGAGGCTCCGGCGTCGCTGGCTGAGGGTAGTCTGAGGTCGTGGATCGCATGGCCGGGCCATGTGATGACCGGGCAGAGGGAAGCGCGGTGGGGAATCGATCGGCTCGGGAAGCGCGGCCCCATCGAAAGCGGTGAGACCATGCGGCAGAGCAACGACGTCGCCGAAGACCTGATCCCCACATGGCTGACGCCCGAGGGCGAGAAGGTTTCCTGCGTCGAGAAGATCAAGGTCCTGAACGAGAACCTGGTCGAGATACGCGAGATGTGCCAGGAGGCCCTGGAGGATGCGGTGCTGATGGGCTGCGACGAAGCCCAGGTGCGCCAGGTGCTCGCGCGGATGGTGGAGTTGCTCGACAAGCCGTTCGAGGACCGGACGTGATCGGCGGCGGTTTCCTGCGCTTGTCCGCGGCAGCGCTCGCCGCTGCGGTCGTGCTCGGCGGGGCCGCCCAGGCCCGCGAGGTCGCGGTGCTGCAGGCGCTCGACAAGATCACCGCCCGCATCTCCGAGGTCACCGTTCCGATCAACGGCCATGCCGGCTTCGGAACCCTGACCATCAAGGTCGATGCCTGCTACAGGGCGCCGCCCGACGAACCGCCGGAGAACGCGGCGTTCCTGGAGATTTCCGAAAGCCGCAACGACGAGCCGCCGACGGCGCTGTTTCGCGGCTGGATGTTCTCGTCCAGCCCCGGCCTTTCGGCGCTCGAGCACCCTGTCTACGACATCTCCGTCATCGAATGCCGGGATGTGGCCGAAGGCGGCGCGCCGTCGGACGAGGCAACGTCCCAGGAATAGAACCGGCCCTGGACGGTCAGGGCGTCGGCCAGCAGCCGCAGATAGACGTGGCGCGGGATCTCGATCGCCCCGAAGCGGATCAGATGTTGCGTGACGAACTGCGTGTCGAGCAGGCGGTAGCCACCGGCGCGCAGTCGCTCCACCAGATGGGCGAGGGCGACCTTGCTGGCGTCAGTGACGGTGTGGAACATGCTTTCGCCGAAGAACGCTCCGCCGATCGAGACGCCGTAGAGCCCGCCGACCAGCGACGAGCCGATCCAGCATTCGACGCTGTGGGCGAAGCCGGCAGCGTGCAGGCCGCAATAGGCGTCGATGATGTCGTCGTTGATCCAGGTCTCGTTGCGCCCGCTCGCCGGTTCGGCGCAGGCGAGAACGACTTGCCGGAAGGCCGTGTCGACACGGATCGAGAACGGGTTCTTCCGCATGGTGCGGGCGAGACGCTTCGGTAGGTGGAAGCGGTCCAGGGGCAGAATGCCCCGGCGATCCGGGTCGACCCAGTGGATGGTCGGATCGTGCCGGTCCTCGGCCATCGGGAAATGGCCGTTGCAGTAGGCCCGAATCAGCAATTCGGGCGTCAGGCGAAAGCGCGGCATCGGTTCCGAGGCGGGGGGCTCATCGCCCCCCTTGAAGAAGGTCGTCGGTCCCGCGACGGCGGGAACCCGTGATGTCGGCCAAGGCCGCCGTGCCGCATGCGGGCCGAAGGATGCCCACATGCGCGGGCATGACGGAGACGTAGGAGCGGCCCCGTCGTCGTTTCACTCCGTTGCCGGCTCGGCCAATCCGGCCACGAACTGCTCCAGCCAGTGGATATCGTAGAGGCCGTTGGCGAAATCCGGGTCTTCGACCAGCAGCCGGTGGAGGTCGATCGTCGTGTCGATGCCGTCGATGAAGAACTCGTCGAGGCAGCGCCGGAGCCGCATCAGGCATTCATTTCGGTTGCGGCCGTGGACGATCAGCTTGGCGACCAGGCTGTCGTAATAGGGCTGCACCGTGTAGCCGGCGTAGAGACCGCTGTCGACGCGGACGCCGAGGCCGCCCGGCGGGTGGTAGTCGACGACCCGTCCCGGTGAGGGTGCGAAGGTGCGGGGGTTCTCGGCGTTGATCCGGCACTCGATGGCGTGGCCGTTGACGGTGATGTCGGCCTGGCTATAGCCGAGCGGTGCCCCGGCCGCGACGCGGATCTGCTCCCGGACCAGATCGACCCCGGTGATCATCTCGGTTACCGGATGCTCGACCTGGAGGCGGGTGTTCATTTCGATGAAGTAGAAGCGGCCGTTCTCGTAAAGGAACTCGATCGTGCCCACCCCGCGATAGCCGAGATTGGCGATCGCCTCCGTGGCCATGCGGCCGAGCTCCTCGCGCGACGAGGCGTTGAGCGCGGGCGAGGGGGCTTCCTCCACCAGTTTCTGGTGGCGGCGCTGGAGAGAGCAGTCGCGCTCACCGAAATGGACGGCGTTGCCGTGCTGGTCGGCGAGGATCTGCATCTCGATATGGCGCGGCTGGGCCAGATACTTCTCCAGATAGACCGTGTCGTCGCCGAAGCCTTCGCGGGCCTCGTAGCGCGCGTGGGCGAGGGCGGCGCGGAGCTCTTCGGCCGAGTTCGCGACCTTCATGCCGCGGCCACCACCGCCGGCAGCGGCCTTGACCAGCACCGGATAGCCGATCTCCTGGGCGCAGGCGATCGCCTCCTCCTCGGTGCGGATGGCGCCGTCGGAGCCCGGAACGACCGGTAGACCCAGCTTCTTCACCGTCTCGCGGGCGGCGATCTTGTCGCCCATCAGGCGGATGTGATCGGCGGTCGGGCCGATGAAGGTGAGGCCGTGCGCCTCGACGATCGAGGCGAAGCGTTCGTTCTCCGACAGGAAGCCGTAGCCGGGATGGATCGCGTCGGTGCCGGTGATTTCGGCCGCGGCGATGATCGCCGGGATGTTCAGATAGCTGTCGCGGGCCGGCGGTGGGCCGATGCAGACGGCTTCGTCCGCCAGACGGACATGCATGGCGTCGGCGTCGGCCGTCGAATGGACGGCGACCGTATGGATGCCCATTTCGCGGCAGGCACGATGGATTCGCAGCGCGATCTCGCCGCGATTAGCGATCAGCACCTTGTCGAACATGGCGCTATTCGAGGATCACGAGAACCTCGCCGAACTCCACGGGAGCCGCGTTCGTGGCGAGGATACGGGCTACGCGGCCGCTGCGGGGTGCGCGGACGGGATTCATGGTCTTCATCGCTTCGATGATGAACAGCGTGTCGCCGGCCGCCACCGTGCTGCCGATGGTGATGTAGGGCGGCGCGCCGGGCTCCGGGGCCACATAGATCGTGCCCACCATCGGCGAGCGTACGGCACCGGCTTCGTCGACCGTGGTCGACGCGGCATCCGCTGCCGGCCGCGGTTCCGCGGACATCGCAGCCGCGGGCGCCGCCATCGCGGGCATCGCGACCGTCGGTGCCGGGTGGCGGGCGACTCGGACGTGGTTCGCGCCTTCCGCCACTTCGATTTCGTTCAACCCCGTCTCTTCGAGAAGGGCCGCGAGCTCGCGGATAACCTCTGGATCGATTCGCAAACGACTCACTCGCTTCGTTTACCTCTGGGGAGCATGCCGCAGGATGCCTGCGACGGCATCCAGGGCCAGGACATAACCGTGGACACCGAACCCGCAGATCATACCGCGTGCCGCCAGCGCGACGTAGGAATGCCGTCGGAATGCCTCGCGCTGGTGGATATTGGATAGATGCACCTCGACCGCCGGCACTTCGCTCGCCAGCAGGGCATCGAGAATGGCTACCGAGGTATGCGTCAGCGCCCCGGCGTTCAAGAGAATTCCGTCGGCTGAGCCGCGTGCCTGCTGGATCCAGGTGACCAGCTCGCCTTCGATATTGCTCTGGCGGAAGTCGACGGTGAGGCCGAGACGTTCGGCATGGGCTTCGCAAAGCCGTCTGACGTCGTCGAGTGACTCCCGGCCGTAGATCTCCGGCTGTCGCACGCCGAGCATGTTCAGATTCGGCCCATTGAGGACGAGAATCGTTTCCGCCATCCGTCGGTCTCAGCGCCTCCCTTTATTCCGTTTCCGCGCCTTGCCGCCGCGCTTCGCCCGCGGTTGAAAGCCCGCCGAGCCGACCCCATACTGGACTGAGCCGCGGATCGCGGCAAGCCGAGGCCATTACTCGAGTTGTTCCGTATATGCGCATCACCGTCAACGGCGAGGACCGTACCTTCGACGCACCGCTGACCGTAGCCGGTCTTCTGGATGCGCTGAATCTCGACGCCCGCAAGATCGCCATCGAGCGTAACCTGGAGATCGTCTCGCGCTCGGCGTTCGACGAGACCCCGGTCAGCGATGGCGACCGGCTGGAGATCGTCCATTTCATCGGCGGCGGCAGCGACGGCGGCGCGGCGCTTCCCGCGGAGACGGCGCCGGCGGACGACGACACCTGGGAGGTCGCGGGGCGTAAGCTCAAGTCGCGCCTTATCGTCGGCACCGGCAAATACAAGGATTTCCAGCAGACCGCGGACGCCGTCGAGGCTTCGGGGGCGGAGATCGTCACCGTTGCCGTGCGGCGCGTGAACGTCACCGACCCGAACGCGCCGATGCTGATGGACTATCTGGACCCCAAGAAGATCGTCTATCTGCCGAATACGGCCGGCTGCTTCACCGCGCAGGATGCGCTCCGGACGCTGCGTCTGGCGCGCGAGGCGGGGGGCTGGAATCTGGTCAAGCTCGAGGTGCTGGGCGACAAGACCACCCTCTATCCCGACATGGTCGAGACGCTGTCGGCGGCCGAGACGCTGATCAAGGACGGCTTCGAGGTCATGGTCTATTGCTCGGACGACCCGGTGATGGCCAAGCGGCTGGAGGAGATGGGCTGTTGCGCCATCATGCCGCTCGCCGCGCCGATCGGCTCGGGCCTCGGCATCCAGAACCCGGTCGGCATCCGCATCATCATCGAGAACGCCAAGGTGCCGGTGATCGTCGATGCCGGCGTCGGCACGGCCTCCGACGCTGCCGTGGCGATGGAGCTGGGCTGTGACGGGGTGCTGATGAACACCGCGATCGCCGAGGCCGGCGATCCCGTCATGATGGCACGGGCGATGAAGAAGGCCGTTGCGGCCGGGCGCCTCGCCTATCGCGCCGGGCGCATGCCGAAACGGCGCTACGCCGATCCCTCCTCTCCTCTCGCCGGGCTGATCTGACCGCGAGTCTTCCGCTTGCCGCTGCTCCGCTTGCCGCATAGCGTTGTCGTCGCACCGCGGATAGAGGCGGGCGAAGCGAGACGAGGGGAGAACTGCCATGACCGGACGGTCACGCTTGTTCGGGGGGCTGGCGCTTGCCGTCATGCTGCCCGCGACCGGGGCCAATGCGGCCCAGGAACTGACGCTCGATATGGCCGAGACGATGGCCGATGCCTGCTATGCGCGGGCGGTGGAGGCCGGCTGGCTGCCGGTCAACATCACGATCCTCGATGACGGCGGCAATCTGAAGTACTTCCGCCGGATGGACGACGCCTTCATCGGCAGCATCCAGATTTCCCAGCTCAAGGCCAAGACCTCGGCGATGTTGCCGTTCTCGACCCGGTTTGTCGGCGACGAGATCGCCTACAAGGACCCGGCCAAGCCGCACGGTATCCAGCATGTGCCCGGCGTCGTCGTGTTCCCTGGCGGACTGCCGATCAAGCTCGCCGACGGCACGCCGATCGGGTCGATCGGGATCAGCGGGGCCACCGCCGACCAGGACGAGGAATGCGCCCAGGCCGCGATCGATGCGATCGCTGACGCGCTGCAGTGAGGGAGGAAAGGACGATGCGCATTCTATCTTCGCTGACCGTTGCGGCCGTCTGTCTGGGGACCGCCTTTGCGGCCGGGGCCGTCGAGCAGCGGCCCATGCTCACCGACGAGATGGCCATCGCCATGGCCGATGCCTGCGAGGCGGAGGCGATCGCGCAGGGCTGGCGGCCGGTGAACATCGCCATCTTCGATGCCGGCGGAAATCTCAAACACTTCAAGCGGATGGACGG
>PBKC01000104.1 GCA_002721365.1 Rhodospirillaceae bacterium | reverse complement strand
GAATCGGCTGGCCGTCGACGGTGATCCGCGCGTCGGCACCGACATTGAGAGCCGGCGAGTCGAGGACCTTTCCGTCGACCGCGACCCGGCCCTCGGCGATCCACCGTTCCGCCTCGCGCCGCGAGCAGAGGCCCGACCGCGCAAGCCGTTTCGCTATCCGTTCGCCTTCACTCACGAGAGGTCACCTTTTCGACTATGCGCGGCGATACTAGAGCAACCATCGACCGGACGAAATCACCGGATCGACAATAAGTTTCTCGCTATCAATAGGTTAGCGGGTCGGGTCGCCCTCTTCCGGACGCACCATGTTTCAACGGTGCGGCGGTCGAGCCGGCAAGCGAGCCGCGGTGTCTGTCACGCGCCGGCGAACAGCCGGTCGTAGGTGGCAACCATCGTCGCCTCGTCATAGGTCGCGCGCGCCTTGGCGGCATTGTCGGCACCGAGCCGAGCGCGCAAGGCCGGGTCGCGCAGCAGCTCTTCCAGCGCCCGCCCGTAGGCCGCATCGTCACCGAGCGGAACGACATAGGGCCGGTTCGCTTCCGCCACCATCGACCGGATGTCGCCGACGTCGGTTGCGACCACCGCCCGTCCCGCCGCCATCGCCTCGATCAGGCCGACCGGCATCTGCTCGGTATCGGACGACATGGCGAAGACGTCGAAGCTGGGGAGGATCGTTTCCGGCGCCGACATCCGCCCGGTGAACCGGACCCGGTCCGCGAGCCCCAGCGACTTGGCGGTCTCTTCCAGCCCGGGCCGTGCCGGACCGTCGCCGACGATGACCACTTGCGGTTCGAGATCGGCAGGAAGCGCCGCCACCGCCGTCAACAGCCGGCCCAGGTTCTTCTCCGCCCGCAAGGCGCCGACACTGCCGATGACGAGCGACGCTGCGGCATTCTGCGCCGCATCGGCAGGCGCGGCGAAGCGGTCGCAGTCGATACCGTTGGGGATGTAGATCACGCGTCGCGGCGACAGGCGCCAGACCTTGGTCGCGATATCGTAAAGAACCTGTGACGGCACAATGACCCGGGTCTTCCCACCGGTCAGCGCCAGCCGGCGCATCCAGACTCGGCGCGGAATCTGCCGGCCCGAAGCCTCGTCCGGGCCGAAGCCGTCCTCGAAATGAAGATGTCGGCGCGACGGCGGCAGACGGTTCGCCAGCGCCCATTCGATGCTGCCCCAGTTATAAGTGAGCAGCACGTCCGGCGCCTCGGCGGCGAGCACGCCGCGAAACGTCCTCAGATTGCCGCTGCTGACGGCGCCGCCCTTGACGACGTTCAGCCCGCGTACGGTGCAGTCCAGCGCCGGGTCCAGCCGGTCGGCGGCAGCCGTGTCGCCATCCATGGCGAGCACGGTGTGGCGATACGTCCGTCCCAGCCGGTTGGCGAGCTGGATGAACCGGATCTGCGGCCCGCCGACCGCGAAGGTCGAGAAGACGTGGAGGAGGTGACGCCTCTCGCTGTCAGCGGCCATAGCCGGCAAAGGCTTCGCGGACGAAGGTGTCCCGGTCGCCGACCGGTGTCCAGCCGAGCGCCCGCTTCTCTTCGGCCGTGTCGAACTGAGCCACGAGACCCCGCGACTTCAAGTCCGCGTAGGACGGAAAAGCCGCATCCCGCCGTCCCGCCGCCTGTTTCACCAGCCATTTGAACACCTCGACCGCCTGCTGGCTGACGAGCGATTGCGGGTGATAGTACAGGCGGCGATCGGTGATCTTGGCGAGCTCTGCGGTGTACTCGGCTGCTGAGAGTCGAACGTCACCGATCAGGTTGTAGCCCTTGCCGAGCACGTCCGACGCCTCCATCGCGCGGATGATACCGTCGGCGACGTCTCCTGCCAGCACCAGCGGCAGAGGGTTGTCGCCGGCATTCCAGCCCATGCAGTGGGCTTCCCGGTTATACATGCCGATGCCGCTGTGGAAGGGCGAGCCGCCTTCGCCGACGACGACGCCGGGCCGGACGATGACCACCGGCAGATGGCGTTCCCGGTTCATGGCCAGCATCGCCCGCTCCGCCATGACCTTGGCGCGGGCATAATCGCCGCGGCGATGCGGTGCCGGATCGGGCGGCGTGTCGCAGGTAATGCGAGCGCCCGCGTCGCCGAGATAGAGGGCGGCGATCGAGCTCACGAAGATCAGCCGCTCGGTTCCCGCCTCCAGGCAACATTCGGCGACGGTCCGGGCGCCGCCGACCATCGCCCGCTCGATGGCAGCCCAGTCGGCGCCACCGCCGCCATGGGCGAGATTGACGACGATCGGCGCCGTCGCCACCAGCGACGCCACCGAGTCGCGGTCGCCGATGTCGGCCGGGAACACCGACACGTTCTCGTTCGCGAACAGAGCCGGCAAGTTACGGACGCTGCGGGCGGCGACGGCGACACGCTTGCCCTGGTCGACAAGGCGCTGCACCAGATGCTTGCCGATGAAGCCGGTGCCGCCGAAGACGACGACGTCGAAGCGCTCCTTACCCGGCTTGGCCATCTTGATCTTGGGCGGCGGCGCGACCTTGGGGCTGGCCCGGTCGATCGCCTCGCAGGCGGCGACGAGACCGCGCGCGAAGGCCGCCTGCGACGGATCGCCGGACGGCAGCGCCTCGTGATAGGCGGCGATGCTGTCCTTCATGCCGAGGAAGAAGCTGTCCGATCGCGGCTTCAGCTTCGCCGTCGACAGGACGTAGCGCAGGGCGCCCGCACGGCTCTGGTTGATGAGCTGGCGGCCGGCGCCGGTACCGTTGGCGTAGCCGTCATAGAAGTCCATCCACTTGGTCGGCGTCTGCCGCATCAGCCGGTCGTGGAGATAGTCGCCGCTCATCTCGCCGTCGTCGCAGGCGACGTCGATCCGCCATATGGGATAGCTGCAACCCATCATGAATTCGAGCTGCGCCGTCGCCCGCTCGCATTGCAGCGCCACCGACCAACGGTCGATCATCTGGAAGCCCTCGGCGACGGTGCGCGGGGTCCCCGCCCGCACCGACATGTCGAGGATGGGGCCGGCCAGATCGACGACCTGCGACAGCGGATGGACGGCCTGCTCCAGCAGCAGGTTGCGCGGCCGATCGAACATCCAATGGCCGAACTGGCGCGCGGCAAGCTGGCGAAGCGGCATGAAATAGGTGCAGGTGACGTGTCGGAGGGGACCCATCTCATCCAGCCGGATCGCCGCCTTCATCGCCTTCTGGATCGGGTGGTAGACGAAGTTCTGGTTGATGCCGAGATAGGCCTTGCCGTCCCGCGCGGCCTCTTCCAGCGCGGCGCAGTCGGCATCGGTCTCGGCCATCGGCTTTTCGAGAAAGACCGGCAAGCCGGCGCGCAGCAGCGTCTCGGCCACCGGACGATGCAGCGGCGGCGGCACCAGCACATGGGTCGCGTCGCAGGCGCTGCCATCTTCGATCAGCGCCTCGACGCTATCGAAGACCTTGTCCGCGCCCCACTTCTTCGCCAGCGCCTGCGCCCGGCCCTGGGCCGGATCGACGACCGCGCTCACGGTCAATCCGTCGAGAGCGGCGATCGCCTCGGCGTGAACATCGGCGATGTAACCCGCCCCTACCAGCGCTATGCGTCGCACAGAGTCCCTCTCCTTTCCGCGGAGGCTGTCGTCATTCGATGAACCTTGTCACGCCCCGGCATGGCGTTTCAGGCTTGCCGCCGCCCGTTCGGCGGTATGACCATCCCAGAGATCCGGCCGGCGCCCTTTCGCCCAGGCGCCGGACATGACCTTGTCCACCGACTCCGCAAGATCTTCGGGCTTCACCAATCGATTGGATCCGACCGTTACGGTGATCGGCCGCTCGGTGGTGTTGCGGAGCGTCAGGCAGGGGATGCCGAGATAAGTGGTCTCTTCCTGGATACCGCCAGAATCGGTCACGACCATGGTCGACTCGCGAACGAGGCCCATGAAGTCGACATAGCCCAAAGGATCGATCAGGTGGATCGAGTCATGGGCGGCAAGATCCGCGGCGAGGCCGAAGGCATCCAGCCGCTGCCGTGTCCGGGGATGAACGGGGAAGACGAGGTCGATACCGTCGGCGATGCGGCGAAGCTCGGCGACCAACCGGCCCAGGCTTTCGGCGCGATCGACGTTCGACGGGCGGTGCAACGTGACCACCGCGAACGGGCGGTCACCGAGATCGAACCGTTCCCGCGGGCGAGTCGCCTCGATCCGCGGGCGCATCAGTTCGAAGGAATCGATCATGAAATTGCCGACCCGGTCGATTTTTTCCGGCGCCACGCCTTCACGGAGAAGGTTTTCGTCGGCGTCGGGCGATGGCGTCCAGTAGAGGTCGCTGATTGCATCGGTGACGACGCGGTTGATTTCCTCCGGCATGGTGCGGTCGCCGCTCCTCAGGCCGGCTTCCAGATGCGCGACCGGCAGGCAGAGCTTCTTGGCGGCGATGCTGCAGGCCAGCGTCGAGTTGACGTCGCCCACGACCACCACCCAGTCGGGGGGCGTGTCCCTGAGGATGCTCTCGTACGCCACCATGACTCCTGCGGTCTGCTCGGCGTGCGACCCGCTGCCGACCCCGAGATGATGGTCGGGCGCCGGCAGCCCGAGATCGTCGAGGAAGGCGCCGGACATGTTCGAGTCGTAGTGCTGGCCGGTGTGCACCAACACCGGACGGCACCAATCGCTGGCCGCAAGGGCATGATAAAGAGGCGCCACCTTCATGAAGTTGGGGCGCGCGGCGGCAATCAGATGGGCGGATATCACGGGCGGCAACACTCAGGTGAGATTCTCGGCCCCCAACATGCCGCAGTGCGGTCGCCAGTCAACCGCGACCGTGCGACATCGCTTCGCGACAGCCGCATGCGCCATGCCGGAGTATGTTCGCCCATGCAGCTAATCATGCAGTTGCTAACAAGTCATTGCCCACAGCGGAAAGCCACGCGCGAATATGCGAGAGGACTATCGACCTGTGGTGGCCGTCGCCTTGCCAGCTTAACATGGCGCTAATAAATTGCGGGGACAGTTAAGCGCAGGTGGCACCGCCCGAAGGCGTGCCGGACAAGTGCAATTCGAGCACGCCCACTGGGAGGACCGCTTTGACCTTTTGCATGCCGCGCATCCCGACCCGCACCCTGCTGTCCCTGGGGGCCGCACTTTTCCTGTTGTCGGCCTGCGGGGACGGCCCGACGGCCGAGGAGCGGCTGGCCAAGGCGACGGAACTCAGGGAGCAGGGCGACCTGAGCGCGGCAACCCTGGAGCTCAAGAACGCGCTGCGCGACGACGGGAACCTCGGCGAAGCGCGGTTCATGCTGGGCGAGATCTACAACGACCTCGGCGACGGCGTCTCGGCAGAGAAGGAACTGGAAACCGCGAGAACGCTGGGCGTTCGCGATGCCCGGCTCGAGGTACCGCTCGCTCGCGCCTGGGTCCTGCAGGGGAATTATCAGAAGGTCCTCGACGAGGTTCCCCTGGATTCGAACGCGACGTCCGAGCGGAAGATCGCCGTTCTGATCGCCCGCGCGCAGTCCTATTACGGACTCGGGCAGACGGTGCAGGCCGAGAAAGCCTATGACGCCGCGCTGAGCGAGTCTCCCGACAATGTCGATGCGCTGGTGGGGCTGGTACGCGTCGCCATGCTGGAGGACGACCTCGACAAGGCGGAGAAGAACCTTTCCCGCGCCACGGCGGTCGCCTCCGACGACTTCTCCGTCCTGGCGGTCAAGGGCGATCTTGAGATCGCCCGCAAGGACTACGAAGCGGGCAAGGAAGCATTCACGCAGGCGCTGGAACTCCGGCCGAACAATATCGGCGCCCATATCGGGCTGGCCCAGGCCTATATCGGCCTGGGCGACTACGAGGGCGCGGTGCCGCTGATCGAAGTCGGCTTGAAGCAGGCACGGAACTTCGAGTTCCCGAATTATCTGCGTGCCTTCATCGCGTTTCAGCTCAAGGACTACGAAACGGCGAAGAAATATGCGGAGACGGCGATCAAGATCGCGCCGGGCTACCTGCCCAGCTACTTGATCGCGGGCGGCGCCAGTTATGCGATCGGCCAGTACGAACAGGCGAATCTCTATCTCGAGCGCTTCCTGGCGGACAACCCCACCAGCAGCGCGCGTCGCCTGCTTGGCGCCGTGCAGCTGCGCCTGAACCGTCCCCAGGAAGCGATGGAAACCCTGGGTCCCCTGGCCGAATCGTCGCCCGACGACGAAGGGCTGCTGCAGCTGGTCGGCATGGCGGCGGTCCAGAGCGGCGACCTTCAGAGCGGCACCCAATACCTGCGCCGAGCGCTGGACCTCAAACCCGACGACGCCGCGACACGCGCACGCGTGGGACTTCTGCAGATCGCCCTCGGGCAACCGGATACGGGGATCGCCGACCTGGAAAAGGCGGTGCAGGAGGACACCTCGCTGCAGTCCGAAGAGGCGGCCCTGATCGCCGGCTATTTGCGGAGTCGCCAGTTCGAGAAGGCCCTGGAAGCCGCGCAGCGTTACC
Organism: Rhodospirillaceae bacterium; assembly: GCA_002721365.1. Classification (GTDB taxonomy): domain Bacteria; phylum Pseudomonadota; class Alphaproteobacteria. The sequence goes on along the minus strand of PBKC01000104.1, from coordinate 25,894 downwards.
AGGAACGAAACCCGCAGGAGGCCGTCGGCTATACCTTGGCCGGCTTGGCGCATCTCGGTCTCGATCAGGAAGCCGAGGGCCGCGCGAGCTTCGAAAAGGCTCTGGAGATCGCGCCGGGAGATCCGGACGCCTCCAACAATCTGGCGCAGTTGGCGATCAGGAACGAGCAGTACGCGGAAGCGCGTGAGTTCTATCGAGCGGTCATCGAGAAACATCCGCGGGACTCGACCACCTACCGGCGCCTCGCGGCGCTCGAGGCCCAGCTCGGCGACCGCGACGCTGCGCGGCGTTGGCTGGAACAGGCTGTGGAAGCCGATCCGCGCGCCATACTGCCGGCCCTTGAACTCGCCCGGTCCTACGTGGAAGCGGGCCAGAACGAACGTGCGCTTTCGGTGGCACGTCGCGTGCTCGATCAGTCCCCGCCGCAGTCCGCCCGATCGGCGCTGCTGGAAGTCGTCGGCCGCGCGCAGATGGCCATGGGCGATTTCAGCCAGGCGGTTCTGACCTACTCGGAATTGTCGACGCTCGCTCCGAACTCGGTCACCGCTCGCTATGACCTCGCCCGTGCCGCCCTGGCCGACAACAATGTCTCTCGGGCCCGCGATGCGCTCGACGCCGTCCTGGAAATGGACCCCAACCATCGGGGCGCAAAGATCGCGCGGACACGCATCGCCCTGGGACAGGGAGACGACGAAACGGCCAAGAGGCTGATGGCCGAACTGGCGTCCGACGAAGCCAATACCGCAATTCTGGCCGAGTTCGAAGGTGCCCTTGCGGTTCGAGAAGATCGGCCGGACGATGCGGTCGCCGCCTTCCAGAAGCTCGTCGAACTGCGCAACAGTTCCCAGGACGTCCTTCGTCTTGTCGATCTGCAATGGCAGCTCGACCGGAAGGAGGATGCGCTGGCATCGGTGAGGAGCTGGCTGGAACAACACCCCAACGATCAGGTTGTGCGGTTCCGGCTGGGTCAGCTCCTGGACGAATTGCAGCGTTGGCAGGAAGCAGCCGATGCGTATTCGGACATCGTCAAGGCGGTGCCCGACAGTGTCCCGACGCGGAACAACCTTGCCTGGGCCCTGCTTCAATCGGGGAACGCTGACGCGGCCGCCGAGCACGCTCAGCACGCTTACGAACTGGCTCCGTCGGAATCCAACGTGCTCGACACCTACGGCTTGATCGAGCTTGAACGCGGGAAGGCGGATCATGCGCTCGACCTGCTGAAGCGCGCGTCCGGCTTCGCTCCGGACAATCTCTCGATCCAGTTCCACCTCGCGCAGGCCTATATCGCGCAAGGGGATAAGGAGTCCGCGCGCGCGCTCCTGCGTGACCTGACCAGCGACGGGGGAGACTTCCCGGAGAAGCAGGCAGCCGCGGACCTTTACGCGGAACTCACTGAGTAACGGCTCTTCGCTCCAGGGGACAGGCGCATCCGGCGCCTGTCCCCTGGAAGCAGGTCAGGCCGCCGCGATATGGCGCGGCGATCCGCCCGCGCAGCTCAGAATATGCATGCGCGCATAAAGGTCTTCGAGGGCCTGTGCCGTTTTGCGGCTATCGAAGAATGGGGCGGTCGCCCGCCCCGCGAACAACCGCTCCTTGGCAGCGCTTCTGATCGCCGGGTCGCTGGCCATCCGCACGGCCAGCGCCTTGTAGTCCGTGAACGAGTCCGCCACCAGGTCGGGCATGCCCGCCGCCGCAAGCAGACTGGAGGAGACCCGAGAAGCGAAGTGTCGCCCTCGGACAGTGACCAGCGGCACGCCCGCCCATAGCAGGTCCACCGAGGTGGCGTGGCCGTTGTAGATGTGGGTGTCGAGGGCGATGTCCGCGAGATGAAGCCGTGCCAGATGCTCCTCATGGGTCGGCACGCGCGGCGCGAAAACGAGACGATCCGGGTCGATACCCGCGCCTGCCATGGCCTCCCTCAGGTTCCGCATGACGAGGGGTGCGCTCTCAGGCAACCACAGGACACTCCCTTCGACCTCGGCCAGTATTTCGGCCCATACCGCGAACATGGCGCGATCGATCTTGTAAGGCTGGTTGAAGGAGCAGAAGACGACACCCTCTTCAGGGAGGTGATGATCGGCCTTGCCGCCGCCCGGAGCCGGCGGATCGTATTCGCCCGACGGCATGAAGCTGTCGGGCATGTGCGCCAGGGCCTCGCTGTAGTACGCGGCATCATCGACCGGGCTGACCATGGGGTCGGTGATGATGTAGTCGAAACAGGGGGCACCCGTCGTGCCGGCAAAACCGAGATAGACGGTTTGCACCGGCGCCGGCCTCAACGCCGCGATGCCGATACGGTGATTCCATGTCAGCCCGTTCAGATCGACGAGAACGTCGACCTTTTCTGCGGCGATCCTGGTGGCGGCTGCCTGGTCATCAAGATCTCTCAGATCGAAAAAACCGTCGGCATTCTGTTCGATCCTCCTTCGAGGATCGCTCCCGTCATCCGCACCATGAGAGAAGGCCAGAACCCGGAAGCGTTCGCGATCATGCAGGGCGAGCAACGGTGCGATCAGACGTCCGACAGGGTGATCGCGGAAGTCGCTCGACAAATACCCCACCGTGATCGGCCCGTCCGAGGTCCGCTCACCGGTGTGCGACCGCCATAGAGGCGTCCCTCCAACACCGACCACGCCGAACCATCGCTTCGCCACGGCCAACGCTTCGGCCGGATCGTCCGAACGGGCGATCTGGGTAAAGGGGGTAAGCGCCTTTTTTTGCGGTCCCGAACCCTTGGCGACGTTCTGCGCCAATGAGTCAAGATCGTCCCAGGCGCACATGTAGAGCGCCAAATTCATCGCATTGCCCACGGCCTCGAAATCGAGGCTTGGCGCCAGAGCGATCGCCTTTTTGAGACAGGCCATCGCATCCTCGGGCCGGTTCATCCGGCGGTAGAGCGTTCCCAGATTGCTGTACGCTTCGGCATAATCCTGCCGAGCCCCTATCGCCTTCCGAAACGACTCCGCCGCGTTCTCGTAGTCCCCGAGACGCCAATAGGCGTTGCCCAGCGTGAGCCAGCCGGGCGCCAGAGCCGCGTTGAGGCCGACCGCATGGCGGGCAAGGTCCACAGCCTCATCCGGCCGTCCCCTCTCGATCACACAGTTGGCGAGATGAACATGCGCCTCGGCGTAATCGGGGCGCGTCGCGATCGCCCTTCGAAAGCTCTCTTCCGCTTCTCCGAGCCGTCCCGCGGCCATCAGAACATTGCCGAGATTGTAGCTGAAGCCGGCTTCTTCGGGCCGCGCGGCCACCGCGCGAACGAGTAGGGCAGCGGCTTCCGCCATCTGTCCGGCCCCCGCCGTCAGCATACCGAGGTTGTGAAGCGCATCCGCGTTGTCGGGGTAGCGGTCCAGAATCTTGCGGTACTTGATCGCCGCAAGGCGGACCTTGCCCGACCGCTGCAAAGCCACGGCTTCGCTCAACAAGGCCACAGCGTCGGTTGTGGCCGACCGGCCGTCCCGACGTGCCCTTCGCCTTTCGCCTCCTGATCGTGCCACGGCCCGCTACCGCGCCTCCAATCGGTTCCGTGCTCCGAGCCGGACGGAGGAACCGCGCCACCGACGCCAACGATAAGCCGTGCCTCCGCCGGCTTCAATCGGAGCGAAGGCCCTTTTCGTGGCGCGCGGCTCCGTTCGCCCGGAACTCACAGCGCACAAAAAGAAAGAGCCTGCCGGCTGACGCCGGCAGGCTCCACGACCGAAGGGTCGTTCTTTGGTTCGGCGTTAGGCCGCCTTCTTGTTGCGGCGACGCATGCCGTAGGCGCCGAGGCCCAGGAGGCCGGTGCCCAGGAGGCCGATCGTACCCGGCTCCGGAACCGACGTCGCGTTCGCGGCCACGTCGTAGTTGAAGAGCATCGAGTAGTTGCCCGCGGTGGTGAAGGTCGCGGACGCCGTGTTGGAGAAGAACGTCTGCGTACCGGTCGACGCCGAAGCGGGGCTCTGGCCGGCGCTGATGTTCAGGCTCTCGTCGAAGACGGTCTGGCTGAAGTTCTCGGGGCCAGTGACACGGATCGAGAAGCTCTGCGTCGCGTTCGCGGTGTCACCCGACTCGGTGGTCACCAGCTCGACGAAGTTCCGCTGCTCCCAGCTGAAGTCGATGGTGATCGAACCACCGGCCGCCGCAAGCTCGCCCGCCGTGATGTTGAAGTCCCACTGCAGCTGATGATCGGTGCCGGACTCGGCAACCGCATCGCCATCGCCGAGCTGGACACCCGACATCGCACCCCAGTCGCCGCCGTTGGCGTCGAGAATGACGCTGTCGGTCATGTACTGGTCGGCCACCGCGTACGTGCCGTTGGCGAGCGGGGTCGGAGCCGGGAAGAACGTGTTCTCGGAGAACGAACCGCAGCTGCCGACGCAGACCTGGCTGAGGTCGATCGTGCTGCCCGCCGAGGTCTTGGTCTCGGGGCCGTCGGTCACGTTCGTGCCGTTGATGTCAGCAGAGATCTGCTTGGCGACGAAGTTGAACGTGGAGAAGCCACCGAAAGTGTTGGTGGCCTTAAAGTCCTGAATCTCCAGAGCCGAATAAGCGTAGGAGACAGCGTGAGCATCCTTCGGAGCCGCGGCCATCACGAGGCCAAGGGCGGCGCCGGCCAGGAGACTGGTGCGGAGCATGGTGGTCTTGGTCATCTCAAACCCTCCTAAAAAATTCCTCGCAGAAATCGTTTAACCGAACCTCTGCGTGGGTTCGCCGGAATTATTGCATGGTCCGTGCCAGAACCAATATTTCTATATTTTTCATGCAGTTACGATAATACCCCAGTTGGCCGGACAAGAGGGTTGTAAACATTTCCGACAGTCCGATCGGCGAAGACCCGAGATTCCTCGGCGACGGCTGCCTCACTCCCGCCAAAGCCCCCGGATTCCGTGGGTTTCAAGGGCATGAGCACGAGTGTCAAAGATTCCGGCGGGTCGGAAATTCGGCGGCATTGGGGCCGGCATGGGACGGATGTCCGCAGCCCCCCCCCGAAGCTACCGAAGCCGGACATGACACTGCCCAGGGGACTATAGAAGAGGGGCAGCAGAAAGAGGGACGTGCCACGCATCTTCGGCCAAGCTAACCGCGAGCCGCGAGCCGCGAGCCGACGTGACTATATTATGTGCTTATGGGCCTAGGTCAGCTCCCACGATGCGGCTATTGGGGACCGCGTTGCCCGCCTTCGCCTCTCCCTGGCCGGCCCACGGAATCCTTGGAACGGTATTTCGTTCCGCTGCGCTGGCGAACTCAGCCGGTGGTTACCGGAACCTTAATTTCGGGGCCGCGCCGGAATCCTAAAAATTCAATTAAAACAGGAAACTACCTTTCGTGTGACACCGGTCACAGAGTTTCGTCAGCTCCCTCGGCAAAGTGCCAACATGATGAGGCGTCGGAAAGCCGGGCCTCAGGGGGAAGAGGAGACCGACGGATGACTGTGACCATGACCGTAAAGAACGTAGCCCTCGCGGGATTCTCCTTCGCAGCACTCGGCGCGATCGCCGGGCTCGTCGCCGGTTCCGCCCTGGGAAGCATCGAGGCGGGTTTGAGCGCGAGCGTCGTCGGCGCCAGCCTGTCGAGCCTCGTCGGATGGTATCTTGCCGAACAGCGGAACGGCGGCTCGATCGAGCTCGACGACTGATCGCCGATCAAGTCCGGCTTCATGGCCGGGGCTGAGTCCCTTACGTCGGAATCGTTGACGGGACGATCGTCCCTCTCCGACTTCCCCCCTCCTTCCCCGGAGGGCTTCGCGGCACACGCCGCCTGATCGTTTCCCATCCGCGCTGAGTTTCGGGCCGGCCGCACACGCCGTTGCGGTGTCGAGTTTCTTTACATCGCCCAAACCCTGCGCTAACAATTTTTTAATAAATCGCTGTGTTTCCGTCACTATTCCTCTTGGCATGAGGATTGCGTCGGAAATGTTGCAAAAATCTCGTGCGACTGTGCGGATGCAGAGTACGAGGGGGAAGAGGATGAACATGACGGGCGCAAGGAAGCGACTTTCCAGGCACATGGCAGCGTCAGCCGTCCTTCGGAACGCAGCGGTGAACGAAGGTTTGGCCGGCAAGAATTGCCGAGAGGACCGGTGACGATGGTTATGGAGGACGAATTGGATTCCGACCGCCGGTCCGAACCGCGTCTCAGACGCCAGTCGACGCGGACTGCAATGGTCGTATGGGCGTTCGCCTCGATTGCCGGCTGGGCCACCATCGTGCTGATTGGTTTGGCGTTGTTCTAAGCCAACGAACGGTCGGCACCCGGAGGCGGAAGCATTGTGTGACCGGCTCTGAGGTCGGCCGTATCAAACAGTTACCGTTGGCATGAGCGGGCAAGTTTCCTGACGGCCGAGTGCCCCCCCGACACTCCGGAATTAGCTCACGGGCGCCTGACGCCCATCCCGATCGCGATAACACGGCAGTTCGTGGCGACATGCATAGTCGAAGACGAGTGTCGTCTGTAGCCGGGTTACCTCGGGGCGGTGCGTGAAGGAATCGAGGGCAAGATCCCTTAGATGCTGCGCATCTCTGACGGCGACATGCACGAGAAAATCGAACGCGCCGGAAACGAGATAGACCGCCATGACCTCCGGCATGCGCAGAACGTCCGCCTGGAAGGTTTCGACGACCTCCCGCTGATGCTTGGCGAGCTCCAAAGCGTAAATCGCCTGCAAGCCGACCCCCATAGCCGTCGGGTCGATTGCGGCATGAATGCCGCGGATGACGCCGGTGTCACGCAAACGCCGTACCCGCTCGAGACAACTCGACGGCGCCAGCCCCACCTCCGCCGCCAGGGACTTGTTGGACATCCGACCATCGTTCTGCAACAGGCGCACGATTTCGAAATCCGTTCGGTCCAGATCAAACATAAGGCCCTTCATTAGAATATAATTCTGTTTATTCCAGGCATTCCGCAGAAATAACATCATTCTCGGTCTAGACCCAATTTACATCGGGGCCCCATCGATGGAAAACCGAACCTTGCAGGGCATCGACACGCTCGGAAAAGAAGACGTGGCGACGTTCCGGGACCGCGGGTATCTGGTCGTCGATCGGATGCTGCCGCCGGCTTTCGTCGCTGCCCTTCGCACCCGGTTCGCGCCGCTGTTCCGGGGCGAGTTCGACACCGGGACCTATCCGGACGAATGGTATTGGCGCGACGGCATGAGCCTGCCCGACGTCACGCGCCATATGGGGAACGCCTGGAAAAGCGATCTGACGGTGGCAGCCCTGGTGCTTTCATCGGCAATCGCTCGAACCGCCGCCCGCCTCGCGGGGTGGGACGGAATCCGTCTCGGTCAGGACACGCTCTGGTGGAAGCCTCCGCAGACCAAGGCGATCGCCCTGCACCAGGACACCTCGTTCACCGACTTCCTGGATCCTGCCGAAACGATCACCTGCTGGGTGACCCTGGACGACACGCGAGCCGATGCCGGCACCATCGAATACGTGCCGGGCTCGCATCGATGGCCGCTGGTCGGCCGCCCCCTCGACTTCCATACGCCCGAGGGAGGTTACCGGGCCAAAATGCTGGCGGCGGCGCGACAGGCCGGGATCGTCGACCCCCAACCCGTTCCGTTGGAGGTACCGGCCGGGACGGCAGTGTTCCACCATGGCCATATCTGGCACGGCTCGGGCCCGAACACGACGACCGGCCTCGAACGACGCAGCATCGGCATTCACATGCTGCCGGCGCACACGCGCTTCGGAAAGGCCGGAGGCAGCTACATCTACGGCCGGTATCAGCGCGTCGGCGACGACCGGATGGACGAGGACTTCTTTCCCATCCTCTGGATGGCGGCCGGCGGGCGCACGGCCTGGCTCGACGGCTACGTCGAGACCGGACAGCGCGGGCAAGCGGCAACCGCACCCGATGCCAAGCCAATCGCAGCGGCCTATTGAGGCCCTGTCGCCGCGGTCACGTCAGTTGGGAATGAAAAGGCCCGGATGGGCTTCATCGGGACGGTAGCGGTCGGCTTGGCCGATCATCGTCTCGGTGGCGCCCAGCATCAGATAGCCGTCGCTGGGAATCAGTTTGCGGATGCGCTCCAGCACCGCTTCGCGGGTCGGCTGGTCGAAGTAGATCAGCACGTTCCGGCAAAAGACGATATCGAACGGCCCCAGGGAAAGGCTGCGTTCCAGCAGATTGTTCTCCCGGAAGTCGACCATCTCCTGGATCGAGCGGTCGATCTGCCAGTGCGAACCGTCCTGGTGAAAATATTTGAGCAGATATTGGACCGGCAGGCCGCGCTGTACTTCGAACTGCGAGTAGCGACCCCGCCGCGCCTTCTCAAGCGCGTCGCGGGAAAGATCGGTCGCCGTCATTTCGATCCGCCAGCCTTTGAGTTTTGGCCCTTCCTCCTTGAGCAGCATGGCGATCGAATACGGCTCCTGGCCGGTCGAGCAGCCGGCGCACCAGATCCGCACCGCCCGCTTCGCGACCCGCTTCCGCATCATCTGCGGCAGGATGTAGCCGCGAAACTGGTCGAAGGGTTTGATATCGCGGAAGAAGTAAGTCTCGTTGGTCGTCATCGCATCGACGATCTGGTCGGCGAGATCTTCGCTCCGCTGGTCGCGGACTTCCGCGGCCAGCTCGTCCAGGGTCGCAAGGCCGCGCCGCCGCGCGACCGGCAGCAGCCGGGTTTCGAGAAGGTAGCTCTTCTCCGGCGAGAGCAGGATGCCCGACCGCTCCTTCACCAGGGTCGCCAGAAGATCGAAATCCTCGGGTCTCATGCGGCCCCCGAGAAGCGGTCGGCGATATAGTCGGATATCTTGGCGACGGGCAGGACCGCGCTGCACAGTCCGGCCGTCGCGACCGCGCCCGGCATTCCCCAGACCACGCTCGTCGCCTCGTCCTGCGCGATCACCGTGGAGTCGGCGGCCACCAGCGCCCGGCACCCCTCGAGACCGTCGCGGCCCATCCCCGTCAAGACCACGGCGAGCACCCGATCGCCATAGACCTCGGCCAGACTGCGAAACATCGGATCGGCGGCGGGCCGGCAATAGTTCTCGCGCGGACCGCGCGTCACCCGCAGCACCACGTCGCTGCTGGTCCGTTCAACCGATAGATGACGGTCGCCGGGCGCAACGTAGATACGGTCGGCGACCACTTCGCCGTCGACCGCCTCCGCCGCCGGAAGACGGCTCAAGACCTCGACGCGATCGGCGAGCGCGCCGGTGAATTTCGGCGGCATGTGCTGGGTGATGAAAATCGGAACCCGAACCCGGTCGCCCAACGCCCGAAACACGGAAAAGAGCGCCGGGGGCCCACCGGTGGACGCCGCGATGGCGAGGACGGTGGGGCGGGTGCGGCCGGCTTCACGCAGGTTGAGCGCAGGGCGGCGGCGCGGCGACGGGCTGGCCTTGGCGACAGGCTGGGTCCTCGCCGGTTGGCCGGCCTTCCGTTCGGCGTCCGTCCGGCGCATCACCGGGGCCGACGCCCTTCCCACCGAGCCTAGCGCCTTGACCTTCTCGGTCAGGGAGTTCTCCGGCAGGACAGCGACTTTGCGGTGCTCGAGCGAGGGCTTGGTGAAATAGTCCGCAGCGCCGCTCGCCATAGCGCCGACGCTGCTCGCGGCCCCCTCACGCGTGAGTGGAGATGCCATGACGACCCGCACATGCGGTGCCTTTTCGAGGATCGCCGGCAGCAGCGCGCCGCCCTTGGCGTCATAAAGCTCCGAATCGAGAACCACGACGTCGACGTCGTGCTCCGCCAGGGCGGTTATGGCCGAACGGCCGCTCGCCGCCGTCGCCACCACGCGGATCCCGGGGTCTGAATCGAGGACGCGGCACAGCAATCCCCGCATCGCGGCGGATTGATCCACCACCATGACCGCACATGGCGCCACGGGCGGTTCGTCCCCGCTTTCCCGAGGTTCCTCCCCCTCGGCAAGAATCACGCGATGAGCCCCAACTGAGCGAACTTGCTGCGGATAATCTCGCTGTCGAAGGGCTTCATGATGTACTCGTTCGCGCCGGCGCGGATCGCTTTGGCGATGTGGTCCGTATCGTTCTCGGTCGAGCAGAAGATCACCTTCGGCCGATCGCCGCCACGAAGCTGCCGGAGCTGCAGCAGAAATTCCATGCCGTCCATGACCGGCATGTTCCAATCGAGCAGAATCGCATCTGGCATGCGCGCCCGGCAAGCGGCCAGCGCTTCCTGGCCGTCGGCCGCCTCCTCCACGCGGAAGTCCAGCGCTTCGACGATATGTCGCGCAATCCGTCGAACGATGGTCGAGTCGTCAACTACCAGGCAGGATTTCATCAGGAAGTTCCGTCCATTCCTCCCGGGCGGTGTGACGCCGCGCTCGGACCGAACACGTCACTGTGCCGGCACCGGGCCGAAGTCGAGCACGCGCTCCAGATCCAGGACCAGAACGAGATGCTCGCCCAGCCTGAACAGCCCGAGAAATATTTCGCGCCATTCAGGCGCGATTGTCGAGGGTAACCGCTCCATTCCGCTGTCGGGAAGGTCGGTCAAGCCAGCAACGCCATCGACACGAAGGGCATAGAGGTGCGTTCCGGCCGTCACCACGACCAGGGTGTGTCGGTGGTCGTGTGCGACGGGTGCAAGCCCCAGCCGGGCACGGAGATCGATAGCGGTCACCACGCGGCCGCGGAGATTGAAAACCCCGACGACGGCGCCGGGGGCGCGCGGTACCGGGCCGAGTTCCCTGTCTTCGAGAATTTGCAGGACTTGACCTACCCGGATGCCGACCGTGTGACCGCCGATCCCGGCAATCAGAAGCTGCGACTCCATCCCGGTCTCCGCCACCGCGACGGCGGCGATCACGCGAAGCCTTCCGACCGCCTCTCGTTCGCGTCGGAACCGCCGTCACGCCCCAGATAGTGGGCGGCATCGATGATCTCGGTGGCGCAACCCGCGATCACCGCACGTCCCAGCAAACCGGGTCGGGTGGCCGGCAGATCGATTCGGATCGGCTCTTCGACGATATCGATCACGGAGTCGACCAGAAGGCCGCTGCTGCGGTTGCCGTCGCTCAACACCACCACGGTGCCGCGACCGTCGACAGCCGGCACCCCGGCGTTCACCAGATGCAGCGGCAGAAGCCGGCCCCGGTAGAGAACGGCCAGACCTTCCTCGACTTCCTCGATCAGAGACATGTCGATCTCTTCGAGCCTTGCGACCCATGGCACGGGCACCGCCTGGGGCACGTCCGTCGCGCCGCGGACCAGCAGCATGGCGGTGCTGTCGTCGGCGACCTCATCGAGCGTCGCTTCCTCCACCGGAGGTAAGCCTTCTTCATCCGGGGTCATGTCGACTGATGCTACCAACCGATTAGGATCCAGAATCATAATCACCGCTCCGTCACCAAGAATCGTGGCCCCAGCGTAGACGCCGATGTCGCGGACGACCGGAGGCGTGGAATGTACGACAACTTCCTCTGTGTCGTGCACCCGGTCGACGACGATCCCCGCCCAGCTGTGACCGTTTTGCATCACCACGACCGTCTCCAGCACCGAGGCCTCCCCCTCGTCGGGAAGGTCCAGCAGACCGCACAGCGATACCAGCGGCACCAGCCGCCCGCGCAGGGTCAGAAAGCGGAGACTGCCAATAGTGCGCACGCGGGCGTCATTGACGTGGTCGATGCGCAACAGTTCGACGATCGCCGTTTGCGGCACCGCGAATTTCTGCGCATCGGCTTCGACGATCAGCACCGAGATGATCGCCAGAGTCAGCGGCAGGCTGAGACTGAACTCACAGCCTCGGCCGGGGGATGTCGCCACCGACACGCGGCCGCCGAAATTCTCGACATTGGTGCGCACGACATCCATGCCGACGCCACGCCCGGAAACCGACGACACCGCATCGGCGGTGGAGAAGCCCGGCGCAAAGATGAAGTCCGCGATGCGCTCGGGCGGCATGCCGGCCAGGGCGGCGCGCGTGACCAGGCCTCGTTCCACCGCGCGGCCCCCGACCTTGGCGAGGTCGAGTCCGCGGCCGTCATCGGCAACGGCAATGATCACCCGGCCGTCCTGGTTGAAGGCCCGCAGCCTGATCGTCGCCGTTTCCGGTTTGCCGGCCGCCCGGCGCACCGCCGGGGCTTCGATGCCATGGTCGGCGGCGTTGCGGATCATGTGGGTCAGAGGATCCGATATTGCGTCCAGGAGCTGACGATCGAGTTCGGTTTCGCCGCCTTCGGTGTGCAGGACGATGCTCTTGTCGAGCTCGACACCGAGGTCGCGCACCAGACGAGGCAGCTTGGCCCAGCCGTGGCGGACGGGCTGCATCCGCGCCTTCAGGATTCCGTCGCGAAGGTCGGAGGTAACGGTATCGAGCTTCGCCAGGGCCGCTTCGATGCCGCTGTCCCCTTGTTCGGCAGCGACGCGAAGAAGCTGATTCCGCGCGAGAACCAGTTCGCCCACATTGTCGACCAGGGACTCGAGAAGATCCACCGAGACACGGATCGAGGCCCGCGACGGTGACTGAGGCTCGGCCGCCCGCTGACGACCCGGAATGACCGCCGGAAGGGCCGCGCCGGACGTCTCCTGCTCCAGATGAAGCGGGACCTCGGGTTCGTCGAGTTCGATCGCCGCCGCGGAGGGCCCTTCATCCGAGGCGGCGAGCGGCTGCCGCGCATCGCCCCCTTCGGCAAAGTCCTCGAGACGAGCGATGAGGTCCCGGTCGTTGCCCGGCGGCTCCTTCTCCAGCGCCTCGATCTCGGTGAGAAGGTCCTTGATCTGGTCGATCGTCTCCAGGATCAGCGAGACCGATGTCCGATCCGGCGTTATGCGCCCGTCGCGGATGCGGCCGAGCACCGTTTCCGCGGCATGGGCGAGACGGCCAAGCCGGTCCAGCGCCAGAAAGCCCGAGGCGCCCTTGATCGTATGAACGAGGCGGAAGATTTCGAACAGCAGCTCACTGTCGCCGGGATCGCGCTCAAGCCGCACGATGTCGGCGTCGAGCTGGTCGAGCCGCTCGTTGGTCTCGGTAATGAATTCGGTGAGAAGCTCGTCCATCCCCGTCCCGCGTCTGCACCATCCCCCGATGAGCATCGGGCAGACAACGGTGTTCTCAAAGCATTGAGAAGTCGTAAAGCCTTTCGTGGCGCGGCCTGACCCCGTTTCGGAAGGCCCCGCCCGCCTCCGCTGCCGAGATTCGGGTTCTCGTAACGCCCGGAATGTGCTCTATATATGCTCGTATATAGCTACCGGCGCCGAGAGCACGAGCCCGGGAAAACGAAGTTCAGTGGCGAGGAGCAAGCATGATTGACCCCTTCGGGCGCACCATTTCGTACCTGCGGGTGTCCGTCACCGACCGTTGCGATTTCCGCTGCGTGTACTGCATGGCGGAAGACATGACCTTTCTGCCGAAGGCCGAGATCCTCAGCCTGGAGGAGCTCGATCGCCTGTGCAGCACTTTCGTCGGCCTCGGTGTGCGCAAGCTGCGCCTGACCGGCGGTGAGCCGCTGGTCAGGAAGAACATCATGAGCCTGATCCGGAGCCTCGGCCGGCATCTCGACTCCGGCGCGCTGGAAGAGCTCACGATCACCACGAACGGCAGCCAGCTCGCCAAATACGCCCAGGAACTGGCGGAAATCGGCGTCCGCCGGGTCAACGTCTCGCTGGATACCCTGGACCCCGAGAAGTTCGCGGCCATCACCCGCTGGGGCAAGCTCGACAAGGTCATGGACGGGCTGGCCGCGGCGAAGGACGCCGGTCTTGATGTCAAGATCAACGCCGTCGCCCTGAAGGGCGTCAACGAGGACGAGTTCGACGACCTGATCGCCTGGTGCGGGCGCGACGGCTACGACCTCACCCTGATCGAGACCATGCCGATGGGCGACATCACCGGCGACCGCACCGACCAGTACCTGCCGCTGTCGATGGTGCGGAGCCGCCTGAAGGACCGCTGGACGCTCACCGACATCGACTATTCGACCGGCGGCCCGGCGCGCTACATGCGGATCGAGGAGACCGGGCGCCGCCTCGGCTTCATTACGCCGCTCACCCATAATTTCTGCGAATCGTGCAATCGCGTCCGCCTGACCTGCACCGGTACCCTCTACATGTGCCTCGGGCAGGAGGATGCGGCCGACCTGCGCCCGGTTCTGCGCTCGAGCGAGAGCGACGAGCCCTTGATCGCGGCGATCCACGAAGCGATCGACCGGAAGCCCAAGGGCCACGACTTCGTCATCGACCGCCGCCACAACCGCCCGGCCGTCTCCCGCCATATGAGCGTCACCGGCGGCTGATCCCGCCTGTCAAAACAGTCCGTTTTCTGCAATCCTGCGGCGTCGCCCCGTAGGAAGGCTATAGCCGCCATGACGCAGTCCGTAGCCTTCGTCGCTTCGGAAGCCGATGACGCGCAGGAAGCGCTGATCAAGCTGACCGGGCGCTATCCGCACGTCCCACCGGATCAGGCCGACGTCATCGTCGCTTTGGGCGGCGACGGCTTCATGCTGGAGACCCTGCATCAGTATCTCGACCGCTCGGTGCCGATCTACGGCATGAACCGGGGCACGGTCGGCTTCCTGATGAACAGCTACAGCGAAGTCGACCTCATCAAACGGGTCGAGAAGGCGCAGCTCACCGTGCTGAAGCCGCTCAAGATGACGGCCGTCCGCGTCGACGGCTCCACGGTCGAGGCCCTGGCCATCAACGAAGTCTCCCTGCTCCGCGAGAAGCGCTTCGCCGCCAAGCTGCGCATCTCCGTCGACGGGCGCGTCCGCCTGCCGGAGCTGATCTGCGATGGCGCGCTCCTGTCGACGCCGGCCGGCAGCACCGCCTACAACCTCTCCGCCCACGGGCCGATCCTGCCGCTCGGCGCGCGCCTGCTGGCGCTGACGCCGATCTGTCCCTTTCGCCCCCGGCGCTGGCGCGGGGCGCTGCTCTCCGAAGGGGTCCGGGTGAAATTCGAGATCCTCGAAGCGCCCAAGCGGCCGGTCAGCGCCGTCGCCGACTACACAGAGGTTCGGGAGGTGTCGGCGGTCGAGGTCGCCGTCGAGCCCGAGATGGGCCTGCAGCTTCTGTTCGACCCGGCCCACAACCTCGAAGAACGAATCCTCGCAGAGCAGTTCTCGCCCTGATATTCGGCCTTTCGTGAGAACTATTATTCTCTATTTTATCAAAAACTTATTCGTCGCCCCTGCCCAGACGGCGTCCATGCGCGCAGCATGGCTTCTGGCTTCCCGCTTCCGCGGGAATGACGACGGAACAGACAAGATTCTCTAATGCCAGGAGCGGATCGTACGGCGGTCGAGGACGCGGCCAGTGGCGCCCGTCGCGCCGCGCTGGCCGCCGACGCTGTCGGTCTGCCTGTTCGCAGACGGGCGAACGTCCTGCCGGTCCCTGGGCGGTGCCTCGTCCCGGCGGTGCGGCCCCGTGAGGCCCGTACCGTCGGATACCTCGGGACGCCCGTGGACACCGTAGCGGCGGATGTCCTCGACCACGTTCGGCTTCTGTGGCGCAGGCTCGACCACCGGCACCTCGGCCGCCCATGCGGCGGTGCCAGCGAACAGGCCGCATGCAACGAGAAATCCAACTGGTCCGAACCTCGACAGAACCTCGTCCTTTCCTGAATGCGCCCCAATGCCGTCCCGGACATATGAGGTCGGCCGGTCAGGTGATCCAGATCAATCGGTTTTCGTCATAGGAAAGAGGAGGATTCGTGAACCGCGTGTGCCGGTTCCTCTCCCCGACGCGGCTGGCGGAATCGTATCGGTTGGGTCACGATGGATATCAAGAATCGCAAACCGACACGAACCAGCCGATGAAGGACGGGATGAAACGAGCGCTGGGCATAGTCGCCATAGAGATTCTGGCCTCGTTGTGGACCGCTTCGGCCAGCGCGTCGGGGCGGGTCGGCCCTGCGGTCACGGCGCCGGAGTAGCCCGATCAGCGCCAGGAAACTCCTTCTCTCCTGGAGCAGCGGCAAGGACAGCGCCTGGGCGCTCCATCGCCTCCGCGCAAATCCCCGCTACGAGGTCGCGGGGCTTCTTACCACGCTCAACGAAAGCGCCGGACGGGTGGCGATGCACGCGGTGCGCCGGTCGCTTCTCGAAGCGCAGGCGGCAGCCGCCGGTCTACCCCTCAAGGCGGTGAACCTGCCCTGGCCCTGCTCAAACGAGCGGTACGAGGCGCTGATGGAGACGGCTGTCGCCGAAGCGGAGGCGGAAGGCTTCGAAGCTGTGGCCTTCGGCGACCTGTTCCTCGAGGACGTGCGGCGCTACCGGGAAACGATGCTGGCGCCGACCGCCCTCAGTCCGGTCTTTCCGCTGTGGCAGGAAGATACAACGGCCCTCGCCCAGGCGATGATCGCCGGCGGTCTCCGCGCCTTCATCACCTGCGTCGACCCGAAACAGCTCGACCCGTCCTTCGCCGGCCGCGCCTTCGACGCGGACTTCCTCGCCGACCTGCCGCCGGGCGTCGACCCCTGCGGCGAGAATGGCGAGTTCCACAGCTTCGTCTGGGACGGCCCGATGTTCGACCGGCCGGTGCCCGTCGTCCCCGGCGAGATCGTCGAACGCGACGGCTTTGTCTTCGCCGACCTCAAGCCGGCATAGGTCTCAGAATTCAGGCCAAAAGCAACGATATCTGCGGCTTTCTACTCAGGCCGTCATTCCCGCGAACGCGGGAATCCAGAAGCCGTCGCACGACCTCTGGACCCCCGCCTCCGCGGGGGTGACGGATGAAGCATTGGCAAAACATTCAGAGCGAGCCCTCAGGGAATGATCCGCGCCGCGCGATAGCTCTCGAAATGGCGGAGATAGATGTCCTCGCTGTCGACCACGTCGGCGAAGCCGAAGCGCCTCAACTTGGTCGTGTCGGACATCATGTCCCAGGTCGGGCGGAAGATGAAATCGCCGTAGGGCCAAAGCGCCATGTGGGCGTAGGGCGTGGGCACGAGGCCGTTGCGGGCGACGATGCGATCCCAAACCGGCGCCTTGTCGGCCATGAATTCGGCGAGCGGCAGCGGCCGGATCGGGCCTTCGGGGGTGCCGAAATGATCGGCGATCCTCGGCCACAGGTTCTCCCAGCGATAGTAGTCGCCGTTGGTGACGTTGAAGACCTGGTCGGCACAGGCGGGCTCCCCCGCCATCCACACGATCGCCTTGGCGAGGTGGACGGCGTCGGTACATTCGGTGACGACGCGGTAGGTGGTGGGCAAGCCGGGGAAGGAGAGCGGCAGGCCGAGCTCCTTCGAGATCAGCGCATAGGTCGCGATCAGGGTGATCAGGTTCCGGCCCTGCTTCGGTGCGAAGTCGAAGACGATGTTGGGGCGGGAGATCGTCCAGTGCCAGCCGCCCCGCGCCGCCCGCTCGACGATCCAGTCCTGTTGGTCGAAGTAGAAGTTGGGCGGCATGTGCCGCGCATCGTCCTCCTTCGCCGGGGTCCGGAAGGCGCCGAGATGGCAGCCGTAATACTTGGTGCCGTGGACGAGATGGACATGGGCAAGCGGCGCCACGGCCTCGATCGGCTCCACGAAATGCCGGAGCATCGCCATGTTCGCCTCGACCGACTCGCCCCCTTCGCTGTGGGGCGCCCGGCCGGCGTAGAAGAGATGGGTGGCCCGGGTGAGCGACGAGAGCGCTTTGCGGCTCGCCGCCCCGTCCATCAGGTCGACGGCCAGATAGTCGACCCCGTGCGGCGCCTCGGCCGGGGGATTGCGGCAGAGGCCGACCACCGGCCAGCCCTCTTCCGCCAGCCGCTCGACGATCCGCGTGCCCACCATGCCGGTCGCGCCGGCGACGACGGCGAGCGTCACGGTCAGCCGTCCTCGGCGCCGTCCCACCCCAGGGCGGCCAGCCGCGCGCGGCTGTCGGGCAGGTCGACGTCGGGATTGGTGGAGATCACCTCCAGTACCGACGGGCCCCAATAGGCGACCTCGTGCAGCGCCGCGGCCACGGCGGCGAAATCGATGTCGCCCTGCCCGATCGGGTCGTGCTTCCAGGCGTCGAGACCGGTGTCGGAGAGGTGGACGAGATCGAGCCGGTCCTTGACGATGCGGAGGCCTTCCGCCGGGTCCTCGCCGGCGAAGAAGCCGTTGGCGACGTCGTAGATCACGCCGATCTTTCCGTCGGGATCGATGCGGTCGAGTTCGGTCATGATGTCGCCGGCCTTCGGCATGAAGGTCATCGGCACGTTCTCGACCAGGATCTTGACGCCGGCCGCCTCGGCCGCCACCCCCAGCTCCGCCATGCCGTCCGCGAACCAGCCCCGCAGGCTGTCCTTGGGTGCGGGAAACAGCGGCGAGACCTTGCCTGGCACCAGCACCACCCGCGGCACGCCCCAGGCACCGGCGAGGGCGATCAGCTCCCTGAACCGGTCGAGCGTGAAGCGGCGCATCTCAGCGACCGGGCTGGTGATGTTGTGGTCCATGATCGGCAGGTTGAACGAATGGACGCGGAAACCTTCGTCGGCGCATTGGCGCATCCAGCCCTGACGCGCCTCCCCCTCGATCTCCGGCGCCCAGATGTGGGGCGGATTGAACAGCAGCTCGAAATCGCAGAAGCCGAGCCCGGACAGATGGCGCATGCACCCCATCCAGTCATGACTGTAGATGTAGGAGTAGGTGTTGACCGCAATCGGGAAGCCCATCGCCCGGTCCCTCACATATGCGAGAACATCGGCCGCCCCGGCACCTCGACCTGAGCCCGGAGGATGGTCCCGGTCGCCGATTCGGTGATGTAGAGGGTGCGGTTGTCGGGGCCGCCATAGGCGCAGTTGGTGGTCATCAGCCCTTCCGGCGACTTGATGCGGAGCAGCGGCTCGCCGATCGGGCTCATGATCCACACCGAGCCCATCATCACATGGCAGATGACGAGGTTTCCGGCCGAATCGATCGCCAGCCCGTCCGGCCCGCCGCCGCCCGAAAGCTGGATGAAGCGCCCGACCTTGGCCACGCCGCCATTGGGCGTCATCGGCATCCGCCAGACGCTGTTGTCGCGGGTGACGGCGACGAAGGCGGTTTCCTCGTCCAGCGACAGGACGATGCCGTTGGGGCTCGGCACGTTGTCGAGCAGCCGGTCAACCGTGCCGTCGACGCGAAGCCGGAACACCCGCCCGGTCGAATCGTGCAGCCCGGTCAGCCCCTGGTCGGTGAAGTAGATGTCGCCGTTGCTGGCGAAGACGAGATCGTTGATCGCCTTGAAGCGCTCCAAGTTGTAGCGCACCGCGACCGGCGTCACCGACCCTGAGTCGGGGTCGAGCAGCATGACGCCGTTCTTGTAGTCGGCGATGAAGATGCGGCCGTCCTTGTGGATCTTGAGGCCGTTCGGCCAGCCGTCATACTCGGCGATCAGGGTCCAGTCGCCCTGCGGCGAGATCCGGAACACGCGGCCGAAAGCCACATCGACACAGTAGAGATTGCCCTCCAGGTCGAAGGAAGGGCCTTCGAGCAGCGAATGCTCGGGCTGCGCCCCCGGCTGTCCCTCGCGCCATTCCGAATAGTGGCCGGTCTTGCGTAGCGGTTCCGGAAGCCGCGTGAATACCTCGGCCTCGATCGCGGGCGGTGGCGCGAACATCGATCCTCCCCTTCCTTGGTTCTTTCAGCCGTTATACCCGACGTAGTGCCGGCGCCGCCACGCTCCGGCCGGGCGACTGATGCAGATCAGGGAAACGGTGCGATTTCGGCGCGAGCATCCGCCAACGGTTGCGAAGGCATGGTGGGCAACCGCCATGTTTGCAGAAGGGCCGCTTGTGGCTCTAGTCTTCCGTTGAATGGGCGGCCGTCACGCCCATGACGACAGAAAAAGATCAGTAGGGAGGTTACGGCGAGCATGAGTCTCTGGAAAAGAATCCGTCCCGTGGCCTTGGCGATAGCCGGCGGGGTGTTTCTCGCACCGGCCGCCTCGGCCGACGATTTCGACCTTGCGGCGGCGCGCGAGGTCTATCTGCATGAATGCTTCAAATGCCACGGCAAGATCGAAGCGGACGTGGCGCTGTCCCGCGAGAACCTGCTGCAGCCGGCGGTGGCTCTTCCCTATGGGCCGACCCTACTCGGGGTCTACGGACGCCCTGCCGGTACCATCGAGGACTTCAAGTACTCACGGGCCTTCGAGGAAAAGGCGCCGGAGATCGTATGGACCGGCGAGATGCTGGATAAGTGGCTGGCCGGCACCCAGGACGTCATCCAGGGCACGGTCATGTTCTACAAGCAGAAGAACGCCGATATCCGCGCCACCGTCATCGCCTATCTGAAGGCGACCACGGAGATGGCGAAGAACAAGTAACCGACCGCGCGGCGCGTCCTCTCCCAGGCGGGGAGGACGCCGCCTATTCGGCCGCCTTCCGCGATCGATACCAAGGCATGACCTTGCCGCCCACCGGAACGCCGGTCGCGCGGCCGGCGACGGCGATAGCGGCATCGAGCGCCGCCATGTCGATCCCCGTCCGGTAACCGGACTCGTTGAGCATGAAGACGAGGTCCTCGGTCGCCAGATTACCCGAAGCGCCGGGTGCGAACGGGCAGCCGCCGAGGCCGCCGATCGCGCTGTCGATCTTCTTCACCCCGGCCTGAAGCGCGGCCCAGGCCAGCACCAGCCCCATGCCGCGGGTATCGTGGAAATGGCCGGCGAACACCTCCGCCCCGTCGCGCTGGATCAGGGCATCGAACAGGTCGGCGACCTGGCCGGGATTGCCGGCACCGATGGTATCGGCGATCGCCACCTCACCGGCGCCGGCGTCGAGCATGCGGTCGGCAAGGTCGATCACGGTCTCGCCGGCCACCGCGCCCTCGTAGGGACAGCCGCAGGCGGCGGCGACATAGGCCCGCACCTCGACCCCGTCATGGCTGGCATGGTGGATGACGTCTCTGCAGGCGGCGACGGCCTCGTCCAGCGTCATGCCGATATTGCGGCGGTTGAGCGTCTCGGTCGCGGCCAGCACCACCGAGACCGCACGCGCGCCGGCCTCGGCTGCCCGCCGGTAGCCCTTGAGGTTCGGGACCAGGGCCATGTATCGGCAACCTTCCACAGCCGGAAGCCTGGCGAATAGTTCGGATGCGTCGGCGAGCTGCGGCACGCGCTTGGGGCTGACGAAGCTCGTCACCTCGAAGTCCCGCACCCCGGCGGCGATCAGTGCGTCCAGGAGCGCGAGCTTATCGTCGGTCGAGACGGGGTTGGGCTGGTTCTGAAGGCCGTCCCTCAGCCCCACCTCGCATACCGTCACGGCTTCACCGTTCATGGCCGGTCCTCTCCCCGCAGTCGAACGGAAAACGCGTCGAAGGCCTCGGCGCTCCCCTCCTCACCCGATCGCCCCGCGGTCGCGCAGCGCCGCGAGTTCGTCGCCGTCCAGCCCCAGCAGCTCGCCGAGCACGGCGTCGGTGTGCTGGCCGACCAGCGGCGGCGGCGTGAAGCTGTCGGGCTCGGCGCCGGAGAGCTTCACCGGATTGCCCGGCTCCTTCATCTCGCGGCCATTGGGATGCTTGACCGTAACCACCATGTCGCGCGCCGCCACCTGCGGGTCGGCGAGGGCGTGGGCGAAATCGTTCACCGGCGCGCAGGGGACGCGGGCAGCGCCCAGCTTCTCCAGCCAGTGGTCGCAATGCTCGCCGGCGATCACCGCCTGCACCCGCGCCTCGATCTCCGCCCGGGCCTCGAGGCGCTGGGGCGCGGTCGCATAATCGGGTCCGGCAAGGTCGTCGAGACCCAGCACCTGAACCAGCGCCTGCCATTGCGCATCGGTCACCACCGCGAGGATCAGGTAGCGCCCCTTGGTGCGGAAGGTGTTGTAGGGGACATGGGCGAAATGGGCGTTGCCCTCTCCCGCCGGCACCTTGCCGGAGGTCAAGTACATCGTCGCCATGTAGGTGAGCAGCGAGATCTGCACGTCCAGCATGGCGATGTCGACATGGCGCCCCTGGCCCGTGCGTTCGCGCTCCATCAGCGCGGTCAGGATGCCAATGACGCCGAACATGCCGCCGCCGAGATCGCCGATCGGGATACCGGCCCGCATCGGTCCGCTTTCGGGCGTGCCCGTAATCGACATGCCGCCGCCCATTCCCTGAGCCACCATGTCGAAGGCGGTACGGTTCTTTCCCGGCCCGGTATTGCCGAAGCCGGTGATCGAGCAGGTGACGATGCGCGGGTTGACGGGGGCCAGATGCGCCCGGTCGATCTTCAGCCGCTCGGTGACTCCGGGGCTGAAGTTGTCGAAGACGATGTCGGCCTTCTCGACCAGCTTGTAGAAAAGCTGAAGACCTTCCTCGGACTTGAGGTCGAGGGCGACGCTCTCCTTGTTCCGGGCCAGCGTCATGACGTAGGGGCTCATGCCGTCGATCGCGTATTCGCTCTGCGCCATCAGGCGGCGCGTCAGTTCCCCTTTCCCCGGCGGCTCGATCTTGATCGTGCGGACCCCCAGATCGGCCATCACCATCGCCCCGTACGGCCCCGCCAGCATATGGGTGAGATCGAGCATGACGAGGTGCGATAGGGGCTTCATCGGAACTCCGGCAATGGGATGAAGAGCGCGTGTGCTGCCGCCGACCCTATGCATGGCGGCAAGAACGATCAAGGCACAGGGGATGTGACGCTACCCTGTCTCGAAGGCGGAGACATACGGATTCGGCGATGGCGTCCGGCGCGGAAAAGAGGGAAAGTCTTTTGGTGGGGGAGTGATCGACCGATCTGGAGGTCCCATGGACGAGTCCGTCTCGGCTTGGCCTACCCTCGATTACGCCGACTGGCGTGACACAGCGGCTACGCTGCATCTCTGGACGCAGATCGTCGGCAAGGTGCGGCTGGCCTTCACGCCCTGGCTGAACCATAGCTGGCAGGTGCCGCTCTACGTCACCGCCCGAGGGCTCGGCACCTCGCCGATCCCGGTCGGCAACGAGTTGCTGGAAATCGACTTCGACATCATCGGCCATCACCTCGTCGCCCGCACCAGCAGCGGCGTCGAGGAGACCTTGCCGCTGGTGCCGCGGACCGTCGCCGATTTCTACGAAGAAGTGATCGGGACGCTGGGCGACTTGGGCATCGCGGTGGCGATCAACGACATGCCGAACGAGCTGCCGGATCCGATCCGCTTCACGGAAGACCGGAGCCACGCCGCCTACGACTCGGATGCCGCCTATCGCTTCTGGCGCGCGCTCGTCCAGGCGGACCGGGTGTTCAAGCTGTTCCGCAGCGGCTTTCTCGGCAAGGCGAGCCCGGTGCATTTCTTCTGGGGCAGCTTCGATCTTGCCGTGACCCGCTTCTCGGGCCGGCCGGCGCCGATGCATCCGGGCGGCGTCCCCTACCTTCCGGACTCGGTTGCCCGCGAAGCCTATTCCCACGAGGTGAGCAGCGCCGGCTTCTGGCCCGGCAACGATGCTTTCCCGGAAGCCGCGTTCTATTCCTATGCCTATCCGGAACCGCCCGGCTTTCGCGAGCGGCCGATGCCCGAAGGCGCGCATTTCGACCAGACCCTCGGCGAGTTCATCCTGCCCTACGAGGCCGTGCGGAGAGCGGACGACCCCGACGCCCTGCTTCTTGCCTTCCTCGCCGCGACTTACGAAGCCGCCGCCGATGGTGGGAAGTGGGACCGTCCGTCGCTCGAATGCCCCCTCGGCGTGCCGGCAAAGGTGCGGCCCCTTTAGCCGCCTCAGCCTCCGTTCTTCGGCCGGTCGGGGAGGTGACAAGCCCAGACGAGACCCGACGGGCGGAAGTCGAGACGGCTCCAGCCGCCGTACTGACGTGGCAACGATTCGATCATCCGGGTCCCGAAGCTCCTTCTTTCCGGAGGCGTGACTGCGGGCCCGCCACTTTCCGTCCACCGAAGGCTTAGCCCCTCTTTTTCGTTCCACCAGGCGACTTCGACCTTTCCGTTAGGGGAAGAAAGGCCCCCGTATTTGGCCGAATTGGTCGCCATCTCGGCCACGATCAGGGAGAAGTCGAAGGCCCGCTGGCCGGAAAGAACGATCTCGGGTCCTTCGGTCAGGAGTTGGTCGGACGAATGACAATAGGGAAGCACCTGATCCGACAGGATGACGTCGAGAGCGACTTCGCCCGCTTCCGTGGCCGTCAGCCGATCGCTGGCACCGGCCAACGCCTCCAGGCGGACCTGAAGCGACGTGAGAAAGCTGTCGGTGTCCTGGTGATGGCTGGCGCTGTTCTGAACCATCGCCATCATGATCGACAGCATGTTCCGACTGCGGTGCCTGAGCTCGGACAGCAGAAAGTCTTTCTGGCGCTCGTTCTCCTGAAGCTGCGCCAGCAGGTCGGCGGTCTGGAACTGACGCTCCCGCAACCGGACCTGGCACTGCAGCACCGTCCGCAGGGTTGTCGGGCGCACCGGCCGCTCCAGCAGCACGATGTTCCCCGCCGGCTTCCGAGCGAGAAGCGCACGGCAGGCGACGGGCGGGTTCTGCGTGTTGGCGACCACGAACAGCACCGGAAGCGCCGACCAGTCGGGTGCCGTTTCCAGGGCCTCTTCCAGAACCTCGCCCACCGACGGGACCGCCGCTTCCTCGGACAGGATGATGCCCAACAGATCTTCGTTCAGTACGTCGATAAGATCCACCTGGCTCCCGCACAGAACACAGGCGAAGCCCAGGGATTCGGCGACCTGCGCCAGCACTTTCGCATCGCTGGCAAGCGGCGCGAAGATCGCAATCGGACGCGCCGCCTCGGTCAAGTCAGTCTCCCACTCTTTGATCTGGCCCGTCGGTCAACGTGAAAGCCGATGAAAAGTCGGCGATGGAAACGCGTCCGGGGCCGATGATCAGGTTCTTGATCCGATGCTGGTGAGCGGAATGCCGCTTCTTCATGACGGCGATCGTCCGCCGGATGTCATCGTCTTTCTGGAAATGGCGCAGAAGAACGACCGAATCGGCGATGAAGCTGAGATCGATTTCCGATCGCGGCTCCTCGCCCAGCAGGCCGTGCTGCGCCATCGTCACCAGCCCGATGGTCCCGCGGCGCGACAGGAACTGCAGCAGAGCGTGGATCTGTGAGATCACATTGTCCTTGTCGGGCAGCGAGTTGAGGTACCCGGACAGGCTGTCGATCACCACGAGGCCGAGATCGTCGGCCTCCACCCGCGACAGAACGATTTGCGAAAACTCACCGGCGGAAACCTCGGCGGCGTCGAAGTGGTGGAAGAAGAGATTCCCTTCCTTTTCCTGCTGACCGACATCCATACCCAAAGCGCGGGACCGCTCGCGGTAGACCTCGGGCCGCTCCTCGAACAGGAACATGCCCGTCTTGACGCCCCGTCTTGCGGCAGTCACGGCGAACAGGGTCGACAGGGTCGACTTGCCGGTACCGGACTGTCCGGCGATCAGGGTCGTCGAGCCGAACTCGAGCCCACCCCCCAGCATGTCGTCGAACGCCTGGTCGCCGGTCCCGAGGGTGGGACCGATCTGGCAAGGTGGGAGCTCCCGCGGTATGACGCGCGGAAACACCTCCAGGCCGCCTTTTACGATCTTGAAGTCGTGGTAGCCCTCGACAAAGGCGTGACCGCGAAACTTCTTCACCAGAATCTGGCGGTGCGTATTGCCCAGTCGCGGTGTCTCGCTGCTCATCTGAATGACGCCGTGGGCGACACCCTCGATCTGCCGGTCGAGAACGCTCTGATCCATATGGTCGAGGATCAGCGCGCAGACCTTCCGGCGGATGAGATAGCGCTTCAGCCTCAGTATCTCGCGGCGGTAGAAGACCGCGTTGGGCGAAAGCAGCCTGAGTTCCAGGAGCGAATCGAATACCAGACGGTCCGGAGCCTCTTCTTCGATGACGCGGTAGATGTCGCGAAGAAGCTCGCTCAGATCCGCTTCATTCGTGTCGAGCGCGTACTGCTCCTCGCGATCCTCGACCTCCAGCCCGACCGTACGGACCGTGACGCGGCTGAGGTCGATGTCATGCGACCCGGCGATGATTTCCAGCTCATGCACGTTCTGAGACACGCTGAGGATGAGGCCCTTTTCGCCTCGCTCCGCGCCTTCCATAAGGAATTGCAGCCCCACCGTCGTCTTGCCCGCGCCG
>PBKC01000103.1 GCA_002721365.1 Rhodospirillaceae bacterium | reverse complement strand
TCGCCGATCGCCGACTGGCCGGCCGTCGCTTCCCATTTCGCCGATGTGAAGACGGCATCGGCATTGGCCGTCACCGCCCGGTAGATGGTTCCTTCGAAGTTGACCAGCGCCCCGACTGCGTAGCTCGTGGACGCCACCCAGGCCGGCGTCGGGTCCTCCGCCACGTCCCGCAAGGTGAAGTCGAGGTCGAGCATGGCCGCGTCCTCCCCTGCGACCGCCTGGGCGTTGCCGGTCAGCGTGAAGCGCACCACCTCGCGACGCTTCTGCGCGTAGTCGTAGGCGACGGTAAGGTGCGGCCGGTAGCCGAAGATCCGCAACCGCTCGCGTGCGGCGGTGAGCACCCGGATCGGCGGCGAGAAGTGGATCAGGCCGCCGTCCGGCCCCCGAGCCAGCAGGTCGATGGGCTCGGCCGGCACCGGGGCCAAGGCGCTTTCCACCACCCGGTAGCCGGAATGGGCGCCGAGCGGCGCGCCGGGCCGCGGCCAGCGCCGGACGAAGTCGGGGGATAGGGTCTTCAGCGGACCGCCGAGCCCACGCCGCAAGGACGCGCCCACATCGGCCACGCCCTGCGCCGCCTGGACCCACTCGGCCGTCACCGAAACCGCCACCCCCGGCAGCGGCTGGCCCGACAAGGCAAGATCGACGCTGTCGCCGTCGATGTCGTCGGCGGCGAAGGCGGTCGAGATCAGCCAGTCGTCGTGACTGCCGCTGCCGCCGGTCGTATCGACATCGAGCGTGAGGAGTGGCCCTTCATAGGCGGAGACCGCACCTTCCATGAATGTCGGGAGATCGCCGCGCCGCGCCGCCCTGAGCCGCGTCCCGGTCCGCCAGCCGAGCCCTGCCGGCACCACGAACGCCTTATTGCCTGTCCCCACCGCGACCAAGGTCGCCGACACGCCCCGTCCGGTGAGCGAGTCCGAGATCGCCACCGCCCCGGTCGTCCGGTCGATCCAGGGCCGCGCATGGTAGGCATCCAGGATCGCCTCGGGATCGTCCTCATCGCTCTCCCGCACGAACAGCGGGTCCCAATAGGGTGCGACCGCGAGCGGCGCCACGGCGGCGGCGACCGCGGCGTCGAGATCGCCCACCGCCGGCTCGAAGACCAGCGTCGCGAAGGGGCCGGACAGCCGGTCCGGCACCGCGATCAGCCGTCCATGGAACAGCAGGCGGTTTTCCTCTCCGACCGTCTCGGAGACGAAGGCATGCTGAAGGCGACCGTCGCTCAGAAGCCCTTCATCCGGCGCCTCGACGACGATCCGGCATTCGGGAACGCGGTCTTCGCGCTCCTCGATCTCGATCGAGCGGATCGCCTCGTCCTGAACCGCGTGGGTCTCGGGATCGAACGCGGTCTCCTCTGCGACCCAGGCGAAGTTGAGCGTGCTCATGTCAGGGCCTCCTTCTCAGACCTCGACCAGGGCCATGTCCCAGGGCGTCCCGTGGCTCCATGCCGCGATCGCGCCGGACCAGTCCTCGACCAGCATCTCGAGCTCCGGCCGATAGCGCACCCAGACGGGACCGCCGGCATGGGCGGCCAGCGTCACGGTCGCCCCCGAGACGTCGGTCACCGCGTGGCTGCTGCCGTCGTCCGCGACCGCCGCCACCGACCCGGCGACCGGCGTCCGTTCCAGGACGACGCTGTTCGTCCCCGCCGCCACGGCGACGGTGATCGCCTGCGGCAGCCCGACCGTCACCGCCTGCCCTCGCCACAGTGCGGCGAAGGCCGGCGGTGCGACCATGCCGCCCGACAGCGTCAGCCGGTATTTCCGATGGCCGAGGATGCCGGAGAACCGCGCCGTCCCGTTCACGTCGCGCCACAGGGTCCCGCGATCGATGGGCGTCAGTCGACAATCGACGCCGAGCGCCGCGTACGGCGCCAGCAGCAGCGGGCCGGTTATCGTGAGCGGCGAGGCATAGGCCGCCACCGCCTCGTAGCGCTGCACGAGACCGAGGAGCGATAGCCGGTCGTCGCGCAGGCGGCCGGTCCCCACCAGCCGCAGCACCGCCTCGGCACCGTCGTCCAGCGCGACGACGCGCCCGTCGAGCACCGCGGCGATCGAGGCACCGACAGCATTGGCTTCCTTGTCGCCCGCCTCACCGGACCAGACGGTCGCCTCGACGCGGTAGGTCCGGCCCCCATGCCCGGTCCGCTCTAGCGTCGTGGCGAGCGTCACATAGGGTTCCGCCGTCCCCTCGGGCACGGCTTCGAAGACGCCGGTAACGACAGCGCCGAGCGCGGAATCGCCCGCGAGAAGGGCGTAGACCGCCTCCCTCAATCCGAGATCGGACATGGCTCAACTCCAGAAGAGAATCGATGCTGCCTAGAGCGCCTGGCACACCAGGGTGATCCAGCGGCGGTCCTCGTCCGCGGTCGGCCCGTCGACGATGCGGTAGGCCGTCCCCTCATGGACGAGACGCATGCCGCAATCGACAGTGGCACCATGGCGCAGCGTCACTCTGATCGTCGCCGGATGACGCGGCTGTGCGCCCGAAACCTCCAGCGGCGCGGCGACGGGGCGGACCCGCGCCCACAACGTCGCCGCATCACTCCAGCTCTCCGAGAAGCCGCCTTCGCCGTCGGCGGTCCGCTCCACGGTCTGGAGGGTGACCCGCGCATCGAGGCGGCCGATCACAGCCGCACCAGCCGGTAGGGGCGGTAGAGCGCCTGCGCCGCCGCCGGCATGCGGTCGTCGCCGCGATGCTCGTAGAGGGCAGCGACATGGGCGAGCACCGCCTGGCGCAGCGCCGCCGGCACGTCCGAGGCCTCGTCGCCATAGCCGGCGACATAGGTGACGGAGAGGCCCGCAACGGTGCGAACCAGCGTCGGCCATGCCGACCCGTCGCACAGCACGAGCCGTCCGCCATCGCCGTCGACGAAATAGTTGGCGGCAGCCCACTCGGTCGTCGCCCCGTCCTCGCCGAACAGCGTGACGGCGCTCACCGACTGGAGCGGCGGTCGCGGCAGCGAAATCGCGTTCGGGCAGCCGTCGACGGCCGCACCTTCACGCCATCCATCCCACCAGGAGAGCGAAGTGCCGGGCACCCGGTCGAGCGTCAGCCGCCAGGCCTGGGTGACGAAGGACCGGCCGGTGAAGTCCTCGCCTCCCTGTCGGGCCGCGGTGATCAGCCGGCCGATCAGGGCGTCGTCGTCGTCGAGGTCGACGCGCAGATGTGCCTTCGCCTCGGCGACCGTCACCGGCTCCGCCGCCGGCGCCGTCACGAGCGTCAGTGCCATGTCTGGTCCTCGGGGAATTGGGAGATGGAGAGGCGACGAAGGGGCCTCTTCCTCCACCCGTCATGGCACGGCTCGGCCGTGCCATCCACGACTTGGGGTAGGGGCCGCAAGTGAAGTCGTGGATCACCCGGACGAGCCGGGTGATGACGGGCGGGAGGAAGGAGTGCCGCTCAGCTCACCGGCTGCTGCGCGCCGTGGCCGAGCAGCGCCACCGCCGCGATTAGCGCCGCCGAGGCGTTCCCGGACGGGGTGATCGTCAGCCGCACATAGCGCTTGGCGCCGCGGTAGCCGATCTTCCGGACCTCGTTGTCGTCGTCGAACTGGAACGACGCCTCGGCCTCGGTCCCCAGAAGCTGGGCGTCGGCGACCGCCGCATTGTCCGACAGGTTGGCGGCGTCGCCGTCCTCGACCAGGACGGCGAAGGTCGCGTCCGAATCGGCCAGCGAGCCGGCGGCGATCGCGAACTCCAGGCTGTCGAAGCCCTGCCGGTCGATGATCTGGCTGACGAGGGCGGTGTTGTCGCCGACGCTCTGCGGGCTGATCGCCCGCCGCACCGCGACGCCGTGATGCAGGTCACGCATGGTGATGGTCCTTTCCTTCATTGAGGTCTCCTTCCCCGTCATCCCCGCGAAGGCGGGGATCCAGGACCTCGGCAGCCGGCCCTGGGGCAAGTGCCGTTCATGGATGCCCGCCTCCGCGGGCATGACGGGAAGGAGGAAGCGTGGGCGAGACGCCGTCAGCTGTTGGCGAACTTCATCAGCTTGATCGCCTCGAAGTTCACCACGTCGCCGCCCACCCGCTTCGTCGTGTAGAACTTGACGTAAGGCTTGGCGGTGAAGGGATCGCGGAGCACCCGCACCCCCATCCGGTCGACGATCAGATAGCCCGCCCGGAAATTGCCGAAGGCGATCGACAGGCTGTTGGCCTCGATGTCCGGCATGTCCTCGGCTTCGGCGATGGGATAGCCCAGCAGCGTCGCCGGCTCACCGGCCTTGAGGCCCGGCTGCCACAGATAGTGGCCGTCGCTCGCCTTGAGCTTGCGGACCTCGGCGACCGTCGCGCGGTTCATCACCCACGAGGCGTCGGCGCGGTAAGCCGCCTTCAGCGCATAGGCCAGGGCGATCAGCTTGTCGGCCGGGTTGCTGGAGGCGAAGGCGCCGCTGCCGCCGGACGCGACATAGCCGATGCTGCCCCAGCTCCACGAGGCGTCCGCCACGGCCGTGTAGCCGAGGAATCCCCGCGGCTGCCCGACGCCGGTCCCCGACACGAACGCCGCGTTCTCGGTCCGCGTCATCTTGTCGGCGACCTTGTCGGCGAGCCACGACTCGACGTCGAACAGCCCGTCGTCCAGCAGCTTCTGGGTCGCCCGCGGCTCGGCATAGAGCTCGTGCACCGGCACCCTCAGCTTGGCGAGGTCGGGGGTGTCGGTCTCGGCCCGGCTGCCGGTCTCGGCGACCCAGCCGGCCCCGGCCTCGTCCTTGTCGACCAGCATCTCGACCGCGTCGGTGCCGATCGTCACGTTGGCGGCGATGGCGCGGATCGGCGAAGTCTCGAACACCGTCCGAACGATCCGTTCCGACATCGTGGCGGGAACCAGATAGCCACCCTCCGGATCGCTGCCGACCGAAAGCGCCTTCTGCTCCAGCGCGCCGAGCTCGCCATCGGCTCCCTTCCTGAGATAACCGGCGAAGGCCGCTCGGTGCTCGACCTGCTCCGCGCTCGCCGCCGCCGCCTCGATGGGCCCCGGCCGCGGCGTCCGGCGGAACGCCGCGTCGAGCGTGCCGACGCGCTCCTGCAACGCCGAGACCTCGCCGTTGAGCCGCCCGACCTTCTCGTCGAGTAGCGGGTCGGCGGCACCCCGCGCCTTGATCTCCTTGAGGCGCGCGTCGTTCGCCGCCTTGAACTCGTTGAAGCGGTGGAACAGCGTATCCACCGCCTCGCGGACGTCGTCGATCGCTTCCGCGTTCATGCGCAGACTCCTGAATTCTGAATTCCGATGTGTTGTAGGCCCGGTTGATGCCGGGCGCCGATCGCAGTCAGAGGCCGACCGAAACTCTCGAAGCGATCCCAGTTGTTATCGTCGTTCCCGCGCAGGCGGGAACCCAGCGGATGTGCCGCTCGCATGGACCCCCGCCTTCGCGGGAATGACGATAAATGGCTGAAAACGCTTCGATTAACCTCGAACCAGACTCTCAGTAGTCGAGGGCACCGGCCGCGCGCTCCAGCTCCGCCCGCAACCCTTCGATCCCCGGCACCGCCGCGTCCCGCGGCGGCAGGGCTTTGAAGCCGCCGGACGCCAGTCGCCTGGCGTCACGGCGCGAGAAGCCGAGCGCGTCCCGCAGCACGGCCTCGAAATCACGAATGGTGCGGATCTCCGCCGCCTTGACCGCGGCGACGGTAGCAAGCTGGTTCATCGGGAAGGTGACCAGCGACACCTCCCACAGCTTGATCTCGTTCAGCGTGCGGGTGCCGGACGCTTCATCGCGCACCGCCTCAACGGTCTCGTAACCGACCGAGAGCCCGTCGAGCGCCCCGGCGCGAAGCAGCGCATGCGCCTCGCTCGCCCGCTGCACGTCGAGCAGCAGCCGCCCCTCGACCTCCAGCCCGCGCCCGTCCTCGCGCATCGACTCCCACACCCCGATCGGCTCGCGCGCGTCGTGCTGCCACAGCATCTTGGGCCAGGTCCCGCGCCGCCGCCATTCGGCCAGCGAACGCCGGAACGCCCCCGGCGCCACCCGGTCCCGCCCCAGATCCTCGACCTCGAACACCGAGGCATAGCCCCGGAACCTACCCTCGGCCTGGACGTGCTCGACCGCCATCGGCGCGGCCATCCGCTCGATCTTCATGAGAGGTCCTTTCGATGATGGGTACAGGCGGCACATCGAACGGCGGGGGCCCACCGTCCCCGCTCGTCATCCTCGTGCGCGACACGAGGGTCGACGCCGCCCGTCAGACCAACGCTCGCCCGGAGATGCTCGCGTCAAGCGCAGGCATGACAATCAATTTTCAGAAGAACTCCGTCGTCCTCGTGTTCGACACGAGGATCTGCCGACGCCTACATCGCCGCCCCGAACGCCACCGCCCAAGGAAACGCAGGAACCAGCCTCACTCTTCTTCCTGCAGCTTGGCCGATATGTCGGCCATTTCCTCATCGCGACGTCGATTGAACTCTTCGATGTTGAGGCCGAGTGGCGTCTCGTCGGGATTGTTCAACCCCCTTTCCTCGCGCCAACGCCAAAGCACACCCGATGCGAAAACATTGAAATGCAGGAGATCGCTGAGCGGTTTCCCGCGGGAGTCGCGGTGGTTCATCGTCTTGAGGACCTCCAGGACCGGAAGGGCCCGTTCCGGCGCAAAGTCCAGCACCCGCGCCGCCGCAAGCATGCGAACCGTCTCTTCCTCATGATCCAGCATCGCGATAAGAGCCGCGCGCCCATCCTCGCCGCGGGATTGCAACTCCCGCGTGATTTCCATCATTCGCCAAGCGGTGCGGTTCTCGGTGCGGTGTTTGCGCTCGTTGACCGCCTTCCGGTTCCTATTTGCGAGATCCACGAACCGGCTTACCAGCTTCGGCAAAGCAAGCTTCTCCAAGCTAGTCATTTTATTTTTCCTCTACGCATTTCTTTAGTAGAGAAATGCCATAGTTGTACTGAGCTTCGAAATCCTGATCTTCCAGCCAACGTCGTACGGTCTGCCCAGTGCATCCTCGTAAGATTCGCTCATCGCTGCGCTCACACAGAGATGAATATCTTCCGGCACCATGACAGTATTGTCCGTGTTGTAGATCTGGCGTGGCGAAAACCGACCCATCCAGACGAGGCGCTGCTCGACGATATGATGCCAATGATAGCCGGGGTCGGCCGGACCGAACACGCGCTTGAACTCGTACCAGTTGTCAAACTCCATGTACTCGTGGCCGGGGCGCTGAGCGCTCGGCAGGCGCATTCTTTCGAGCGGCATCAGTGGCGGCAGGAACCGGACGCCTCGCGCGACCAGCCTCGGTAAGCGTCGGAGATAGGGCTTGATCCGCGGCACCAACGCCGCGAGACGATCGTACATGCTGGGCGGAAAGGCGACTGGGACCACCTCGGCATCACCTTCGCGCGTCCATTGGCCGCCGTCGGGGTGGCCGCGGGGGAGCCGCGGTTGCAGGTGCCAGTTGGGGTTGGCACGGGCTTCTGCCGTCGCGATCACGGCACGGACTTCGTGCAGAGCGCGCTCGAAGGCATGGGCCTTGACCTGCCACGCCACGGCCGCACTGAGGATGGACGTCGTCATGCCCCGTCTCCCCTCCTGCGGACGCCGCCGAGGTCGTCGCCACCCGGCACCGGCGCATACCCCACCGCCGCGCGCTTCTCGTTCACGGTGAGGAAGTCGGCGCGGCGGACGCGGTCCCACACCCGTTCGCGGCGGAGAGCCAGCGCGCTGATCGCGTCGACGTCGTAGTCGAGGGTGAGCCCGTCTCCGAAGCGGGGCCCGAGCCAGCCATTGAGGGCGTCGCGGAGCTGGTCGAGCAGCGGCAGGATCGTCTGCTCCCACAGCGCCAGCCGCGCCTCGCGCTGGTTGGCATAGGTGTTGTCGCCGGGGATGCCGAGCAGGAACGGCGGAAACCCGAAGGCCAGCGCCACGTCGCGGGCGCTGGTGTTCCGCGCGTTGACGAAGTCCATGTCGCGTGGCGAAAGCGCCATCTCCCGCCACTCGAAATCGCCCTCCAGCACCAGCGTCCGCCCGGCGCCGCGGGGCCCCGTATGGGTCTCGGCGATCTGGTCGCGGATCATGCGGCGCTGCTCGTCGGAGAGCGGCACCCCATGCTCGCCGGGCTTGAACACCAGCGCCCCCGTCGGCCGCGCCCCGTTCTGCAGCAGCGCCTGGTTATGGGCACCGGCCGCGTTGTGCTGGTCGATCGAGAACGCCGCCGCCTCGATCGGGCTCATCCCGTACCAGTCGTCGAGCGGGTGGAAGCGCTTGAGATGGAGGATCGGCCCGCCGCCGGTCAGCGGGTCGGCCGTCCACCGCTGCGTCTGCCCGCCGACCGTGTAGGCCCAGCCGGAGGGGAGGCCGTAGGGCCCCGGCACCACCGCCATGCGGTCGGGGCGGAGGACGTGCAGCTCGCGCGGCGGCCCGCCCTCCTCGCCCACCGCCTCCAGATAGGCGTTGCCGGCGATCAGCAGATAGGCGGCGAGCGATTCTTTCAGCGCCGCACCGCCCTGGGCCGGGTTCGGCCGGTCGAGCAGCGTGAGCAGCGGATGGGTTTCGAGCTCCACCCGCCGGCCGCCCCGGGTTTGGTAGAGCAGCCACGGCACCCCGGCGGCCCCTTGTGCGATCTCGGTGATGGCGCGGTAGGCGACGACGTTCTTCACATAGCCTTCGTCGGCCAGGCGGTCATAGCGCCGCGGCGTCCAGCGCGGCTGACCGACACCGTTCACGGACAGGAGCGCCCCGGCCGCGGAGGCCTTGCGCGCGCGGGTGCCGAACAGGCTTTCGAGAATGCTCATATCGTCCACACCTTGGGCTCGGTGGCAGGGTCCAGCATCAGGTCGGAGAGCGCCCAGACCAGCGCGTCGACGCGGTCGGGGCTCGCGCCCGTTCCCGGAACGAAGGCGCACATCTGGTCCTCCAGCGCGGCGAGGCCCGGGGCATGGCGCACCCGCCCCTGCTCGTAGAGGGCGGCGACCGGCTCGGCCCTTGCCTGCTTGCCGCGCGCGGCGTGGACGGCGCGAAACGGCGCCGCCGGGTCGACGGTGGCGATCACGTGCCGGACCATGTCGCCCCCCTGGTTGACCTCGGCGACGATGCGGTCGGCCCGCCAGCCGCGATAGGCCTCGACCGCCCGCCGCCCCCAGGCGGCAGGCGAGCCGCGGAGGCTGAGATCCGCCAGCACCACGGCGATGCCGTCGATGGTGCGGCCGGCGACGACGATGCCGGTCTCGTCGGCGTCGGGTCCGGCGGTCGCCGCCGGGTCCACCGCGACGACGATGCGGGCGAGCGCCGGCAGGGCCTCGATGCGGGCAGCCTCGATCATCGCCCAGCTCCACAGGGCGCCGGGCACGTCCTCCAGAAGCTCGGCCTGCAGCTCCTGCCGCCCGAGCCGCGTGCCCTCGTAGCGCTTGAGGATGCGAGTGAGGAAGGCCGGGGCCAGATTGCCGGCATTGTCATAAGTGCTGCCGCGGGTGACGACGCTGTCGGGGTCTTCGATGATCGCCTTCAGCCGCTTCAGCGGCTTCGGCGTCGTCGTGATCACCGCGCGCGGGTCGCCGCCCGCCCGCAAGGTGAGTTCCAGCATGTCCCAGGTCTCCTCGAGCCGCGACCAGGCGGCGAGCTCGTCGGCCCAGGCCGCGTCGTGGTTGGGGCCGCGCAGCCGCTCGGGCTCCTCGGCCGAATAAACATGCGCACTCGCCCCGCCCGGCCAGTCGATGCGCCGGAGCGAGGGCTTGTAGACCGGCCGGTTCCACGGCGGCGCCACCGCCAGCAGCCCCGCCTCGCCCTCGACCATCACGTCGCGGACGGCGGCCATCGTCGGCCCGACCAGCGCGATCGTCCGCCGGCCGTGAAGCTCGACCTGCGCCCGCACCCACTCGGCCCCGGTCCGGGTCTTGCCGAAGCCGCGCCCCGCCAGCACCAGCCAGATGCGCCAGGGCCCGTCGGGAGGAAGCTGCTCGGGCCGCGCCCAGAACCGCCAGTCGTAGAAAAGGGCCGCGACCTCGCGATCGCTGAGCCCGCCCAGCAGCCGTTGCCGCACACCGGGGGCCAGAGCCGCCAGCCCGCGCGCGGTCAACCCGCCCGCGACCGCCGGCCCCTCCGTTCCCGCCACCCGCCACCTCGCCTAAAGCCCATGCGCCAACGCAAAAAGCCCGGCGCAGATCCTGCCCGGGCTTCTCGAAACCGACCGCCGCGTCACCGCGCCCAGCCGCAATTGTTCACTATATGTTCTCTTATAGCGTCGACCCGCGGGAGGAGTCAACGGCTTTCTTTCCTGCCTCCCCCCTTTTCGTCATCCCCGGGCCAAGACCCGAGGATCTCCGACCCTCTCCACCGTCATGGCACGGCGCGACAATGCCACCCACGACTTCCCGCCGCTCCGCCTCGGCAGAAAGTCGTGGATCATCGGGCCAAGCCCGATGATGACGGTCTGAAAGGACGGAAATCCGTAGCCCGGATGAAGCGGAGCGCAATCCGGGATTGTCCGCGGCGGGCACCGTTTGCCCCGGATTACTCTTCCGCTTCATCCGGGCTACCCGCTGGCGTGCGGGAAAGTTGGAGTTTGCCTCTGGGTTCTCCGGCTGATCCTCGGATCAAGTCCGAGGAGGAGAACGACGAACGACGAGGGAGCAAAAAGCTAAACCTCGTCGCCCTCCGGCTTGTTCGGAGGGCCCATGGTGCCGTTCGGGCAGTTCCCCTCCAACCTACGCTGCGCCCTCGCCGCCTTCCCCCGCCAATCGCGCGAGCTTCCGTTCCAGTGCCGCCCGCAGGCCGGCCAGGTCCTCGCCGTCCCAGCGATCCTTCGCGCCGGTAACGGACCGGCCACCGAAGCGCTCCGGTCGGTGCGCTTTCAGCAACGCCAGCAGCAGGCGGTCGGAGACCTCGCGCACCGTTCCCACCTGCTCGCCGCGATACCAGACCGGCTTCTCGACGCCCTCTACCGCGCGGCGCCGGGCTTCCTGTTCCAAGGCGTCGACCGCCGCCTCCAGCGCCTCGTCCCAGGCACGGGCGAAGGCGGAGTCTCGTTCGCGGGCACGCTGCATCTGCACCCGGCCATAGCCCGAGGCGGCGAGGGCGGCGGCGAGGCTGCCGGTCTCGACGAGGGCGTCGAGGAACAGAGCGTCCCGCCGCGCGCTCCGCTTGACGCTCACTGCGCGTCCTCGGCCCCGGGCCGGCCGATCCCGGCCTGGGCCTCGTCGAGCCCCAGCAGCCCGAAATGGACCGCGAGCGTGCCCAGCGCCAGCCTCAGGACCAGCATCCCCGAATCCCGTCGCCAGCCGTGGCGGCGCTCGAAATCGCCGACGCTTTCCCCATAGCAGCAGACGGATTCGGCGAAGGGGGCGAGGATGCCGGCGGCGCGCATCGCCTTGCCGTATTCGTGATGGGCCTCGGCCGCGCTTTCGCTCATGGCCGGCAGGCTTCGCCCGCTCTGGACCCGCGGCGCCCAGGACGAGGTCACCCCCTGGACGATGCCCGCCCGCCGGAACAACTGCCGCAGGCGGTCGCCGGCAAGGTACTGGCCCCGGGTCAGCCGGCCGCGGGTCCGGTAGAGGTCGAGCGGTTCGACGCCGACCACGCGGGCGCCCTCGGTCCGGCGGCCGGTTTCGGGATCGACCCGCGTGTCGACCACCACCTCGCCCTGCCGCGCCCGCTCGGGCGTGCCGGTATCGATCGCCTGCCGCGCGCTCGGCCTCCACTTCGCCGCCATCGGACTCTCCCCTCTTTTCGATCGGTGCGACGGTTCCGGCGGCCCGATTCATCCGGCATCTCCGGCCCGCTCGGTGCAGCGGGAGACCTCGTCAATATCAGGGCCCAAGGGAGCGGTGGCCCCCGTTTCCATCCCGGTCGTTTGCACGTCGGAACCGTCAGTCCTTATGTACCCGTTTTGTTCTCATGGAGCAAGAACAAAATGTGCATAGTCCTTCAGCCCGTTTTGTTCGAATATGCACCCGAGATGGCAGCGATCGGAACGAAGCTGCGCGACCGGGCGCAGGAGCTGGGCTTGAGCGACGCCGAGGTGGCGCGCCGGGCGGGGCTGCATCCGCGCCGCTACAGCAATTATGTGAACGACGAGCGCGAGCCCGATTTCGAGACCCTGCTCCGCATCTGCATGGTTCTCGAAACCACGCCCAACGCCCTGTTCGAGATCGCCGGCGCCGCGACCGCCGCGACCGCCCAGCCCGCGACACGGCGGCCGGCCGCCCCCGGCATGGCGGTGCTCAGGGAGATCGACGTCCGCGCTTCGGCCGGTGCCGGCGCGATCGTCGAATCGGAATCCCCGATCGCCCAATGGGGCTTCCCGGAGATGTGGCTCCGCGCCAGTTTCGGCGCCAATCCGGGCGAGCTGCACCTGATCACGGTCGAGGGCGACAGCATGGAGCCGGTGCTCGCCCCCGGCGACAAGGTGATGGTCGACACCGGCCGGCAGGTCCCCTCGCCGCCCGGCATCTTCGTCCTCTATGACGGGTTCGCGACCGTGGTGAAGCGGCTGGAGCACATCCCCAACTCCGACCCGCCGACGATCCACATCAAGTCCGCCAACCCCGCCTACGACAGCTACGACCGCACCGCCGACGAAATCAACGTCGTCGGCCGCGTCATCGGCGTCTGGCGACGGCTGTAGGCCGGGCCTCCGCCGATCCCTGCGCTCCCTCCCCCTCTCGGGAGAGGGAGATTTCTATGACGGCGGAAACAGTGCCCCCTCTCCCTTCAGGGGGAGGGCTGGGGAGGGGGAAAAGGACCTCACCGTTTCACCGAATTCCGCAGCTTTCCGCTCGGACTTCCGCTGCCACCTCCGGCCGGTGCAGACGGGCGGGACAACGGATGGTATAGGTCGGTCATGGCCAATCTAACCCCACCGCGGCGCTCATGAGCGTCATCACGACGACCGAAGATCTCGCCGATCTCTGCGCGCGCCTCCATGGCGAGCCGTTCATCGCCATCGACACCGAGTTCATGCGCGAAAGCACCTTCTGGCCGCGCCTCTGCCTCGTACAAGTGAACGCACCCGGCATCGAAGCCGTGGCGATCGACCCGCTGGCCGAAGGGATCGATCTCTCGCCCCTCTTCGCGGTGATGACGAACGAGGCGGTGCTGAAGGTCTTCCACGCCGGCCGCCAGGACATCGAGATTTTCTACCACCTCACGGGGCGCATCCCGGCACCGATCTTCGATACCCAGATCGCCGCCATGGTGTGCGGCTTCGGCGAGGCGGCGAGCTACGAGACCCTCGCCCGCAAGCTCGCCCGCGTCCAGGTCGACAAGGCATCGCGCTTCACCGACTGGTCCAAGCGGCCGCTGACCGACCGCCAGATCCGCTATGCGCTCGGTGACGTCGAAGCGCTGGAGGTGATCTACGAAAAGCTGTCGCGACGGCTGGACCGCACCGGCCGCGGCGAGTGGGTCGACGAAGAGCTGGCGATTCTCACCGACCCCGCGACCTACGATCTCCACCCGGAGGAATCCTGGCGGCGCATCCGTACCCGCAGCGCCAAGCCGCGTTTCCTCGCCGTCCTCCGCGAGGTCGCCGCGGTCCGCGAGAGGGTGGCACAGGACCGGGACATTCCCAGGAGCCGCGTGCTCCGCGACGAAGCCCTGCTGGAGATCGCCGCCCAGGAACCCCAGGACGTCGAGGCCCTGGCCCGCACCCGCGGCCTCGGCCGTGGCCAGGCGGAAGGAAGCCTCGGCCGCGCCCTGCTCGAAGCGGTGGCGAAGGGAATGGCCCTGCCGGAGGATCAGCGGCCACAGCGCGAGGCCGAGGTCGACCTGCCGCGCGGCATCGGCCCTCTGGTCGAGCTTCTGAAGGTCCTGCTCAAATTCAAGTCCGAGCAGCACGACGTCGCCCAACGTCTGGTCGCCAGCGCCGCCGACCTCGAACTGCTGGCGGCGGGCGAGAACGTCCGGGCGCTCCATGGCTGGCGGCACGACATCTTCGGCGCCGACGCGATCGCTCTCCGCGAAGGCCGTCTCGCCCTCGCGGCTGAGGGGAATCGGATCCGCCTCGTCGCGCTCGATTCCGCCGACTGAAGCAGCCCGGCCTACTGGCGGATCGACACCCGCGGGCTTCGCCCGACCACCTGCGCGAGCGTCGACAGACGACGGGTCACCACTTCCCCCACCATCTCGCCCTGCTTCGCAGGCGCTTCAAGGGTGAGGTAAGTCTCGTCGAGACGGAGCGCGAACGCCTTGAGAAGATGCGGCTGTCCGCCCGACAGTGTCAGCCCGAGCCGCGCCGCCTGGCCCAGCACCTTCATGCGCAGCACCGTCTCGGGGCTGACCAGTGCAGCCGCGACAGACGTCCGCTTCGGATTGTCCTTGCCGGTGTAGCGATAGAACAGGGCGAGGGCGATCGCCGCCCGCGTCTCGTGGCCGGCCCCCAGCAGCGGCAGGCGAAGAACCTCGTTATAGGCTTGGTCGGCGCGATAGTCCGGATGCTCCTGCCAGGCGAT
>PBKC01000102.1 GCA_002721365.1 Rhodospirillaceae bacterium | reverse complement strand
GGTGGTCGCGATCAGCATGCGCCGCTCGGCGTCGATGTCCGGGTAGGTGATGTCCACCTGCATGAGGAAACGGTCGAGCTGGGCTTCCGGCAGCGGGTAGGTGCCTTCCTGCTCCAGCGGGTTCTGGGTGGCGATGACGTGAAACGGCGCCGGCAGGGCGTAACGCTCGCCGGCGATCGACACCTCGTGCTCCTGCATCGCCTGCAGCAGCGCCGACTGTGTCCGCGGGCTCGCGCGGTTGATTTCGTCCGCCATCAGAAGCTGGCTGAACACCGGCCCGTGGATGAAGCGGAACTCACGCCGGCCGCTCTCCGACTCCTCCAGCACCTCGGTGCCCAGAATATCGGCCGGCATCAGGTCCGGCGTGAACTGGACCCGCTTTTCCGACAGGCCAAGGACACTACCTAATGTTTCCGTAAGCCGCGTTTTGGCGAGGCCGGGAACGCCGACAAGCAACACGTGACCGCCCGAAAGCAGCGTGATGAGTGTTTCGTCGATGACCGTGTCTTGCCCGAATATGATCTCGCCGACATGACTGCGCACCGCGCCGATCTGTTCGGCCAGGGCTTCGATGTCCCTGAGCAGGTGGTCTTCGGGCGGCTCGGTTGAAGAGAGCGGCTGGATCATACCTTCTACGGGCCTCTATCTGGCACTCGGGGTGATATAGTCATGCGCATGCCGTCATTCGACCAGGTCGCACATCCAGCGATGAAGGAGGAGAAGACGAGAGAAACTCGTGAGCCCGCGCTGTGTGGAGACATCGATATGCGTATAAGCCGGGACGGCACGTGGTTCTACCATGGTTCGCCAATTGGCCGCAAATCACTGGTCCGGCTGTTTTCCACCGTTTTGCGCCGTGATGACGAGGGCCAATTTTGGCTCGTCACACCCGTGGAAAAGGCGCGGATACAGGTCGAGGACGCACCGTTCATAGCCGTGGAAATGACCGCCACCGGCGAAGGAGAGGATCAGGAGATCACATTCCGCACCAATGTCGACGACGAAGTGGTGGCGGGCCCCGACCATCCGATCCGCGTCGCGCAGGACGGAGACGAGCCGGCGCCTTACGTCCACGTCCGCGGTGGGCTGGAAGCGCGCCTGTCGCGCAGCGTCTTCTACGAACTCGTGGATCGGGCCGAGCTGCGTGCCACCGGCGGCGAGACGGTCATGAGCGTCCGCAGCCGCGGCACGCTGTTCGACCTCGGCGCACTGCCGGACGAAGCCGATGCGTGACGTAATCGCCGACAAGATCGGCACGCGCACGACCTACAGGGTGATCGCCGCATCGCTGCTCGACGAAGGAACCGGCACTCATTCGAGCGAAGGCCTTACCCCCGCCGCCGTGCTGGTTCCGATCGTCGATCGGCCCGACGGCATGACCATGTTGCTGACTCGCCGCACGGACCATCTGCACGATCATGCCGGTCAGATCTGTTTCCCCGGCGGTCGTGTCGAGCCCGATGACGACGACGCGATCGACACCGCCCTGCGCGAGACGGAGGAAGAGATCGGCCTCGACCGTCGCCACATCGATGTGATCGGGCGCCTCGATACCTGCGTCACCGGCACGGGCTTCGCCGTCGTGCCGGTCGTCGGATTGATCGCGCCGGGCTTCACCCTGACGCTCGATGCCTTCGAGGTGGCGGAAGCGTTCGAGGTGCCGCTGTCGTTCCTCCTCGATCCGTCGAACCACCAGCGGCGGAGCCTGGTGCACGAGGAACGGCGTCGGCACTTCTATGCGGTTCCCTATCACGACCGCTACATTTGGGGCGCCACGGCGCGGATGTTGGTCAACCTGCACGAGATTCTGTCGGAGCAATGCTGAAACTGCTCCTCACCAAGATCTTCCCGCTTCTCCTGCCGATCGCGATCTATCTTCTCTGGCTGCGCGCCGCCCGCAGGCGTGCGGCGTCGTCGGGCACCGCCAACCCGCGCTGGCAGGACGCACCGTGGACCTTGATGGTCGCGAGCGGCCTGCTGGTTCTCGTGATCGGCATGGTGAGCCTTGCCCTGTTCACCGGTGAAGAACCCGGCGGCACCTATGTGCTGCCGCAGTTCAAGGACGGCGTCGTTGTTCCCGGACATGTCGAACGGTGAAGCCCAGCGGACGGATCGATCCCCTCCCCTGGATGACCGCACCCGAAACGACAGCGGTCGTCGATGTCCTGACTGCGACCGGCGAACCGGCGCGTTTCGTCGGCGGGTGCGTCCGCGACGCCGTCTTGGGTCGCAGCGCCAAGGACGTTGATCTGGCGACCCCCCTTCCCCCGGCGGAGGTGGTGCGTCGCCTCGAAGCGGCCGGGCTCAAGGCGATTCCCACAGGGATCGCCCACGGAACGGTGACGGCCCTTTCCGGCGATCGGCACTACGAGATCACGACTCTGCGGCGGGACGTCGAGACTTTCGGCCGCCACGCCACAGTCGCCTTCACGGATGACTGGACCGAGGACGCGGCACGGCGCGACTTCACGATGAACGCCATGTTCTGCGATCGCGACGGCACGTTGTACGACCCTTTCCAGGGGCGGGACGATCTGGCCGCAGGGCGGGTCCGCTTCGTCGGCGATGCGCGCCAGCGGATCGACGAAGACGCATTGCGCCTGCTGCGGTTCTTCCGCTTCTACGCCCATTACGGACATCCACCTCCGGACAGGGAGGCGATCGCCGCCTGCGCAGAGAAAGCGGCCGGCCTCGACATTCTTTCGGGCGAACGCCTGCGAGACGAAATGTTGCGCCTCCTGGAGGCCGATACGGCGCCGTCGGTGCTGCGGCTGATGGCCGAACACGACGTCCTCCGCCATTGCCTGCCTTTGCCGCACATGCCCGATGAACACTCTTTCGGGCGGCTCGCGCATCTGATTGCCCTCGAACAACGTACCAGAGATGTCGATCCGCTTCGGCGGCTCCGCGCCCTTGTCATGGGAAGCACGGCCGACGAGGCACTCATCCTCGCCGGGCGTTTGCGTTTGTCCGTTGCCCGCGGCCGTCGACTGGCGCTGATGGCGGCTCCTTCGGCGGTGCTGTCACGCGGGGCGACGAGCGCAGACTTGCACCAGGCGATTTATCGCCATGGCCGGGAGGCGCTATTCGATTGGGCGTTGTTGGGGTGGGCGGATACACCGCCGCAAGAGGGGGAGACCACGTGGCGGCAGATCGTCACCGAGATCCGATCTTGGACGATACCGGTGTTCCCGCTGACAGGGCGGGACGTACTCGAACGCGGGCTGAAGCCTGGGCGAGGCGTGGGCCGGTTGCTCGACGCCGTCGAAACCTGGTGGGCGGAGAGGGATTACGAACCGACACGGGATCAATGCTTGCGTCAGTTGGAACGGCTGATCGCGGCAGCACCGCCCGAATAGGCTGCCGTTACGGGTATGCCTAGTGAGGATAGTGGTTGCGTCGACTATGCAATTTCCAATAATTGGCGGATTCTAGTAGGGTTTATTCTCCAGTTGCAGATGAGATGCGCACATCGGTTCGGGGGGCGATGTCGTAATCCTCGCCAGCCTTCGCGATGCGATAGGCGACTGCCGGGGCGGCTTTTCGCGATACCTCGCGTCAGTCGGCAAGCGCCCAGTTCACGTTCGGCCTCCAGACGGTTGCCGTGACACAATCATCCGCCGCGCGCCGCCATTCAGACTCCGCGACACAGGAGCGTCTGATCGAGGCTTTGGAGACGATCCCGGACGGGTTCTATCTGTTCGACCCGGACGACCGCTTGGTGATGATCAACCAGCGGGCGCGCGAAATGCTTGGGGACGACGGCGAACAGCTCTGGATCGGCATGCCGTTCGAGGAGCTGCTCCGCTTCCGTGCACCCGCCGTCGCCGACCCGCTGCACCAGCAGGAATGGGTGCTGTCTAGGCT
This sequence comes from Rhodospirillaceae bacterium, assembly GCA_002721365.1. GTDB lineage: Bacteria > Pseudomonadota > Alphaproteobacteria. Next base: position 54,742 of record PBKC01000102.1, on the reverse strand, counting down.
GGAAGCTCACCGCAATCCGAAGAACGTCATAGACCAGCACTGGCGAGACGGGCGTTGGGTGCGGGTAAGCGAGCGCCGGCTCATGGATGGCGCCACTGTCACCCTGCTCACCGACGTCACGGCGATGAAGGAGCGCGAGACGGCGCTGGCCGACGTTTCGAACCTTCTGCGGACCACCCTCGACCATATCGGCAAGGGCATCATCGTCTTCGACCGTCACAGCCGGCTGGTGGCCTGGAACAGTCGCTGGCTGGAGATCAAAGACCTCCCTGACGGCTTCGCCTGCGCCGGCATCCCTCTCGAAGACATCATTCATTTCGATGCGAATCGTGGCGAGCTGGGAGACGGCGATCCCGAATCCCTCGCCCGCGAATCCATCGCGCAATGGGCCGTCGGCGAGGTGATGCGTTTCGACCGTGTCCGCCCCGACGGCACGGTCTACGAGGTCATGTCGAGCCCGATGCCCGACGGACAGCGGGTCGTGACCTTCACCGACATCACCGAACGCAAGCGCGCGGAGGAAGCCGCTCAGATCAGCGAACAAAGACTCCGCGACATCGTGGAGGCGGCGTCGGACTGGTTTTGGGAGACTGACGGCGAGCATCGGTTGACGATGCTGTCTGACCGTTTCCGCAACATGAACAGTGCCGACGTCGGTGAGGTCGTGGGCCGCAGCCTCGTCGAAGTGATGGCGGAATCGACCGAGGATACCGAGGTCTGCCGCGAGTTCGAAGAGATCCTCGCCGAACGGCAACCGTTCCGGAACGTCACCTGGAACATCCGTGACAAGAACGGGGAGAATCGGCATGTGCGCTTGAGCGGACGGCCGGTCTTCGACGCACTCGGCAGGTTCTGCGGCTATCGGGGCGCCGGCTCCGACGATACGGCGGCGATACAGGCGGAAGCCGAGGTTCGCCACCTCGCGCATCATGATCCGCTGACGGGCCTGCCCAACCGCGCGTTGTTCCACGACCGCCTGGCCAACGCCATCGCCGGCGCGACGCGCGGCCATACCTCGGTCGCCCTGGTTCTGATCGATCTTGACCACTTCAAGCATGTCAACGACACGCTGGGTCACCCCGCAGGCGATAAAGTCCTGACGGTCGTCGCTCAGAGGCTCGCGGCCTGCGTCCGCGGCACCGACACGGTGGCGCGGCTGGGTGGGGACGAGTTCGGCATCATCCAGACCGATGTCCACGACCCCGAAGACGCCACCCGTCTTGCCCACAGGATCGAGTCCTCGCTGGCCAACACCATGCCGCTGGACGGACATTCGGTGCAGATGGCGGCCAGCATCGGCATCGCTCTGTTCCCGTTCGATGCCCGCGAGCCCGAACGCCTGATCCAGAACGCCGACATGGCGCTCTATCGGGCGAAGTCCGAGGGTCGCAATACCCACCGGTTCTTCTCCTCCTCGCTCAGCCGTCAGGTCCAGGCTCATATGTCGCTGGTCAAGGCCCTCCGTTCGGCCCAGGCGCGGCGAGAGTTCCAGCTCCGGTTCCAACCGCAGATCTGCCTTCAGAGCGGAAACATCGTCGCCGTGGAGTCATTGCTGCGATGGAATCGGGGCGGTGTCATGGAGAATCCTCACTCCTTCATCAACGCCGCCGAAACCAGTGGCCTTATCCATTCGATCGGCGAATGGGTCCTGGAAGCCGCGTGCGGACAACAGCAGGCGTGGCGGGCGAACGGCTGCCCGCGGGTAAGGGTCTCCGTCAACCTGTCGACCATCCAGTTCCGCGACCGGGCCCTGCTCGGGATGATAGAGCGCGTCCTGTCCCAGTCAGGCGTTCCGGCGGAAGACCTCGAGATCGAGATAACCGAAAGCCTTCTGTTGAGCGAGCCGCGCGAAACGACGCGGGTTCTGCAGGCACTTCACGAGATCGGCCTGAACATCGCCCTCGACGATTTCGGCCTCGGCTATTCATCTCTGACGGTGCTCAAATCGACGCCCATCGACAGGATCAAGATCGACCCGAGCTTCACCACCCATATCGGGTCGGACGCGGCGGATCACGCCTTGGTGCAGAGTGTGGTGACGTTGGGGCATGGCCTGGGCGCCCGCGTAGTCGCCGAAGGTGTCGAGACCCATGGGCAATACGTGTCCCTCAAGGAGATGGGGTGCGACGAGGCGCAGGGCTTCTTCATCGGCAAGCCGGCCGACGCCATCGAGATCGAGCCGATGCTGAAGCGAGCGACGCCGATTCCAATCGGACCGATGCCCGACGGCGCGGGGGACGTCCCGCTGGCTACGGCCAAGGGCAACGGCCATGACGACGACACACTGCCACCCGGAAGCTGACATGACCGACGTGCACGGAAAGCCGGATGCCGAGTTCCGGAATCATCTGGCGCAGGGCCGCCTCGCCATGCAGCGCTTTCGAAAGAGCGGGCGCCTGGTCTTCTACCCGCGCCTGCTCTGCCCCGAGACCGGCGACGGCGCCTATGAGTGGGTCGACGTTTCGGGCCGCGGAACGGTCTATGCGACCAGCGTCATCCGCCCCCGTCCGGATGCCGGCGCGCCCTACAACGTCGCCTTGATCGACCTCGACGAAGGGCCGCGCATGATGAGCCGCGTCGAAGGCGTCGCACCTGAAGCCGTCGCCATCGGCATGGCGGTGGAGGCTTTCATCGGCCGCGAGAAGGATCAGCCGATCGTTCTGTTCCGACCGGCCGACAGCAGCGGCGGAGCAACGTCATGAACGACCTTCGCGGCGCGTCAGCGATCGTTGGAGCCGCCACGGCGGCGCTGGGCGAAGCCCCCGACCGCACCGACATGGAGATCCTGGCGGAGGCGGCGAAGAGCGCGCTGGACGATGCCGGCCTGTCTCTCGGACAGGTCGACGGGCTGTTCGCGACGTCGATGGTCCACAACATGGCGACCCTGTCGATCGCGGAGTATCTGGGCATCCGCCCGCGCTTCAGCGATTCGACGATGGTCGGCGGCTCGTCGTCGGTTGCCCATCTGCTGCCCGCGACACTCGCCCTCCAGGCCGGCCTCTGCGAGGTGGCGCTGGTCTGCTATGGCAGCAATCAGCGTAGCGCGGCGGGACGGCTGGTCACCAACTCCGCTCCGCCGCCCTATGAAGCGGAATACGGCCCCCGCTATCCCATCACCGCCTATGCCCTCGCTGCATCCCGGCACATGTACCAGTACGGGACGACGCGGGAGCAGTTGGCGGAGGTGGCGGTCGCCGCGCGCGGCTGGGCGGCGATGAACCCGGACGCCTTCATGCGCGATCCGCTGACGGTCGATCAGGTCCTCGCCTCACGGCTGGTCAGCGACCCGCTTCGCGTCCGCGACTGCTGCCTGGTGACAGACGGCGGCGGCGCACTGGTCCTGGTCGCCGGCGAGCGCGCCAAGGACCATCCGAAACGGCCCGTCTATCTGCTGGGCCAGGGGATCGCTTCCTGGCACCGGAACATCAGTCAGATGCCCGACCTCACCGTCACTGCCGCGACGGAATCGGGTGCCCAGGCCTACGCGATGGCGGGCTTGGGACCGGCCGACATGAACGTGCTGGAGCTCTACGACGCCTTCACCATCAACACCATCATGTTCCTGGAAGACCTTGGCTTCTGTACCAAGGGTGAAGGTGGAGCCTTCGTCTCCGGCGGGGCGATCGGGCCCGGTGGACGCCTGCCGGTGAACACCAATGGCGGCGGCCTGTCCTGCTGCCATCCCGGCATGTACGGCATGTTCCCGGTGATCGAAGGTGTGCGCCAACTCCGCGGCGAATGCGGCGAGCGTCAGGTGCCCAGCGCGGCGACCGCCCTCTGCCACGGCAATGGCGGCGTCTTCTCCAGTCAGGCCACCGTCGTTCTGGGGACGGAAGAAACGATCTGAGGGCGTCTACCCGGTCGTCGATCAAGTCGTTCCGCTCGATCCGGGTTTCCCCGGATACTCATTTGCCCATCCCTTCCAGCGGCGCCAGCTTCACGTTCCAGCTCTCGAGTATCAGGTCGCGTGTGGCGTGAGCCAGTTCGAGCGACGGGACCCTGAGCTTGTCGACGGGGAGAGTGATCTGCGCGGCGGGTTCGTCCGGTATGACCTTGGAAAATCTGACCATCGCCGCCTCGACGTCTCTGTCTTCGACGATCGCGAGCGGACCCCAGTACAGTTTCCAGAACCCCTGTCGCGCTTCTTCCCACGTCTCGGGATCGGTGGTCGTCGCGAGTTGAGCGGCGACCTCGCTCGCCTCGAACGCAAGTTCGAGCTGCTTTCGAAGGAACGGCTCCTTGTTCGCCTGGTCGACCTTCAACCAGAACTGCCATCCGCCGACCGCTATCGTAAGGATGCTGAGAAGCCATGGAATGGCTATCGCCCAGTTCTGCATGCCGCCCCCTACGCCGCGTTAGACTGAAAACAGCATTACCATCTTCGGTACTGCGGTCGTTACAGGGGGAAGGAGGTAATATTTCGGTCGCAAGACCAGACGACGAACGCCTCCGTATCAGATCGGCGCCCGCCCCACGGTCATGCCGCCGCAGACGAACAGCGTCTGGCCGGTGATGAACGCCGCGTCGTCGCTGAGAAAGAACGCGACGGTGCCGGCGATCTCCCGCGGCTCGCCCATGCGGCCGACCGGGATCGACGCCCTGATCTCCTGCGTCACCGGACTGTCGGGCGGGTTGGCGGAGTTGAACAGCTCGGTCGCGATCGGCCCCGGCCCGATGCAGTTGACGGTGATCCCGTCGCGGCCCAGCTCCAGCGCCCAGGTGCGGGTGAACGCCATCAGCCCTGCTTTCGCGGCGGCGTAAGAGGTGCGAATTGCCTTGCCGGTAACGGCGCGGCTCGAAATATTGACGATGCGTCCACGGCCCTTGGCCCGCATCGCCGGTGTGAAGGCCTGGGCGGTGATCAGAGCGGCACGGAGATTGAGATCGATGGCCTTCTGGAAGCTTTCGAGGTCGGTATCCTCCATCAGTTGCGGGAAGACCGCCCCGGCGTTGTTCACCAGATGGTCGACGGCGTAATGCCCGGCGATGTCGGCCATGCAGTCCTTGGCGGCGTCAGCGTCGGTCAGGTCGACGCGGACCATGGTGCCGGGAAAGTCGTTGCCGCCGTCCTTGATGTCGCAACCGATGACCGTCTGGCCGTCGGCCGCCAGCCGCTCGGCGATGGCCCGCCCGATCCCCTGCGCCGCCCCGGTGACGACCGTTGTCCGTGCCTCCAATCCGACCTCCCCGATCTTCCCGTGAGCCGCGACCGATGATCGACCACGTCTCCATTGTCGTCGGCGATCTTAGCACCGCCGCCCGGTTCTACGATGCGGTGCTGGCGCCGCTCGGCCATACCCGACTCGTCGAGCGGGAGACGACGGTGGGCTTCGGGAAACGCTACCCCGAGTTCTGGATCAACCTGCGCTCCGGCGCGGCGGCACCGTCCGATGGCTTTCACGTCTGCCTGCGCGCGCGGTCGCCCGAAGCCGTCCGCGCGTTTCACGCCGCCGCCCTGACGGAGGGCGGCACCGACGACGGTGCGCCCGGTTTCCGGCCCGAATACCACGCCAGCTACTTCGCCGCCTTCGTCCGCGATCCCGACGGTAACCGCATCGAAGTGGTCACCTTCGTTCGGGATTAGCAGTACCGCCCCTTGCCGGGGGGTGGCGGTCGCGACTACCTTCCGCCTGCAATGAAGATCGACGGCATTCCCTATCGCAGCATCTGGGTCGATGACGACGGCTGGTCGGTCCGGGTAATCGACCAGACGCGACTGCCGCATGCCTTCGCCGTCGCGCGCCTGACGACGGCGGCGGACGCGGCGGAGGCGATCCGCGGCATGACCGTTCGCGGCGCACCGCTGATCGGCGCCACCGCCGCCTACGGCATCTGCCTCGCCATGCGCGACGACCCGTCGGACGAAGCGCTGGACGCCGCCTACGCTATGCTGCTGGCCACCCGGCCGACAGCGGTCAACCTGCGCTGGGCGCTGGATGCGATGCGCGACCGACTGCGCAACCGTCCGCGGGACGAGCGCGTGGCGGCGGCCTATGCCTGCGCCGCCGAAATCTGCGACGACGACGTCGCCACCTGCCGGGCGATCGGCGAGCATGGCCTCGGCGTGATCCGCGATCTGTGGGAGGAGAAAGGCCGGCCCGACCGGCTCAACCTCCTCACCCACTGCAATGCCGGCTGGCTCGCCACCGTCGACTGGGGCACTGCCCTCGCGCCGATCTACATGGCCCATGACGCGGGCATCCCGGTCCATGTCTGGGCCGACGAGACGCGCCCCCGCAACCAGGGCGCCTCGCTGACGGCGTGGGAGCTCGGCCGCCATGGCGTTCCCCACACGGTGATCGCCGACAATGTCGGCGGCCATCTGATGCAGCACGGTCTGGTCGACCTATGCATCGTCGGCACCGACCGCACCACCGCCGGCGGCGATGTCTGCAACAAGATCGGCACCTATCTGAAGGCGCTGGCGGCGCATGACAACGGCGTGCCGTTCTACGTCGCCCTGCCCTATTCGACGATCGACTGGACGATCGAGGACGGCGCGACCATCCCGATCGAGGAGCGCGACGCGGCCGAGGTCACCCGCATCACCGGCCGGACGTCGGGCGGCACGGTGGTGACGGTGACCGTGACCCCCGAGGGCAGCCCGGCCGCCAACTACGCCTTCGACGTATCGCCGCGCCGCTACGTCACCGGACTGGTCACCGAGCGTGGGGTCTGCCCGGCGACGAAGGACGGTCTGCTGAGCCTCTACCCTGAACGTAAATCGGCGTGAGCGTACCGGCCGATACGATCGAACTGCGCCAGGCGATCATCGACGCCTGCCGGTCGATGAATACGCTGGGCATCAATCAAGGCACGTCGGGCAATATCAGCGTTCGCACCAACGACGGCGGCTTTCTGGTGACGCCGTCGGGGGTTCCTTATGATGCGCTGACACCGGGCGGTATCGTCGCGATGGATTTCGACGGCACGGCACGCGGCGGCCTTCTGCCGTCGAGCGAATGGCGCATGCATCGCGACATCCTCGCCGCCCGCGCCGACGCGATCGCCATCGTCCATACCCACGCGACATTCTGCACCGCGCTTTCCTGCCTTCGAATCGACATCCCCGCCTTCCACTACATGGTCGCTGTCGCCGGCGGCACGTCGATCCGTTGCGCCGACTATGCGACCTTCGGTACGGCCGAACTGGCGGTCCACGCCGCCGCCGCGCTGACCGACCGCAAGGCCTGCCTGCTCGCCAATCACGGCATGATTTGTCTGGGTCCGTCGCTGGAAAAGACGATGGCCCTTGCGGTCGAAATCGAGACGCTCGCCCGCCAGTACTGGTACGCCCGGCAAGGGGGCGAGCCGGTGCTGTTGCCGGACGATGAGATGACGCGGGTGCTGGAGAAGTTCAGGACCTACGGCAAACAGCCGCAGAGCGAAGGCTGAGGGCGGAGCGCCCCCTCCACCACCGCCATCCTCGTGTCGAGCACGAGGATGGCAAATGGAACGGACTCGCCTCAGACTTTCCTGGATCGCGCGAGGCCGCGGGCCATCAGCAGCGAGGCCGAGATTCCCAGTATCTGACGCGCCGTCGCCCGGGCGGAGCCGTTCTTTTCGGGCCGTGCCGTATAGAGACGCAGGCGTGCCTCCGGCGACTGACGGAGAGCGGAACCGAGATCGCGCACCATCGTCCGTGGCAGATGGATCGTGCCTTCGATCGTCACATCGGAACCGCGGGCCTTCTGCAGGGCGCCGATGGCGACTCCCTCGATCAGGGTCGGCAGGTCCGCATGTCCTTCGATTCGCAGATGGATCGAACCGAGGTCGAAACCCTTCGCTTCGTCGTGCAGAAGGCCGTCGATGACGATCACGTAGGCGTTGACCCGGTTGCGCGGCACCGGCCGGTTGCGCTCGTCCCGCGCCAGTTCGGCACTGCCATAGCCGAAATGCATGGTGAAGCCGTCGAGCGTGATGACCAGCTCCGGCCCGGCGCCTTCGGTTTCGGAGGTGGAGAAGAGCGATATGAGCGGCATGGCGATCCTACTTTACCGTGGGAAGGCGCGGTTGTGGCTGCTTTCCGTGACCGGCCATGGGCGCCGAGGCTATTCTCGCAGCGATTTCGTGGTGAGAGGAGGTAGGCGATGAAGGTGGTCGAGCTTCGCGAGGCATGGAGCCTCGACAACCTCGTCCTTACCGAACGGCCAAGGCCGGAGCCCGGTCCCGGGCAGGTGCTGCTGAAGGTACGTGCCGCCGCCATCAACTTCCGCGACATCGTCATGTGCAAGGGCGGTTACGGGCGGTTCGCGGGCGAGCTCCCGCTCGTCCCGGTCTCCGACTGTGTGGCCGAGGTGGTCGGTCATGGCGAAGGTGTGACACGGGTCGGTGTGGGCGACCGCGTCTGTCCGATCTTCTGCCAGAAATGGATCAGCGGCCCGCCGACGCCGGAGAAGCTGTCGACCGCGCTGGGCGGTCCGCTCGACGGGGCGCTCGCCGAATACATGGTCGTCGATGCGGAAGGCGTCGTGCCCGCTCCGCCCCACCTCTCCGAACTCCAGGCGGCAACCCTCCCCTGTGCGGCGATCACCGCATGGAGCGCAGTGGTGACGCAAGGCGCCGTCACGGCCGGCGATACGGTGGTCGTCCAGGGCAGCGGCGGCGTCTCGGTCTTCGCGCTTCAGTTCGCCAAATGCCTGGGTGCGGAGGTGGTGGCGACGTCGAGCAGCGACGAAAAGCTCGAACGGCTGCGGGCGCTGGGTGCCGATCACGTCATCAACTATCGGACGACGCCGGACTGGGGAAAGCTCGCCAAGGCCATGACGGGAGGACGCGGCGCCGACCTGATCGTCGATGTGGGCGGGGCCGCCACCCTGCCCCAGGCGCTCCGCGCGGTCCGGGTCGGCGGTCAGATCGCTCTGATCGGCGTCGTCTCCGGCAATACGGTCGAGCTGCCCCTAGGCCCCGTCGTTACCCAGAACCTCCGTCTCCAGGCGATCACCGTGGGCTCGCGCGAAGCTTTCGAAGCGATGAACCGGGCGATCGAGATCAACCGGATCGAGCCGGTGGTCGACCGCGTGTTCCCGTTCACCGAAATCCGCGCCGCGCTCGACTATCTCGCCAGCGGCCAGCATTTCGGCAAGGTGTGCCTGAGCTACGAGTGAGGGGAGAACGCCGGCTTCACTCCGTCATGCCTGAGGAGGTGGCATCCAGAGGACGCGCGAAAAATGGGACGGTCCCTCGCCCGGGACGGTCCCTCGCCTAGGTCCTGGGTTCCCGCCACCCGCCTTCGCGGGCGCAGGCTTCGCGGGAACGACGAAGAGTAATAAGCGAGCGGATGGTGTCTGGCGCCGTTCCCCCACAACCCGTCAGGCCCGCGCAGGCGGGCATCCAGGCAGCGCGCCGCGGCCTTGCCCGCAGTGCTTCGCCATTCGCCGCATGGGCTCCCGCCAGCGCGGGACGACGAAAGGGGGCTGGGGCATCATTGCGAGGCGCGCAGCGACACGGCAATCCAGAGCCGCCGGTCTGGATTGCTTCGCCTCCGGCTCGCAATGACGGAGCCGCTTGCGCTCTACCGTTTCTGGTACTGCATCGCCCCGAACATGGCGTCGCGGGCCTTGTCGTCCATCGGCCCCTTTCGGGTGCGGTCGGCGAGGACCTGAACGCCGCGCTGTACCGCCGGGCGGTCTGAGATCGCCAGGAACCAACGCTTCAGGTTCGGGTAGTCGTCGAGGTTCTGCCCCTGCCGCTCGTAGGAGCGCAGCCAGGGGAAGGTCGCCATGTCGGCGATCGAATACTGCCCGGCGAGATATTCGTGGTCGGCGAGACGCCGGTCGATCACCCGGTAGAGGCGGCTGGCCTCGTTCGTGTAGCGGTCGATCGCGTATTCGATCTTCCCCGGCGCGTACTGCCGGAAATGATGCGCCTGTCCCAGCATCGGCCCGACGCCGCCCATCTGGAACATCAGCCACTGGATGACCTCGTAGCGGCCGCGCACGTCCTTCGGCAGGTACTGACCTGTCTTCTCGCCCAGATACAGCAGGATGGCGCCCGATTCGAAGATCGAGATCGGGGCGCCGTCCGGTCCGTCCTGGTCGACGATCGCCGGCATCTTGTTGTTGGGGCTGATTTTGAGGAAAGCGGGATCGAACTGGGCGCCGGCCCAGATGTCGATCGGGTGGATCGTGTACTCGAGGCCGGTTTCCTCGAGCATGATATGGACCTTGTGCCCGTTGGGCGTCGGCCAGGTGTAGAGATCGATCACGCTTTCCTCCGTCGCTTGGGGAGCGGCCTATTCGGTGCCGACGATATCCCCGAACAGCACCCACTCCTTGCCGTCGAACTGCTGAAGCTGAAGCTGTTCGAGCGCCGCATGGTCGTCCGGTCCGGTGGTCACCGAAATGCCCGGCAGCAGGGTGGCGATTTCAAAGTGGTCCACGCTCAGCGCCTGCTTCATCAGGTTTTCGCGGGTGAGGTCGTCACCGCACTTCCGGATCACTTCGACCATCAGCTGGGCGACCGCATACCCGTAGATATTGAACAGGTCGGCCGGATCACCATCCGGATAGTACTGGGCCATGAACTCCCGATAGGCCTGGACCGCCGGATCGTCGTTCCACTGGGGATCGGTCGGGTCCTTCAAGTAGTAGGAGGAGATGATGCCCTTGGCCTTCTCCACGCCGGCCGGATCGATGACCGCCGCCTTCGACGTCGAGACGTTGTTCAGAAACTGCGTCGGATGCCAGCCGATATCGTAGGCCTTGCGGATCGCCTGCGCGGCGAACTTGGGCGTCGTCACGTTGAAGAAGACGTCGGCCCCGCTGTCCTTCAGCGAGATGATCTGGGAATCCACCGTCGGGTCGGTGACCTCGTAGGACACCTCGGCGACGATCAGGTCCTTGGCCTTGTCGCCCAGCCCTTCGTGGAAGCCCTCCAGGTAGTCCTTACCGTAGTCATCGTTCTGGTAGAGGATCCCGATCTTGGCGTTGGGGAGATTCTCCAGGATGTACTTGGCGTAGACCTTGGCCTCAGTCTGGTAGCTCGGCTGCCAGCCGGTGGTCCAGGGATACTTGTCGGGCTGGTCCCATTTCGACGCGCCGGTGGCCACGAACAGGTGCGGGACCTTCTTCGCGTTCAGGTATTTGACGATCGCGGTGTTGGTCGGCGTGCCGAGGTTCTGGAACATCGCCAGCACCTGATCCTGCTCGACGAGCTTCCGCGCCTGTTCCACCGTCTTCGGCGGGCTGTAGCCGTCGTCGCGCATGATGAAATCGATCTTGCGGCCATTCACGCCGCCCTGCTCGGCATTGACCTTGTCGAAATAGGCCGACGCCGCCTTGGCGATCGTGCCATAGGCCGACGCCGGACCGCTGAACGGGTTGGTGCTACCCAGCTTGATCTCGGTGTCGGTGACGCCGGGACCGTAATTCGCCGCCGCCGCGGAGCCGGCCGAGAGAGCCGCCGCAACGAAAATCGCCGCACTGTGGCGGCCGATCATGCGCATCATCCTTGGTCTCCTCTCCTTCAAGCGCGGGCCTTGTCGCCGGCCCGCTCACTCTCAGACCTCATCATGAAGCATTACGCCGTGCAATCCACGCACCGATTCGCCTGAGGAATCCTGCGATGCCGGACGGCATCACGTACATGAACACCAGCAGGAAGGCGCCGTAGATCGCCCAAGGCGCGGCCTGGGAGATCTCCTCCGAGATATTGGGGATGAAGACGACGAACAGCCCGCCATAGATCGCGCCGGTGAACGAGGCGAGGCCGCCGACCACCGCACCGACCAGGAAACTGATCGACAGGAACACCGAGAAGCTGTCCGGCGCTACGAACTGCACCACGATCGCCCCCAGCGCCCCGGCGACGCCGGTGTAGAGGGCGCTGACGCCGAAGGTCATGGACTTATAGAGCGGCGCATTGATGCCCATCGTCTGCGCGGCGATCGGATGGTCGCGGATGGCGACGATGGCGCGGCCGATACGGCTGTGGATCAGGTTCCATGCCGCCCAGAACATGACCAGGGCTATCGCCAGCGAGAAATAGTAGAGCCATTGGTCCTGACTGAGCGGCAGTCCGAAGGGCGGGTCGGGCTTGAACAGCACGATCCCCTGAACACCGCCGGTCCAGCTGTCGAAATATTTGAGGATCTGCGGCGTGGCGACGGCGAGGGCGAACGTCGCCAGAGCGAGGTAAAGCCCCTCCAGCCGGAGCGCGGGCAGACCGAACAGGAAGCCGGAAACCAGGCACACCACGCCCGCCGCCGGCAGGGTCCAGTAGTAGGCGATCTCCCACCGGTCCATCATGATCGCCGCGGTATAGGCGCCGATCGCATAGAACGCCCCGTGGCCGATGGAGATCTGGCCGTTATAGCCGGTCAGCAGATTGAGCCCCATCAGCGCGATCGCGTAGATGATCACCAGCGTGAACTGGAACGACCGATAGTCCGTCACGACCATCGGCAGCAGGAACGCGACCGCAAGGCCCAGGACCAGCGCCAGCGCCGCCCATTGACGACGGGTGAGGCCGGCGATGCGAATCACGGCGCCCGCTCCTGATTCGATTGCCGCCATCGCCTACACCCGCGTCACGACCGGCCGGCCGAACAGGCCGCTCGGCTTGATGGTCAGCACGCCGACGATGATCACCAGCGCCACCGTCAGCTTGAGCTCGGTGCCGATGAAGGGAACGAAGGTGCCGACCAGATTCTCGATCACACCGACCAGGAAGCCGCCGACCACCGCCCCGGTCGGGCTGGTCACCCCGCCCAGCAGGGCGCCGGCAAAGCCGTAGAGCAGGATGCCGACCATCATGTTGGGTTCCAGGAACACGATCGGCGCCACCATCATCCCGGCGACGGCACCGATGGCGGAGGCGAGCCCCCAGCCCAGCGCCGTCATCCAGCCGACCGGAATGCCCACCAGCCGGCTCGATTCCGGATTCTGCGCCGCTGCCCGCATGGCGAGGCCGATGCGGCTGAAATTGAAGAAGACGAACAGGATCCCCAGCATCACCAGCGTCACCCCGATCACGCCGACCTGATGGGTGCTGATGAAGGTGCCGAAGATCGGCTCCTCCGGGAACGGGCTGGGGAAGGGCTTGATCGTGTAGGTGAAGATCCAGCCGGCGACGCTGTTGAAGATCACGAACAGCGCGATGAAGGCGATGATCTGCGACAGGATCGGCGCCCGGTGCAGCGGCCTCAGGACGATCCGCTCGATCAGCACGCCGCCGATGAAGGAGATCACCAGCGTGAGCCCGAAGGCCACCCAATACGGCATGCCGATCTGGATCAGCGACCAGGCGACGTAGGTGCTGAACATCGCCATCTCGCCCTGGGCGAAATTGAAGTGCTCGATCGCCTGGTAGATCATCACCACCGCCAGGGCGACGCTGGCATAAATGCCCCCGGTGGCAAGGCCGGAGAGAACCTGTTGCAGAACGAGTTCCATCGTGCTCCCGGCGCCTCCCTCAATAGCCCAGATAGGAGCGTCTGACGCTCTCGTCGCTGGCGATCTCGTCCGCCGGGCCGGACATCACCACCCGTCCGGTCTCCAGGACATAAGCATAGTCGGCGAGTTCCAGCGCCAAGGCGGTGTTCTGCTCGACCACCAGCATGCTCACCCGGTCCTCGCGGTTGATGCGGGCGAGGATCGCGAAGATGTCCTGGACGATCAGCGGCGCGAGACCGAAGGACGGTTCGTCGAGCAGCATCAGCCGGGGTCTCAGCATCAGCGCGCGGGCGATGGCCAGCATCTGCTGCTCGCCGCCCGAAAGGGTGCCTGCCTGCTGGTGGCGGCGCTCGGCGAGACGCGGGAACATCGCGAACATGTGCTCGAAGTCGGCCTCGATCTCGGCCTTCTTGCGGCGGGTGAACGATCCCAGGCGCAGGTTCTCATCGACCGTCATCTTGGCGAAGGTCCCGCGCCCTTCCGGCACATGGGCGATGCCAAGACGGACGATGCTCTCGGTGGCGCGGCCGTCGATACGCTTGCCGTCGAAGCGGACCGTGCCGCCGGTGCGGATCATCCCGCACAGCGCCCGCAAGGTCGTCGTCTTGCCGGCGCCGTTGGCGCCGAGGATGGCGGTGACGCCCCCTTCCGGCAGGGCGAAATCGATCCCGTGAAGAACCTTGGAAGGCCCGTAGAAGGCTTCCAGCTTGTCCGCCTCCAGCAGGGCCGCCATCAGGCGTCCTTCCCCAGATAGGCGCGGATCACCTCCGGATCGCTGCGGACCTCGTCAGGGGTGCCATCGGCGATTTTGCGGCCGAAATCGAGAGCGATGACTTTGTCCGACACCCGCATCACCAGGTTCATGTGATGTTCGAGCACCAGGACGGTGATGCCCAGCCGCTCGCGGATGTCGTGGATCAGCGCGATCAGTTCCTCGACCGCATCGTGGTTCATGCCGCCCGCCGGCTCGTCGAGAAGCAAGAGACGCGGCTTCCCGGCTAGGGCGCGGGCCAGCTCGACCTTCTTACGGGTCCCGAAGGGCAGGCTCGCCACCGTCACATGAGCGACGTCGTCCAGGCCGAGGAAGCTGATCATCTCGATCGCATCCTCGCGGGCGCGCGATTCTTCGCTGCGGATCCATGGCAGGCGCAGGGCGCTGCCCAGGAAGTCGGCCCGGGTGCGGCTATGGCAGCCGACCATCACGTTCTCCAGCACCGTCATGGTCTGGAACAAGGCGAGGTTCTGGAAGGTACGGCCGATGCCGAAGCCCGGCATCGCGTGGGGCGTCGACCCCACGATCGAGCGCCCGTCGATCAGGATGTCGCCTTCATTGGCTTTGTAGAGGCGGCTCAGGCAGTTGAAGAGAGTCGTCTTGCCGGCGCCGTTGGGGCCGATCAGTCCGGCGACGAGACCGCTCTCGACATCGAAGGAAACACCGTCCAGAGCGACGATGCCGCCGAAGCGCACCGTAATGCCCTCGACCTTCAGAAGTGGCGCTGCCGTCCGGGTCCGTTCCGGCGTCGCCATTGCCTGCGACTCTTCGCGTTCGCTTACCGTCGCGGCCGGCATCAACCTCCCCAATCCCTTCTCATTCGCCGGTCTCCGCCGGTCTTTGCGGAGCGATGATGGCCGATTTAACGGAGGCAGTCCATCGGCTAGGGCTATTTCTCCGCAAGGTGGGTCCTGATCCTGATTTCATGGGTAAGCGTGCGGTGCACCGGGCAGCGGTCGGCGATCCGCATCAGCGATGCCCGCTGCTCGTCGTCGAGATCGCCCTCGATCGTGATCTCGCGCTCGATCAGCGCCACCATGCCCTCCCGGCTTTCACAGTCCTCGCAATCTTCGGCGTGGATGTTCTCGTGACGCAGGCGAACCGAGAACCGCTCGACCGGCCATTCCTTGCGGTTGGCATAGAGACGCATCGTCATCGAGGTGCAGGCGCCGAGCCCGGCGAGCAGTAGCCCATAGGGCGTCGGTCCGCTGTCGAAGCCGCCGTAAGACTCCGGTTCGTCAGCCCGCAGCCGGTGCGGTCCGGCGGCGATCACCTGCGGGAACGTCCCTTCCCTGGTCTCCGCGACGACCACCTCGTCGGGAGCGGCCTTCGGCTCGGGCCAGTCGGACTGCCGCAGAGGCACGTAGCGCGCCGACCACGCCGCGAGGACGCCCGCCACATAGACCGCGTCCGCGCGGTCGGTGAGCAGATGGTCTGCCCCATCGAGCGAGACGAAGCTCTTGGGGTGGCGAGCATGGGAGAATATCTCGGTCGCGTTCTCGATCCCGACCTGATCGTCCAGCGGTGCGTGGAAGACCAGCAACGCCTTGCCGAGCTTCGCCAGCCGCTCGCCCATTCGTTGCTCGGCGATATCGTCGAGGAAGCCTTTCTCGATCCGGAAGCTGCGTCCGGCGAGCTCGACCTCGGCACGGCCCGTCCGCTCGATCTCGGCGATCGAGTCTTTCAGCAGGTGACGGACATGGCCGGGATCGAACGGCGCGCCGATGGTGGCCACCGCCTTGGCCTCGGGGATCGCCTGAGCCGCCGCAAGCACAGCCGTGCCGCCGAAGCTGTGGCCCACCAGGATCTCGGGTGCCGCGTATTCGGACCGCAGGAAGTCCGCAGCGGCGATCAGGTCGCCGACATTCGAGGAGAAATCGGTGTTCGCGAACTCGCCCTCGCTGCTGCCGAGGCCGGTGAAGTCGAAGCGCAGCACGGCGATGCCCTCAGCGGCGAGACCCTCGGCGATCCGCGATACCGCGAACAGGTCCTTCGAACAGGTGAAGCAGTGGGCGAACAGCGCATAGGCCCGGGGCGGCACCATCGGCCGGTCCAGACGTGCAGCGAGGGTGGCGCCGGTCGCGCCGCGGAACTCCAGCCTTTCGGTCTTGATCGTCATTGTCCGTCTTTCGCGCACTCAGGTTGATTCTGGGCGAGCCGTGCTCGGATCGCCGTCATTCGCTTCTCGTGGTTCGGGTCGTGAAAGCCCATGCGATAATAGGTAGTCGCGCGCCCCGTCGCGGCCGGTCGGAAGCGGTTGACCAGAGCGCGAAAGACCTGACGGTCACCGGTCATCTGATCGACGGTCAACGGCAGGGACCACGCGGCAAGCACGGCCTCGCAGGCGCCCTTGTTGATCATCAGACAGTTGGGATCGACCCAGCCGCCGAACCGCTTGGCGAACACCCCGGCGGCAGGCCCCACCGATTCCCATTCGTCGATGCAGAGCGGCTGCCCGGTTTCGGCATCGGCGAACCAGCGCAGCGACCACGCCCAGTCGGCGCCACGGATCGCTGCCCGCAAACTCGCCAGATGCTCGCGGTGCCACCAGTTGTCATCGTCCAGATAGGCGAGATAGCGGCTGTTCGCCATGTAGCTCAGGATCGTCCGCAAAGCCCCGCCGGAGTAATCCTTGTGCACGCCGCCGCGCCGTTCCGAGGTGGAGTAGCCCAGATCGACCACCGTGACGACGCAGTGGGGCGGCCGTTCGGCGAGGGCCGGCTGAAGAACCGTGCGGTCGGCGGCGGGATCGTCGATCCCGATCAGAATCTGGATCGTTCCCGAGAACGCCTGGGCATAGACCGACCTGAGGGCGGCCCCGATCGTCGGCCGGAGAAGCGACGGCATGACCACCGCGGCATCGAACACGCGCTGCAGGTCGAATCCGGGTTCGGCATAGTGGCGGGAAACGGCTGCAGGCTCCGACATCGCTGCTCCGAATTTTGGCGCGACTGTATAGGATTGGCGCATGACTACGGAACCGGAAGAGTCGCCCTTCTCCGCCGTCACGGACGGCGTCACCGTCGCGGTCCGCCTGATGCCCAAAGCGTCCCGCGCGGGCATCGAGGGCGTGACGCAAGACGCAGACGGCAAGGCCTTGTTGAAGGTCCGGGTAACCGCACCGCCGGTGGACGGCGCGGCCAATGCCGCGCTGGTCAAGCTGCTCGCCAAGGCCTGGCGTGTCCCGGCCCGCTCGATCACCATCACCGCCGGGGAGAAGGACCGGCGCAAGGTGATCCACGTCGCGGGCGACGCTCATTCACTCATGCAAGCCATCCTCGCGACAGCGGGAGGATCGACGGCCTGAAGGGGGGCGAGGAAATGAAGTTGACCGGAGCGACGCGTCTGTTCGGAATCGTCGGCGACCCGATCGCGCAGGTGAAGTCGCCGGCCGTACTGACCCGCATGTTCGCCGAGCGCGGCGTCGACGCTGTGCTGGTCCCGCTTCACGTCGCGGCGGACGATTTCGACCAATTCATGGACGGCGTGAAGCGGCTCCGGAACCTGGACGGGCTGGTGTTCACGGTCCCGCACAAGTTCGCCGGCTACCGCCACGCCGACGACGCATCGCCCGGCGCCCGCTTCCTCGAATCGATCAACGTCCTCCGACGCGACCGGACGACCGGCCGCTGGCATGGCGACATGTTCGACGGGGCCGGCCTGACAGGTGCCCTGGCGGACGCGGGGTGGGAAGCCGCCGGCAAGCGCGCCCTTCTGGTCGGAGCCGGCGGCGCCGTGTCGGCGGTCGCGCTCGCTTTGGTCGAAGCGGGGGTAGCCGCGCTGGCGATTCACGACGTCGACGCCGGGCGCCGCGACCGTCTGGTCGCCGGCCTCTCCGCGCGTAGCAGCACCACCATTTCGCTAGGCGATACCGACCCGACCGGCTTCGACCTCGTCGTGAACGTGACGCCTCTCGGCATGCGCCCGGACGATCCGCTGCCGGTCGACGTCGAGAAACTGACGTCCGGGACGGCAGTCGCCGATGCGGTTACGGCCCCGCCCGTAACGGCGCTCGTCCAGGCGGCCCGCGACCGCGGATGCCTTACCGTAACCGGCGTGGCGATGCACGCCGCCCAGACGGGCATGCTCGTGGACTTCCTGCTGGGCTGAAGACGGGGCGGCGCGCTTACTTCCGCTTGTCGCAGGCTCTTTGCCGGAGAAAAGCCGTGCAATCCGCCGCCGGGAGAGGCGGGCTGTAGAGATAGCCCTGACCGATGCCGCAACCTTCCTGCTTCAGGAAATGGGCCTGGGTTTCGGTCTCGATCCCTTCGGCGACGAGATCGAGGCCGAGGCTGCGCGCGACGGCGATGATCGCCCTGACGATCGCCTCGTCGTCGGACCCCTCCGCCATGTGCCGGACGAAGAGCTGGTCGATCTTCAGGCGGTCGATCGGAAAGGCACGCAGGTAGGCGAAGGACGAATACCCGGTCCCGGAATCGTCGATCGCCAGCCGCGCGCCGAGGTCACGAAGATCCTCCAGCATGCCGATGACGAATTCCGACCGCGTCATGATGCTGCTTTCGGTGAGCTCGATCTCGAGGTGCTGCGGATCGAGCCCGTTCTCTTCGACCGCGCGGCGAACCCCGCCGACGAGATCGGACCTCTGAATCTGAACGCCGGACACGTTCACGGCCACGGATACCTTCGGCAAACCCTCGGCATGCCACGCGACCATCTGGCGGCAGGCCTCGTGCAGCACCCAGTCGCCGATCGGAACGATCAGGCCCGACTCCTCGGCGATCGGAATGAACTGGTCGGGGCGCTGCAGCCCGAGCTCGGGATGGCGCCAACGGATCAGAGCCTCCAGCCCGACCAGCGCGCCCGAGCACAGATCGACCTGCGGCTGGTAATGAAGCTCGAACTCCTGGCGCTCCGTCGCTTCGTGGAGCATCTGGCGCAGCGACATCCTGGACTGCGCCTCGGCGTGCATATGCGCTTCGTAGAAACGGTAGTTGTTCCGCCCCGACCGTTTGGCTTCGTAGAGGGCGATGTCGGCCTGCTTCAGGACCTCGGTCGCCCACTCGCGGCGCGATCGCCTGCCGGGTTCGGGAACCACCATCGCCACACCGACACTGACGCCGACATTGATGCTGTGGCGCGCGATCCGAAACGGTTTCCCCATGCCGGCGACGAGCCGGCCGGCGATCGTCTTCGCCTCGCGCTGGCTCGGCACCTCCGACAGCGCCATGGCGAACTCGTCGCCGCCCAGACGGCTGATCGAGTCGGTCTCACGGAAAATCGAGCGCAGACGCCGCGCCACCGCCTTCAGCAGCTGGTCGCCGAAGGCATGGCCCAGCGTATCGTTCACGTCCTTGAAATGGTCGAGGTCCAGATAGAAGACTGCCGCCATCGTGCCTGACCGTTTCGCGTGGGCAAGGCAGTGTTCGAGCCGGTCGTTGAACAGCGCACGGTTGTAAAGCCCGGTCAGGGGATCGTTGAAGGCCAGATAGCTGAGCTGCTCCTCGGCCTTCTTCTGCTCGGTGATGTCCACCGAGACGCCGTCCCAGTGAACCTCTCCGTTGTCCAGGCGGTGAGGCTTGGAGACGCTGCGCATCCAATGAATCGTTCCGTCCGGCAGGACGACCCGGAACTGATAATCGAGCCAGGAAAGCTGGCGCGCCGACTCGTGATGGGCGGCGATCACCCCTTCGACGTCCTCGGGATGGATCGGAGACAGCCACAAAGTCGGATCGTCCTGCAGGGCTTCCGCGTCGAGCCCCATGGCATCGCGGATCGATGCGCTGACATAGGGCATTTCGATCCGACCGCCCGGCTTCAGGACCCGCCGGAAAACGATCCCCGGCAGGTTTTCGGCGATGCTCCGAAACCGCGCATCGATGTCCCGCCGGCCGGCCTCGGCTTCCTTGAAGGCGGTGATGTCGGTGTAGAGGCGGACGAGGCCACCGTCGCGCGTGCGCCGGCCGCTGACCAGCAGGGTCTTCCCGTCAGCGAGTCTGAGCTCGCCGGAAGGACCGGGATCGCGATGGGCCGCGATGCGCTCCTCGATCCATGCCTGCTCGCGTCCGGCGGCATCGGGGAATCCTTCACGCGCCGCAGCGTCACGAATGATGTCCTCGAAATGGGTGCCGGGTTGAAAACGGTCGGCAGTGTGACTGAAAAGCTCGCGAAATCGGTTGTTGCAGCGGATCAGTCTGCCGTCGGGACCATAAAGAACGAACCCTTCGGAAAGGCCTTCGATTACATCGTCGAGGCGGGACTCGGCGCGCTCGGCCCGGAGTTGCTCTGCGGCCAGCGCCTTTTCAATCTCGTCCCGCCCATCGGTCATCGTGGCATATCCTCGGCGAGCCCGCCGAGCGCGGTCGGCAAGGTTGTGTAACGTCTGCGACCCGAGGCCGTACTGTTACCGACTTGGGGGCAAGCTGCCACCATCGCCTGCATTGGAGAAGAACTCCGAGGATTCCAGCCATTCGTCAAATTTGGCTCGCCGCTCCTTACCGTACGTTAACAAAACGAGTGCCGGCATAGGAGTCTGCGGCGATACGATACAAAATAGTGCGCCGATGCCCCCAGTAGGGTTACCGCTTTCGCGGTATGGGCAAGCCTACGCGTGCCTCAGGCAACACGCTACGCGTGTGAGACTGGAAAATCTTCTAGGTTGATAAATATCAACAAAAAGGGCCGCCCTTACGGACGGCCCTTGGTTCGTCAGCGACCCTGCTGGCTCAAGAGCCTGAGGCGCAGGGCGTTGAGCTTGATGAAGCCTTGCGCGTCCTTCTGGTCGTAGACCTGATCGGCCTCGAAGGTGACGATGTCCTGGTTGTAGAGGGAGTTGGGCGACTTGCGTCCGACCACCGAGGCGCTGCCCTTGAACAGCTTCACTCGGACCGTGCCGGTGACGTGCTGCTGGGACTCGTCGATTGCCGCCTGCAGCATCTTGCGCTCGGGCGACCACCAGAAGCCGTTGTAGACCAGCTCCGCATAACGCGGCATCAGCTCGTCCTTCAAATGCATCGCGCCGCGGTCGAGGGTCAGGCTTTCGATGCCCCGCCGCGCCGCCAGCAGCACCGTGCCGCCGGGCGTCTCGTAGACGCCGCGCGACTTCATGCCGACGAAGCGGTTCTCGACCAGATCGACACGGCCGACGCCGTTGGCGCCGCCCAGCTCGTTGAGCTTGGTGAGAAGAGCGGCGGGGCTCAGGCGCTCGCCGTCGACCGCCACCGGATCGCCCTTCTCGAACGCGATCTCGACATAGGTCGGCTTGTCGGGGGCCGTCTCCGGCGAGACCGAGCGCGTGAACATGTCCTCGTCGGGCTCGATCCACGGGTCTTCCAGCACCTTCCCCTCGTACGAAATGTGGAGAAGGTTGGCGTCGGTCGAATAGGGCGCCTCGCCACGCTTATCGCGGGGGACCGGGATCTGGTGCTTCTCGGCGTAGTCGATGAGGGCGGTCCGCGAATTGAGGTCCCATTCCCGCCACGGCGCGATCACCCGGATGTCGGGCTTCAGCGCGTAGTAGCCGAGCTCGAAGCGGACCTGGTCATTACCCTTGCCGGTGGCACCGTGGGCGACGGCGTCGGCGCCGGTCGCCTCGGCGATCTCGATCTGGCGCTTGGCGATCAGCGGCCGGGCGATCGAGGTGCCGAGCAGGTAGATGCCCTCGTAGAGCGCGTTGGCACGAAACATCGGGAAGACGTAGTCGCGGACGAATTCCTCACGCAGGTCCTCGACGAAGATCTCCTTGATCCCCATCAGCTCGGCCTTCTGCCGTGCCGGCTCCAGCTCCTCGCCCTGCCCCAGGTCGGCGGTGAAGGTGACCACCTCGCAACCATAGACCTCCTGCAGCCAGCGCAGGATGATCGACGTGTCGAGTCCGCCCGAATAGGCGAGAACCACCTTCTTCACGTCACCGGCCATGTCCGTTCCTTTCACTCAAGCCCGTTTCCGCGGCGCGACTTATACACCAGCGATCGTCGTGATGACACGGGGTGGCGCCACCTTCTCGCGTCGTTCCCGCGCAGGCGGGAACCCAGCACCACGCGATGACCGCAGGGAACTTGTGCACGGCATCTGGTTGCCCGCCTGCGCGGGCATGACGGCTGGAGAGTCAGGCACTCTCCACCAAGTGACCGGTCTCGTCTCGGCCCAGCACCACTGAGAGACCGTGTTCGCTGGCGAAGCGGCGCACTTCGAACTCGATCAGGTGTTGGTCGATGCCCTCGGCATGCATGTCGTCGATTATCGCGACCTCGCCGCGGAGACGGTTGGACCAAAGGCGGGAGAGGACGACGTAGCCCGCTTCGGTCCCCGCATCCTCGACGATCAGCAGGCTGCCCCGGCCCGGCTCTTTCTCGAAGGTGGAGAACGTGACGGCGATGAAAGGCGGGCCGTCACCCGCCGCGGCGGCACGGGCCCAGATTTCCAGCATCGGCAGGTCGGCAGGGACGGCAGGCCGGAGGGTCAGGCCCTCAGATGCCATCGAGGATCGCCTTGCGGCGGGCCGCGTATTCCTCTTCAGAGATCAGCCCCTGGCGGCGGAGGGTATCGAGCTCGCGAAGCCGTCCCGCCGTGGTCCGGTCGACGCCCTCCCAGCCCTCTTCGACGCCGTGGTCGAACGGCCATTCGGCGAAGGCGTAGAGCCAGACCGCGACCACATTGATCAGGGGAACGAACATCACCAGCACCCACCAGCCGGAGTGTCCGGACTTATGGAGGATGCGCACCAGGAACCACACGAACAGCCCGAACCCGAGCAGCGGCAACCATGAGAACGTGTGCTCGTAGTAGAAGCCGTGCATGCTCATGGCGTCGCCGAGCTAGGCGGGCCGTCGGTCGAGTCGGGCTCGTCGGGGCCCCACCGGCTGAGGCCGAGGATCGCCGCGACGACGAAGAATCCGACGACAGGAATGAAGACCAGTAGAGAGAGCGCCGGGTTCAGTCCGGCGCGGACGAAGATCCGCCAGATCGGGACGATCAGGACCAGCGCAACGATCAGGCTGCCGCCGAGTGGCAGAGGGAACGGCATGGCCGGATCAGGCCGCCGGCACCGCTGCGCCGCGCTGGGACGCCCGCACCTTCTCGCTGGCGCTCTTCAGCTGTCCGCACGCGGCGAGGATGTCGCGGCCGCGCGGCGTGCGCACCGGCGAGGAATAGCCGCCGTCGTTGACGATCTGGGCAAAGGCGCGGATTCGGTTGTTCGACGAACATTCGAACGGTGCCCCCGGCCAGGGATTGAACGGAATCAGATTCACCTTGGCCGGAATGCCCCTGAGCATCGCCACCAGGGCATGGGCATCGGCATCCGAATCGTTCACGCCCTTCAGCATGACGTATTCGAAGGTGATGCGGCGGGCGTTGTTGCTGGTCGGATAGGTCCGGCAGGCCTGCAGCAGTTCGGCGATCGGATATTTGCGGTTGATCGGCACGATCTCGTCGCGGATGTCGTCGCGAACGGCATGAAGCGAGATGGCGAGATTGACGCCGAGCTCCGCTCCGCAGCGCTCGATCATCGGCACCACGCCCGCCGTGGACAGGGTGATCCGCCGCTTCGACAAGGCGATGCCCTCGCCGTCCATCATGATGCGGATGGCCTTCGCGACGTTGTCGTAGTTCAGGAGCGGCTCGCCCATCCCCATCATCACGACGTTCGAGATCATCCGCGCATCGGCCGGCGACGGCCATTCGCCGATCGTATCCCGCGCGATCATGAGCTGGCCGACGATCTCACCGGCGGCGAGGTTCCGCACCAGTTTCTGGGTGCCGGTATGGCAGAACTTGCAGGTGAGCGTGCAGCCGACTTGGGAGGAAATGCAGAGCGCGCCGCGGTCCTCCTCAGGGATGTGCACCGACTCCGCCTCGTTGCCGTCGCCGAAGCGGAGCAGCCATTTCCGCGTGCCGTCCTCGGAAAGCTGCACATTGCTGACCTGCGGCCGTCGGACGGCGAAGCGTTCGGCCAGACGCGCCCGCAAAGGCTTGGCAATGGTCGTCATCGCATCGAAATCGGTGACGCCGCGATGGTAGATCCAATGCCAGAGCTGCTTGGCGCGGAAGGCGGGCTCGCCGATCGCCGCCATCTGCTGGACGAGTTCCTCGCGCGACAGCCCGACGAGGTCGATCAGAAGGCCGGCGTCGGCATCCTCCAACCGGATCTCCGGTGCGGTGGCAACGGCGGTGGTCATCCGCCGCAGGCCTTGGCGATCGCCTGATGCGCGTCGGTGAAGCCCAACAGAGAATAGCTGTCGGAGGTGTCGGTGCCGCGCGAGGACCGGCCGCGCACGGTCATCTTGACGCCCTTCCGCATCGCTTCGACCAGCGCCTTGTCGGTGCTGTCATCCGGCGCCCACGCGGTTTCCGGCGTCTGCGGGTGGGTGAACAGCTCGAACCGGTTACCGCCGTCGACCGAGACGGTGACGTTGCTGTCCTGATCGTAGGGATAACCGGCCTCGAAGCTCACCACGTCCTTCGCGCCGGTGGCGACACGCCGGGTGACCTGGACATAGGCCGGGCCGCGGCGGGTGTAGTCGCCTTCCTCCGATTTCGGAAAGCTGTAGATGTAGCAGACGTCCTTGCCGTCTTCCTGGTAGGTCACACCGACCCAGTCTCGATATTCGCCGATCACCCGTTGTTCCTGGGCACCGGCCGAAGAAATGGACAGGCACGCCGACAAGGCGGCCGCGGCTAAGGGAATGATTTTCATGGCGCAGCAAACATATGCGTGAGGGATGTCATTTGCCAGTCCAGGGGGCTCGGATTTCCGGTCATGCCGACTGCCGCGACCGCAATCCCTTGGCCGGGCCGAAGATGTGCTCGGGCAACGGGGTCGGCCGCCCATGGGGCGTCACCGGACGTTCCGCAAACCGCCCCAGACTCAACATGCGATCGTACATGACGATGGCACCCGCCGTCGCGACGTTGATGCAGAAACGGGTCGGGATACGCACTACGAAGTCGCACTTCTCCACCATCGCCTTCGACAGGCTGCCGCGCTCGCGCCCGAGCACATAGGCGGCACCGCGGGGATGACGAAAGCTCGGCAGGTCGACGGCCTCGTCCAGCAGTTCGACGCCGACGAGCGTACAGCGATCGGGCAGTGCCATGGCCGCAACGTTGGACCAATCGTAGTAAGGGACGCTGTCATGGGTTCGCGACGTATCGGACTTGGCGTCGCTCAAACGCAGGCCGGCATCGACCGTGAACACGAAGCTGGCGCCGAAGGCGTGCGCCGAGCGAAACAGGTTGCCGACGTTCATCGGCTTGCTGATTC
The DNA here is from genome assembly GCA_002721365.1 of Rhodospirillaceae bacterium. Taxonomy (GTDB): domain Bacteria; phylum Pseudomonadota; class Alphaproteobacteria. Next base: position 29,355 of record PBKC01000102.1, on the reverse strand, counting down.
CCTCGACCCCGATGCCGAAATAGCCCCGCGTCAGGTCCGCCATCGCTTGCCACCCACCCTCGTTCGCGGCTAACTGTCGCCCGAAATCACGCCGCAAACCGGCGTCGAAGTGGGAGAGATACTGTTGAGAGCAGTGCTGTGCAAGGCGTGGGGCGAACCTCTCGTCGTCGAGGAAGTCCCGAGCCCGGCCGTCCGGCCCGGCACCGTCAAGGTCCGCGTCGAGGCCTCCGGCGTCAATTTCGCCGACACCCTGATCGTCCAGGGCAAGTACCAGGTGAAGCCGGACCTGCCCTTCACCCCCGGCATCGAGGTCGCCGGGACGGTGGTCGAGGCGGGCGACGGCGTCACCGTGGCCAAGACCGGGGACCGGGTGATGGGCTTCCTGCCCTTCGGCGCTTTCGCCGAGGAGGTCGTGGTGCCGGAAGACCATGCCTACGTCCTGCCCGACAGCATGGACGCGGTCTCGGCGGCCGCCTTCCCCGTTGCCTACGGCACCGCCCATGGCGCGCTCGAATGGCGCGGCAGGCTGAAGCGGGGTGAGGTGCTGCTGGTGCATGGCGCGGCCGGCGGCGTCGGCCTCGCTGCGGTCGAGGTCGGCAAGGTCATGGGCGCCACCGTGATCGCCACCGCCGGCAGCCCGGAGAAAGTCGCGATGGCCATGGAGCACGGTGCCGACTACGGCATCGACTACAGCCGCGAATCGATCCGCGACCGGGTCAAGGAGCTGACGGGCGGCGCCGACGTGGTGTTCGACCCCGTGGGCGGCGACGCCTTCGACCAGTCGCTCCGCTGCATCAACTGGGAGGGCCGGATCATCATCGTCGGCTTCGCCAGCGGACGCATTCCGCAGATCCCGGCCAACATTCTGCTGGTGAAGAACTGCGCGGTGCTCGGCCTCTACTGGGGCGCCTATTCGGATCGCGACCCGGCCACCAAGCGGACCTCGCTGGAACTGCTTCTGAAGTGGCAGGCGGAGGGCAAGCTGAAGCCCCACGTCTCTCACGTCATGCCGATGGAGAGAGCCGCCGAGGCGCTGGCGATGCTGACCGAGCGCAAGTCCACCGGCAAGGTCGTGCTCACCACCGGGGCATGACCGGCAACGACCGCGTCCGGGGGCAGTACGAAGCCTACCCTTACCCCCATCGCAAGCCCGCCGACGAGGCGTGGCGGCTGGTCGTCGGCTCGCCGAGCCATGTACTGGAAATCAACCACTACCTGTTCGCCGGGCGGCGCGATCTGGCATCCGGGTTCCGGGCGCTGTTCGCCGGCGGCGGCACGGGCGACGGCGCGATCATGCTGGCCCAGCAGCTCGCCTGGGCGGGCGGCGACGCAGAGGTCGTCCATCTCGACCTCTCGGACGCCTCACAGGCAATCGCCAAGGCCCGTGCCGAGGCCCGTGGACTGAGGAACATCCGCTTCGTCCGCGGCTCTTTGCTCGATCTTCCCACGCTCGGTCTCGGCAGCTTCGACTACATCGACTGCTGCGGGGTCCTCCATCATCTCGAATCGCCTGAAGCGGGGCTCGAAGCCCTGGTGTCGGCTCTCGCCGATGGCGGCGGGCTCGGGCTGATGGTCTACGGCCAATTGGGACGGAGTGGCGTCTACGACGTCCAGACGATGCTCCGGATGATCGATGGCGAGGACGACGGTCCCGCCCGGATCGCGCGCGCCAAGCGCCTGCTGGCCGATCTTCCCGAAAGCAACCGGCTGAAGCGCAATCCCTTCATCCGCGACCATCTCCAGGGCGACGACGCGGGCCTTTACGACCTCCTGCTTCACAGCCGCGACCGCGCCTACACCGTGCCCGAGGTCGTCGCCCTGCTGGAAAGCGCCGGCCTCGCCCCGACCGCTTGGATCGAGCCCGGCCGGTACGATCCGTCGAGCTATCTCCGCAATCCGGACCTGAAGAAGCGCGCGGTCGCCTTGCCGTCCGCCGACCGCGCTGCGTTCGCCGAGCTTCTGGCCGGCAACATGAAGCAGCATGTCGTCTACGCGGCCCCCGCCGGCAGGGTCGCGGCCGCTGTCGCTGTGCCGGATTCGCCTGAAGCGATTCCGGTGCTGCGGGAACAGGACGCCACCGCCCTCGCCCGCGGCCTGAAGCCCGGCGGGACGCTCACCGCCACCTTCGACGGCCTGCAGCTCTCCTACCCGCTGCCGCGCCTGGGGCCGGCGATCCTCTCCCGCGTCGATGGGGAGCGCGACCTCGCGGCCATCCACAAGGATCTCGCCGCCGGCAATGCCAAGCTCGGCTGGGAGACGTTCAAGAAGGACTTCGACGCACTCTACGCCGGCATGAACGCCATCAATGCGATGGTGATTCGCTACCGCTGACCACCCCCGTCTTTGCAAGGCCTCTCCGTCGTTCCCGCGCAGGCGGGAACCCAGGAGGCGCGCGAGGGGCTTGCCGGACAGGCCACGGCACGGCCCCTGGATGCCCGCCTTCGCGGGCATGACGGCATTGAGATGAGGGTGATGTGGTCCCGCAATATCTTCGCCACCCCGTCTTTGCGAGCCGCAGGCGAAGCAATCCAGACGGCACCGGCGGCCTGGATTGCCGAGGCGCTTCGCGCCTCGCAAGGACGGTATTAAAACGACAGGCTTAGTCGGCCTCCCCGACCTCGCGGAGGTAGTAGATCAGGTCGAGCGGCGGCGGGGCGACATCGGTCGCAGAGAGCATGTCATGGACCTGGCCGCGATGGTGGGTCTGGTGATTGAAGAAATGCGCGAGCACCAGGCGCAGCGGATCTCGGTGCTCGGCTCCGCTCATGTTGGCGTAGACGACTTCCGCCGCGAGCAACCTTGCATCGTCATAGCCGTCGACGAGGCCGATGATCCGGGCGTCCTCGGCTTCCCGCGCGGCCCTCAGTGCATCGCGGTCCGGGAACAACTCGGTATCGAGCGTCGGGATCCCGGCCGGCACGCCGGTGATGCGGCCGAGCCACAGGCGGTCGCCGACCAGGACATGGTTCAGCGTCCGATGGATGCTGCCGAAGAAAACCGGCCGTTCAGCGAGATAAGCGGCCTCGGAGAGCGCCCCGCACGCCGCGTACAGCCGGGCGTTCGCCCAGGCGTTGTAGCGGGCGAACGTCCGGAAGTGACGGGCGTTCATCCTACGACGTGAAGGACGCCTCGGTCTTCTCGCGGACCTCGTCCAGGCTGACGCCGTCGGCGAGCTCGACCAGATGCAGCCCCTTCTGACCGACCTCGAACACGGCGAGATCGGTGATGATCATGTCCACGACCTCGGTGCCGGTGAGCGGCAGGTCGCACTTCTTCTTCAGCTTGGCCGAGCCGTCCTTGGCGTTGTGGTCCATCAGCACCAGCACGCGCTTCACACCGGCGACGAGGTCCATGGCACCGCCCATGCCCTTGACCATCTTGCCGGGGATCATCCAGTTGGCGAGGTCACCGTGCTCCGATACCTGCAGCGCGCCGAGGATGCTGAGATCGATGTGGCCGCCCCGGATCATGGCGAACGAGGTGGCGCTGTCGAAATAGCTCGATTCGGGAAGCTGGGTGATCGTTTGCTTGCCGGCGTTGATCAGGTCCGGGTCGACCTCGTTGTCGCGCGGGAACGGCCCCATGCCGAGCATGCCGTTCTCGCTCTGCAGCGTGACGTGGCGTCCTCCCGGGATGTAGTTGGCGACATCGGTCGGCATGCCGATACCGAGATTGACGTAGTAGCCGTCATGCAGCTCCACCGCCGCCCGCCGGCACATCTGTTCCCTGTTCCAAGCCATCGCGTTCAACCCTTTGCAGTCAGAGTGGCGCGCTTCGATTCCATTGCGGCGTCATGGCACGACCTGATCGCGCCATCCACGACTTCCGGACCGCGCCCCCTGAAGTCGTGGATCGTCCGGCCAAGCCGGACGATGACGAAAGAAAAGCCTACTCCCGCGTCGTGCGGCGTTCGATGCGCTTCTCGAAGTTGGCGCCCTTGACCAGACGCTGCACGAAGATGCCGGGCGTATGGATGAAATCGGGGTCGAGCTGCCCGACATCCACCAGTTCCTCGACCTCCGCCACCGTGGTCTCGGCCGCGGTCGCCATGTTCGGATTGAAGTTCCGCGCCGTCTTTCGATAGATCAGATTGCCTTCGGCATCGCCCTTCCACGCCTTGACGATGGCGAGGTCGGCGAACAACCCGCGCTCCATGACATAGGTCTCGCCGTCGAATTCCCGCGTCTCCTTGCCTTCGGCGACCAGGGTGCCGACCCCGGTCTTGGTGAAGAACGCCGGAATGCCGGCACCGCCGGCGCGGATGCGTTCCGCGAGCGTGCCCTGCGGGTTGAATTCGAGCTCGAGCTCGCCGTCGAGATACTGGCGCTCGAACAGCTTGTTCTCGCCCACATAGGACGAAACCATCTTCTTGATCTGGCGGGTCTGCAGCAGCAGGCCGAGACCGAAATCGTCCACGCCGCAGTTGTTGCTGATCACCGTCAGCCCCTTCACCCCCGACTCCCGGATCGCCAGGATCAGGTGCTCGGGGATTCCGCACAGGCCGAAGCCGCCCGCCATGATGGTCATGTCGTCACGCAGCAGACCGTGCAGCGCTGCCGCTGCATCGGAAAAGACCTTGTTCACGTTTGCGCCTCGTTTGCTCGCTAGGAGACCGACGCCGAAGCCTCCGCGGGACGGCGTCGGAAAGGAAGGTTATTCCTTCGTTTCCTGCTCTTCTTGCTCGTCCTGCCGACGCTGGAACTCGTCGATCATGTTGACCGTGTCTTCCAGCATCTGACGGAGGCCGTCAAGGAAATCGGTCTGATGGCCCAGGGCTTCCCGGTAGTTGTCGGTGTTGGGACCGTCGATGACGAAGAACGACACCAAGTCGACCTGATGCTCGTTCTCGCTGAGCCAAGTGGCAAATTCACCGAGCTTGATCAGGTCTTCGTGAAAGCTGTGCCAGCGGTTGAAGGCCTGAAGCGTCCGCTGCTCGAGCTCGGCGAAGTTCGTGGGTTCGGCGCCGGAAGAGTCGTCGCTCACCTCAATCTCCTTCTTGCCGGCCGGGCCGACGGCTGAACGTGCTACCTCATGGGGTGATAAGCCGCGTGCGCCGGAACTGTCAACGTTCGTCTGGGCGACGGTTTCGGCACAAGAAGAGGAATGCGCGGGCGAAGCGGATGCCTCACGGGCAATTTGGCGCCGGCGCGTCGTGCGCCCGTCGAGGCGCAGTCCGATGCGCCGCCATGTCGATGACGGGCAACTCACCTTCGATCAGGTGATTTCACCTGATCGAAGGTTGCTCTAGGCTGCACGTTTCCCGCTCCGCCACCGGCAGTCCCGCATCTCGAACGTGACGTCCGGCCGGCGATCAACTCGCTGCGAGCCCCATGTCCGTGACCTTCACATCGTTCCGTCCGGCCGCCCTGTCGAGCCCCGTCAAGGCCGCCTTGTGGATGGTGGCGGCCTGCGCCGGCTTCGCGGCGATGAACGCCATCGTCCGCCATGTCTCCCAGACTCTGAATCCGCTGGAGGTCACCTTCTTCCGCTGCCTGTTCGGCATGGTGGCGATGCTGCCCTTCATCGCGCGCGGGGGCTTGACGGTGCTCCGCACCAACCAGATCTGGCTGCACGTCGCCCGTGCCGTGCTGGCGCTGGTGGCAATGATCCTGTGGTTCTATGGCCTCAGCCTGACACCGCTCGGACGCGCCACCGCGCTCAGCTTCACCACGCCCCTGTTCGCCAGCGTGTTCGCGGTGCTGTTCCTGGGCGAGGTAATGCGCATGCGGCGCTGGACCGCGACGCTGATCGGCTTCGCCGGCGCGATGATCATCCTGCGCCCCGGCGTCGAGGCGATGACCGCCGCCAGCCTGATCGTCCTCGCCGCGGCGAGCCTGATGGCCTGCGGGCAAATACTGGTCAAATACCTGCTGCGGAACGATTCTTCGAACACGGTGGTGTTCTACCTGGTGTTCCTGCTGACACCGGTCTCCCTGATCCCCGCCTTGTTCGTGTGGGAGACGCCGAGTTGGGAGCAGCTCTTCTGGCTGATCCTGCTGGGTATCATCGCCACCCTGGCCCATCAGTGCTTCGCCCGCGCGTTCGCCGGCGCCGACGCCACCGCCGTCCTGCCGTTCGATTTTATCCGCCTGCCGTTCGCCGCTGCATTGGGCTACATAGCCTTCGGTGAAATCCCCGACCTGTGGACATGGATCGGTGCGGCCGTGATCGTCGGCAGCTCGGTCTATATCGCGCGCCGCGAGTCCGTGATGCGACGCCGCGCGGCTTCGGCCGCACCCCCGGAACCGGCTTCGTGAGCGCGAGCGGCAGGGGACCCGCCATCGACGGCATCGTCGCCCGCTGGCTGCGCCTGTCGCCCAATGTGCGCGGCGCGATCTGGATCCTGCTCGCGGCATTGCTGTTCTCGTCGATGGGCGCGCTTGTGAAGACGCTGGGTGCCCGCCTCGACAGCTTCGAGATCGCCTTCTTCCGCTGCCTGTTCGGGCTGTTCGCGGTGCTGCCCTTCCTCGGACGCGAAGGGCTGGCGGGAGTGAAGACCAAGCGCCTGTCCGGCCACTTCCTGCGCGCGGTGCTGGGCGTCGGGGCGATGTTCAGCGGCTTCTATGCCGTCACCCACCTGCCGCTCGCCAACGCCGCCGCGATCAGCTTCACCAAACCGCTGTTCATGATCGTGCTGGCGGTGGTGCTGCTGCACGAGACGGTGCGCATGCGGCGCTGGATCGCGACCGGGATCGGCTTCGCCGGCGTGCTGATGATGGTGCGGCCGGGTCCCGACGGCTTCGAGTTCGCGGCCCTCGTCGCCCTGTTCGGGGCGCTCCTGGTCTCCGCGGTCCAGATCACGGTGAAGTCGCTGGCCGTCACCGAGCGGCCGGTCACCATCCTGGTCTGGTTCGGCGTCTTCTCGACCCTGGCGGCGCTGGGTCCGGCCATTCTTGTCTGGAAGACACCGACGCTGGTCGAGCTCGGCATGCTGCTCGCCGTCGGCGCGCTGGGTGCGTCCGGCCAGTCGCTCACCATCCGCGGCCTCCGCGTCGCCGAGGCCGCGGCGATCGCCCCGTTCGACTATGCGCGGCTGCTGTTTTCCGCCGGCTACGGCTTCCTGCTGTTCAGTGAGGTGCCGACGATCTGGACCGTGGTCGGCGCGCTGGTGATCGTCTTCAGCACCCTTTACATCGCCCGACGGGAAGCCCTGATGCGTGCCCGCGCCGCCGCCCTAGCGAAGGTAGGTAATGATGACCAGGGCGACGCCGAGCGAAAGCATCACCACGACCGTCAGCACCCGCCGGAGCACCTTGTACCATAGCGGCAACAGGCCCTGATTGGCCGCCTGGACGTCGAGCATGAAGGCGAGGAAGAAGCCGAAGGCGAGCGTCAGGAGAGCCGGGACCGGGAACATGTTGACGGCGCCCCAGCCGAGCAGCGCGGGGACCACGCTCCATCCCAGCCGCTTCCACGAAAGATGATCCGGCCCCTGCAACGCCAGACCCCAATGGACGGCACCGACGAAGGTCAGCACCACGGCACCGTAATTGATCAGGACGACCAGGGCGCGGACCGACCAGACGAAGGGTGCGAGCCCGATCGCGGCGGTAAAGGCGAGAAACGGCACCAGCCCGGCCAGGGCCAGCCAGAGCACCGGACGCGGCACCTCGCGCAGGATGACGACGCTGCCGCGGTCGGTCCGACCGCCGCTCGCCGGCCGGACGTCCTTCCCCTCGCCTTCGCGGCTCAAGACGCCACGATCCGGCGGGCCGGCCCTGCTTCGGGGGTCGATGAGAAGACCACGGCTTCAGGCGACATCGGCGGAGCCGTCTTCGCCGGCCAGCCAGAGCCGGGCGCGGTCGCGATGTACCGGCTTCAGATGGGCGCTCACCGACGCGATCGCGGCGGAGATCACCGCACCGTCGTCCAGGAACCCCATGCCGACGAAGACGTCGGGGATCATGTCGCTCGGCAGGACGAAATAGGCGAGCGCACCGAACAGGATCGTGCGAACGCGGGCAGGCGTTGCCGGATCGCTGGCGCAATAGAAAGCGGCCACCAGATCCTCGGCGAACGGCACCCGCGCCAGATTGCGCTTGAGCTTGGTCCAGAACCCGGTCTCGACGGTCCGACGCCGGAACGCATCATCGCCGACCGATTCGATCACCGCCGGCAGGTTCCGGGCGTCGACCATGTCAGGCGCGATCTTCACGCCACGTCGTCCATGAAGCGGGCCAGCGCCATGTCGCGCTCGCTCAAGCCCCCGACGTCATGGGTGCTCAACGTCACCTCGACCTTGTTGTAGACGTTGCTCCATTCCGGGTGGTGATCCATCTTCTCGGCCGCCAGCGCGACCCGCGCCATCCAACCGAACGCCGCGTTGAAGTCCTTGAACTTGTAGCTCTTGGTGATGGCGTTGCCGTCACCGCGCAGCGCCCAGCCGTCGAGCGCCGCGATCGCCTCGTCGCGCGCCGTGCCTTCCAGCTTCTTCACCATGCGTTCCTTCCTCGTTCCTCTTTCAAGGCACGGATTTTCGTTGTCCACCGCTTGGCGGAGGCTCAGGCCCGCCCCACATACCGAACGGTCAATGCCTGTTCCCCGACGCATGATGCCATCGCGCGTGCACCACGCCCCTTCCGCCGACGACATCGAAGCCCTGGCGCGGCAGGCGCTGGACGCGATCCCGGCGATGCTCAGGTCCTATGTGGGCGATGTAATCTTCCGCGTCCAGGACTTCGCCGACGACGAAACCCTCAACGCCATGGGAATCGAGAGCCCATTCGACCTGCTGGGCCTTTACCACGGCGTTTCCATCGATCGCCAGAGCACTGCCGCGGTTCGGCAGGATGTCGATATGATATTCCTCTATCGACGCCCCATTCTCGACTATTGGTGCGAGACGGGGGAAAGCCTCGCCGATGTGGTCCGCCATTTGGTCATTCACGAAGTGGGCCATCACTTCGGTTTCTCGGACGAGGACATGCACCGAATCGAAGACGGCGCATGAGCATATCGGCGGCCGGTACGAATTCTTCCGAAATCGGTATCCGACCGAGCTGCGACTCGTTTACATTCCGCACTGCGGGACCATATATAAGTCCAGTTTGAAACCGTCTTACTGAGCAACAGGGTGTGGAGAATGGCGGCTTACGAAAGAGAGGCGCTTCGGGCGCGTGCGGCCTCCGTATCGGATGTCGACGAGGGCCTGCGGGCGTTCATGATCCGCGTCTACAACTACATGACGCTGGGATTGGCACTGACCGGGGCGATCGCGTTCTTTACGTCACAGTCGCCGGCGGTCTTCAACGCGATCTACGGTTCCGGCCTTCAATGGGTCGTGATGCTGGCGCCGCTGGGCTTCATCCTGGTGCTGAGCTTCGGCATCCAGCGAATGAGCTTCGGCACGGCGCAGCTCGTGTTCTGGGCCTTCGCGGCCGTGATGGGCCTGTCGATGGCGACCATCTTCGTGACCTTCACAGGTGAGAGCATCGCCAGGGTGTTCTTCATCACGGCGGGCATGTTCGCAGGGATGAGCCTCTACGGCTACACGACCAAGCGGTCGCTGGCGCAGTTCGGCTCGTTCCTGTTCATGGGCCTGATCGGCATCATCATCGCCTCGATCGTGAACATTTTCCTCGGCAGCTCGGCGCTGCAATTCGCGATCTCGGTGATCGGCGTGCTGGTCTTCACGGGCCTCACCGCCTACGACACCCAGCGCATCAAGGAGATGTACATGGTCTCCGACGGCGGCGAGATCATGGGCAAGAAGGCGATCATGGGCGCGGTCGCGCTCTACCTCGACTTCGTCAACCTGTTCATGATGCTGCTGCATCTGTTCGGCAATCGCGAGTAAGCGCCCTCGCGAACCAGAACCAGGAGCGCCCGGCGGGATACCGCCGGGCGCTTTTCGTTAGGGGAACCGTCGACCAACCGGAAGCCCGATCGATGACGAACCTCTCACCATCGACAGGTTCGCGTATCGGGTCCGTCAGGACGCGCCGTCCACCGCCATGTCGGCGATCGTGAAGGTGCCGTCCTCGATGGTCAGGCTGAGGCCCTGGAAGGCGTCCTTGAAGCCACGGTCGATCACCCGGATCAACTCGCGGTCGTCGACGCTCACCACCATCTGTCCCTGGGCGTCGCGGGTCCAAAGCAGCGTATGCTCGCCCGCATCGGCCGTATCCAGACTGCCGCCAGCACTGTCGACGATCGACGAGCCGCGGCTGCCGACCCGCAACAGCTCTACCGGACGGTCCGAGCCGGGGGCATAGACCAGACGGTAGCCCAGGTCGCGCGCCGCCCCCTGATACGGGCCCAGAACCAGGGTTCCCCCCGGCGGCTGAACCGCGATCGTCATCTGGATCGCAAAGGCATTGGTGATCGCCTGCGGGACATGCAGGCTGCTGGTGGTCGACACGGTCTCGGTAGCCGCGGTCTCGCCCGTACTCTCCTGCCCTTGTCCCTGCTGGCGTCCGACCTGATCGAGAAGATTGCCGAGAATGGCGAGGGCGACGTCCGTATCGCTCGACGACCGCTTCTGCTCCTGCGGCTCGTTCGGCGCGGCGGCGACCGACGTGGACGCGGCCGCGCGGAGGCCGTCACCGGGATCGATGCTGAACCGCCCCGAATCGATCACCCAGCTTTCCGGCAGGTTGCCCCGTCGGAAATCCTCCCGGATCAGGGTCTGTCGCCACGGCCAGTCATAGCGACGCGCGAGATCGCGCAGTTCGCGGATGAAGGGAGCGTCAGCCGCCCGGTCGCGTTCCGCTTCGTCAGCCAGGCGCCTGATTTCGTCGACCAGTGCCGAGATCCGGTCGTCGGCGGATTCCGCCTGGGCGGTCACGGCGGTCAGCAGCACGGTTGCCGCGACCGATGCCATCAACAGATGTCGCACTTTCAGCCCTCCGTTTCCGTTCCCTGATGCCCGGCGGCGCCACAGCTTCCCTATTCCGGTTGCCGACGCACCGTCCGGAGTACCAGGACGATCATAGCGAAGGCGGAGCCCGCGCTCAGCACCATGAAGGCGATCATGGGATAAGGGGTCCCATCCTGCATCGTACCGACCGCCTGTGCGACCACGGCGGCCAGCCCCATCTGGAGGAACCCGGTAAGGCCCGAAGCCGTCCCCGCGGCGGCCGGATCGATGCCGAGCGCACCGGCATGCGCATTGGGCAAAGCCAGCCCGTTGCCGAACACGCCCACCATCGTCGGCGCGAACAGGGCAAGCGGCGTCCATTCCAGGCTGGTGGCCAGCACGGCCATCACCGCTGCGGCCGAAAGGCTGAGTGCGGTGCCGAGCAGGATCATCCGGTTGACGCCGACCCGCGCCGAGATACGGGCGGCGGCCAGGTTCCCGCTCATATAGCCCAGCGCGAGCATCATGAAATAGAGACCATAGGCGGTCGCCGGCTGCTCGAGCACCTGTACCATCACGTAGGGCGCGTAGGAGATGAAGGAAAAGAAGAAGCAGGTGGAGAAGGCTCCCGCCAGCGCATAGGCGCAGAACAGACGCGACGACAGAAGCCGGCGAAAACCGAGCAACATCGACATGAAGCTCTGCGGAGTAAGGGCGTGCGGTCGCGACTCGGTCAGGCGGATCTGAACGGCGAAGAGGACCACCACGCCCGCAAGAGCGACGGCGACGAAGACCGCGTTCCAGGACACGAAATCGATCAGCAGTCCGCCGGAGATAGGGGCGACCATCGGCGCTACCACCATCGCCATCATCAGATAGGCGATCATGCCGGCGGCGCGCTCGACCCCATAGACGTCGCGTACGATCGCACGGGCCAGCACCATGCCCGATGCGCCGCCCGCCGCCTGAAGGATGCGCCCGACGATCAAGTCGCCGATGTCGGCGGCAAGGGCGCAAAGCCCGCTGCCGGTGATCAGCAACCCCATACCGACGAGAAGCACGGGCTTGCGCCCATAGCGGTCCGACAGTGGCCCGAATATCAGGCTGGTCACCGCGATCGCCACCATCGACAGGCTGAGGGCGAGCTGCGCGGTCCCGGACTCCACCCCGAACTCGGTCTGAATCACCGGGATCGCGGGCAGGAACATCTGCATCGAGAATGGCCCGATCGCGGTGATCGCGATCAGCACGGCGACGAACACGGGCTGTCGGGAAGACGGCATTACGACCGATCGTCCGAGCGAGGCATCTCCACCTACCGAAATCATCCAGGCGTCATGCTCCGCCTCAAGCCGAGCATCGTGTACCGGACGAGAGATTGCCGGGTCGAGCCCGGCAATGACACTCAAAAAGCGGGAACTGGCGGCGAAATCGGCAGCGCGCGCCGCCGTGCGATCAGAACCGCTCGACCCAGGGCCTCACATCGAGTTCGTGGGTCCAGGCGCTGCGGTGCTGGGTATGAAGATGCCAGTAGGACGCGGCGATGGCCTCGGGATCGAGCAGACCGTCCTGGGGCCGTTCGGCCGCGAGTTGGGCGTAGCGTTCGGAGAGGATCTGGCCGTCGATGATGACGTGCGCGACGTGGATGCCCTCCGGCCCCAGCTCCCGCGCCATGCTCTGCGCAAGCGCCCGGAGACCGAACTTACCCACCGCCAGATTGACGAAGCCCGCACCGCCGCGGAGCGACGCCGTCGCGCCGGTGAAGATGATGCTGCCGCCTTTCCCCGCCGCCAGCATCGCCCGCGCGGCGCGACTGCCGACCAGGAAGCCGCCGAAGCACCCCGTCTCCCAGTTCCGCCGGAAGGTCTCGGCCGAAGTCTCGGTGACCTTGCCGCGAACGAAGGCGCCGGCGTTGTAGACCACGAGGCCGGGGCTGCCGATGTCCGCTTCGATCTTCGAGAACGTGCTCTCGACGGCCGCCTCGTCGGTGCTGTCACAGGCATAGGCGCGGGCTTCGGGGACAAGGGCCGGGTCGCCGCGGCGCGAGACCGCGGCGACCGTCATTCCTTCAGCGGCGAACCGCCGGCACAGCGCCGCCCCGAGACCGGGGCCGACACCGACAACAACGGCGGTTCCGCCGGCCATTACTCGGCGGCGGCGGCCTGCTGGGGCGGTGCGCGGAAGGCGTCGAGCAGACGGGCCTCCTGCGCCTTGGCCTCGGCGAGATGCCGGTCCTTCACATGTCCGTAGCCGCGGATGTGCTCGGGAATCTCGGCGATCTGCACGGCCACCGCATGATTGTCGGTATCCAGCTTTTCGATCAGCTCCTCGACCACCGTCTCGTAGTCGGTAATGAGCTGCCGCTCCATCTTGCGCTCGGCGCTGTAGCCGAAGATGTCGAGCTTGGTGCCGCGCAGGCTCTTGAAGCCGGCGAGGACCACGAACATGCCCATCATCCACGGGCCGAAGCTCATCTTCTTGAGCTCGCCGGTCTGCGGGTCGCGGGGCGCGATCAGCGGCGGCGCCATGTGGAAGCGGACCTTGTAGTCACCGTCGAAGGTCTCGCGGATCTTCTTCCGGAAATCCTTGTCACTGTGCAGACGGGCGACCTCGTACTCGTCCTTGTAGGCCAGCAGCTTGAAGTAGTACCGGGCGACCGCCTCGGCGAAGCCGCTGCGTCCCTTGGCCTTGGTCTTTTCCGCGTCACGGGCCCGCGCGACCAGCGCCAGATAGCGCTCGGCATAGGCGCGGTCCTGATAGGCGGTGAGGAACTCCATCCGCCGGGCGATCACCTCGTCCAGCGACTTCGACATCACCGCCGCCGGGTTCTCGACGATGCGCGGCGCGGCCTCGTCCTCGACCGCCTTCTGGTCGTGAGCGGCGAGCCTGCCCCAAGCGAAGGCGCGCTTGTTCATCGAGACGGCAACGCCGTTGAGGTCGATCGCCTTCTCCAGCGCCTCGGACGAAACCGGGATCAGGCCCTGCTGATAGGCGAAGCCAAGCATGAACATGTTGGTGGCGATGCTGTCGCCGAACAGCGCGGTGGCAAGGCGGGTCGCTTCGACGAAGCGCGCATTGCCCTTGCCCGCCGTCTCTTCGATCAGGGCCTGCATCTCCTCGCCGTTGACGGCGAGATCGGGGTTATGGATGAAACCCGCAACCGGGGTCTCGTGGCTGTTCACCACCGCCCTGGTATGCCCGTGATCGACCTTCGACAGCGCGTCCTTGCCCGCGGCCACGACCAGGTCGCAGCCGAGGACCAGATCGGCGCCGCCGGTGCCGATGGCCACCGTGTGGATATCATCGGCCTTCTCGGCGATGCGGAGATGACTCAGCACCGGGCCACCCTTCTGGGCGAGACCCGTCATGTCGAGGACCGAGCAGCCCTTGCCTTCCAGATGCGCGGCCATGCCGATCAGCGCGCCGATGGTGACGACGCCGGTACCGCCGATGCCGGTGACCAGGATCGCATAGGGGCTGGTGATCGAGGGAAGCGTGGGCTCGGGCAGCGTTTCCAGCTTCACCGCGGCGCCCGACACGACCTTCACGCCCTGGGGCGCGGCCTTCCTGAGCCCGCCGCCTTCGATGGTGACAAAGCTCGGGCAGAAGCCGTTCAGGCAGGAATAGTCCTTGTTGCAGCTCGACTGGTCGATGGCGCGCTTGCGGCCGTACTCGGTCTCGACCGGCACCACCGCGACGCAGTTCGACTTGGCGCTGCAGTCGCCGCAGCCTTCACAGACCGCGTCGTTGATGAACACCCGCTTCGCCGGGTCGACCATCTTGCCGCGCTTGCGGCGCCGGCGCTTCTCGGTGGCGCAGGTCTGGTCGTAGATGATCGCAGACACGCCCGGCCAATCGCGCATCTCGCGCTGGACGGCGTCGAGCTCGCTGCGATGGCGGATCGTGACGCCGGCCGCGAAGTCGGCGCCGATCGGATATTTGTTCGGCTCGTCGCTCACCACGACGATCTTGCCGACGCCTTCGCCATGAAGCTGGTGGGAGATCTGGGCGACGGTGTGGTGGCCGTCGACCGGCTGGCCGCCGGTCATGGCGACGGCGTCGTTGTAGAGGATCTTGTAGGTGATGTTGACGCCGGCCGCGACCGCGGAACGGATCGCCAGGAAGCCCGAGTGGAAATAGGTCCCGTCGCCGACGTTCTGGAACATGTGCTTGCGCTTGGAGAACGGCGCCGCGCCGGCCCAGTTGGCACCCTCACCGCCCATATGGGTGTAGGTGTAGGTGTTGCGGTTCATGTTCAGCGCCATCCAGTGGCAGCCGATGCCGGCCATGCCGATGCTGCCGTCCGGCAGGCGCGTGGACGTGTTGTGCGGGCAGCCGGCGCAGAAATAGGGCGTCCGCTTGACGTCGCTCGGCTTCACCTCGGCGACGAACAGGCCCTTGCGGCGCAGATAGGCGACCCGGTCGGCGATCGATTCGTCGCGGTGGAAGCGGCCGATGCGGTCGGCGATGACGAAGGCGATCCCGTCGGGCATCAGCTCGCCGTTCGACGGCAGCAGCATCTCGCCGGTCTCGTCCTTCTTGCCGATGACGCGCGCCGGACAGGTCTGCTCGTTGAACAGAAGCTCCTTGACCTGGTCCTCGATCAGCGGCCGCTTCTCCTCGACGACGAGGATCTCTTCGAGGCCCTGGGCGAAGCGGCGCAGCCCCTCGGGCTCCAGCGGCCAAGTCATCGTCGGCTTGTAGAGGCGGATGCCGAGATCGGCGGCCTTCTTCTCGTCGATGCCGAGGTCGGCCAGCGCCTGACGGACGTCGAGATAGGACTTGCCGGCGGTGATGATGCCGAGCCGCGCCTTCGGACTGTCGAAGACGATGCGGTCGAGCTTGTTGAGACGCGCGAATTCGCGCACCGCCGGGATCTTGTAGCGGTGGAGGCGTTCCTCCTGGGCGAGGAAGTCTTCCGGCCAGCGGATATGAAGGCCGCCGGGCGGCATCGCGAAGTCTTCCGGCACGACGATGTCGATGCGGTGCGGATCGACGATGACCGAGGCCGAGCTATCGACCGTCTGCGTCACGCATTTGAATCCGACCCAGCAACCGGCGAACCGCGACATGGCCCAGCCGTAGAGGCCGAAGTCGAGGAACTCCTGGACGCCCGCCGGATTGAGGACCGGGATCATCGCGTCGACCATCGCGTATTCGCTCTGATGCGCGGTGGTCGAGGACTTCGCCATATGGTCATCGCCGAGCAGCGCCAGCACGCCGCCATGGGGCGCGGTCCCGGCGAGATTGGCGTGGCGGAAAGCGTCACCGGTGCGGTCGACGCCCGGCCCCTTGCCGTACCAGATGCCGAACACGCCGTCGAAATCGCTCTGCCCCAGCAGCTTGACCTGCTGGCTGCCCCACACGGCCGTCGCGGCCAGATCCTCGTTCACCCCCGGCTGCAACCGGATGTGGTTCCGTTCGAGAAAACGGCGCGCCTTCCACAGCTCCATGTCGAACTGGCCGAGCGGCGAGCCGCGATAGCCGGAGATGAAGCAACCGGTGTGCAGGCCGGCCGCTGTATCGCGCTGGCGCTGCATCAACGGCAGGCGAACGAGCGCCTGGGTTCCTGTAAGGTAGATGCGCCCGGATTCGAGCGTGTACTTGTCGTCGAGGTTGACGGCGGCGAGTGTCATCGTTCGGAAAGCTCCCAGATCCCAGCCGTAAAGGTAATAAGGCCTGACCTATCTGGCAACGTCCCCCGCGACTGCCCGTCATGCAGCCCCCGCATGAGAAAAGTGCGGCAGGGATGTGTTTACGGTTTGATGCCAGTATGATCCGCGACCTTTTGAATTCCTAACGCGTTGAAGCCCCTGCCATGACCGTTCTTGTCACCGGAGCCGCTGGCTTCATCGGTTACCATGTCTGCAAGGCCCTGCTCGCCCGCGGCGAGTCGGTGGTCGGCATCGACAGTCTGAACAGCTACTACGCCGTTTCGCTGAAGAAAGACCGGCTGGCGCAGCTGGAGCCCGAGTCGGGATTCCAGTTCCATCACGTGGACATCGCCGACGAGCCGGCGATGCGGTCGCTGTTCCAGACGCACCGCTTCCGGCGGGTGGTCCATCTCGCCGCCCAGGCCGGCGTACGGTACTCCATCGACCACCCGATGGACTACGCCCATTCGAACCTCGTCGGCCATCTGGTGATGCTGGAAATGTGTCGCAGCGTCGACGGCTTCGAGCATCTCGTCTACGCGAGTTCGAGCTCGGTCTACGGCGGCAACACCAGTCTGCCGTTCTCGCTCAGCGACCGCACCGACAACCCGGTCTCGCTCTATGCCGCGACCAAGCGGTCGAACGAGCTGATGTCCTTCACCTACAGCCACCTCTACGGCATCCCGGCGACGGGGCTCAGGTTCTTCACCGTCTATGGACCGTGGGGCCGGCCGGACATGGCGGTGTTCCTGTTCACCCAGGCGATCCTGAACAGCAAGCCGATCAAGGTCTTCAACAACGGTGACATGAAGCGCGACTTCACCTTCATCGACGACATCGTCGCCGGGGTCGTCGCCATTCTGGACGGCCCGCCCGCGGCCACCGCCGGCGCACCGCACGCCCTCTACAACATCGGCAACAACCGCAGCGAACCGCTGCTGAAGTTCATCGCCGTGCTGGAACAGGCGATCGGGCGGGAAGCGGTCAAGACCATGGAGCCGATGCAGCCCGGCGACGTGAAGGAGACCTACGCCGACATCGAGGATATCCGGCGCGATTTCGGGTATGAGCCGTCGACGCCGATCGAGGTCGGCCTGCCGAAGTTCGTGGCCTGGTATCGCGGCTATTACGGCGTGTAAGGGATGCGGTTGTCGCCGTGGCAGCCTATGCCGCCGGCGGGCAGTTCCCGCCCTTTCGCAACCACTGTCACGTTCGTATCAGCACTGCGAGACGCGATATGTGACCAGGGTCACACGAAGCCGGAAACGAGTCCGGATTTCCTGTGATTCCGAACACATTGACCACAGGCCACTCAGGCCCTAAATTGCCACGCATGATCAGACATCTGCTCATCGGTGCGGATCGAATTAGCGTCCCGGTCCTTAGAAAGGGCCGGGTCACCGCTGTTCGTTCTGTTGCCACTATCGATGAGTCGAGTGTCGATCATGTCGTATCACGTTCAGGCTGTTTCTGAAGCCACCGTCCAGACCGCCTTTGGCGATAGCGCCGCGGTCCGTCATTTCCCCGTCGCCCGTTTTGCCATCGATGCCGATGCCGAGTGCTCGGTAATGCCGCGTGTGCTGGAGCAGTTCGCGTCGCTGGGGCTGATCCCCAGCCACTGGGAAAGCACGGTCGAAGGCGACACCCTGCATATCGAACTGAGCATGACCGACATGGACGCCGCCCGCGCCGAGTATCTGGCACGGCGGCTGCGCCGGATCTTCCCGGTCCGGGCCGTCGTCACCGCCGTCTGAAGCGGCGGGCAGAGCTCAGTCGAATCCCACCATCGCGCGAACCTCCGCCGGCGACTTGCCGGCTTGGCGGAGCGAGCGCAGGGTCATCGCCCGGTTCCGCTTGGCGAGGCGGATGCCGTTGGCGTCCGTGATCAGGGCGTGGTGGTGATATTCGGGCACCCGCAGGTGAAGCAGCGCCTGAAGCGCTCGATGAACATGGGTGGCGTGGAACAGGTCGTTGCCGCGGGTGACGAGCGTCACCCCCTGCAGATGGTCGTCCAGCACCGAGGCGAGGTGGTAACTGGTCGGCACGTCCTTTCGCGCCAGGACGACGTCGCCAGCGGATAGCGGATCGGCGTCGACGAAGCCCTTCGCCCGGTCATACCAGACCAGCGGGCCGGTGAAGGAGACCGCCTTCGCCATGTCGATGCGGATCGCATGCCCCTCGCCACGGGCGATCCGCAGACGCCGGTCGACGTCCGTGACGCCGCGGCAAGTCCCCGGATAGACGATGCCGTCAGGTCCGTGCGGCGCATGTCCGGCCTGCTTGATCTCGGCCCGGATGTCGCTCCGCGTGCAGAAGCAGGGATAGGCGAGGCCGATCTTCTCCAGCTCGCGAATCGCGTCGCCGTAGTCGTCCATGCCGTCGGACTGGCGCCGCACCGGCCCGTCCCAATCGATGCCCAGCCATTCGAGGTCCCGATAGATCGCGGTCTCGAATTCGGGCCGGCAGCGCGACGGGTCGATGTCCTCGATTCGCAGCATGAACCGCCCGCCCGATTCGCGGGCCGCCGTCCACGCGAACAGCGCAGCGAAAGCGTGGCCGAGATGCATGTAGCCCGTGGGGCTGGGCGCAAATCGGGTGATGACGGGGACCATAGGCACGAGGCGCTGGCTTGTATCTCGGCGACGCGGAAAGGATGATGCGCGCCCGCACCATGCCATAGGGTACGGTGTCAGGGAATCCCAATGTCGAGGAGCGAGACGCGACGATGGCGGCGACCACCACCCTCAACGGCCCCCGGCATGCACCCGCCTCGGGCGGCCCACCGAAATCCCTGGTCATCCTGCTGCACGGCCTCGGCGCCGACGGCAACGATCTGATCGGGCTCGCCCCGCACTGGGCGCACCTCCTGCCCGATGCGGCCTTCGTCTCGCCTCACGCGCCCTTCCCCTGCGACATGGCGCCGATGGGCCGGCAATGGTTCAGCCTGCGCGACGCCTCGCCCGCGGCAATGGCGCGAGGTGTAGAGCAGGCGGCGCCGATTCTCGATGCCTTCATCGATGCCGAGCTGGAGAACGCGGGGCTCACCGACGACCGGCTCGCCCTGGTCGGTTTTTCGCAGGGAACGATGATGTCGCTGCACGTTTCGTTGCGGCGCACCCGCGCTTGTGCCGGGGTGCTGGGCTACTCAGGAATGCTGGTCGCGCCCGAGACGTTGAAGAGCGATATCCACGCACGCCCGCCGATCATGCTGATTCACGGCGACCGCGACGAACTGATCCCGGTCGACGCACTACACGGTGCCGTCTCCGTTCTCGCCGAGGCCGGTGCCTCCGCGCAATGGCATGTCTGCGAGGGTCTGGGACACGGTATCGACGAAACCGGCCTCGACCTCGGCGGCAAGTTCCTGAAGGGCTGCCTGGGGAGCTGAATACGGACCGAACCGTCCGATCCTCGGCTCGGCAGGACCCATTCAGTTCCGCCATCACACGGCTCGGCCGTGTGATCCACGACCTGCCGGCAGCTGGAGCAGATCTGGGCGGCACCGGCAAAAGTCGTGGATGGCATGATCAAGTCATGCCATGACGGGTTGGCGAGGTCGGCGGGAACGGGGAGGAGACAACATCATGTCCGACAGGGAATTCACGGGCGACGTCGCCCTGGTGACAGGCGCGACCTCCGGCATCGGACGGGCGATCGCCAAGGCTCTGGGCTCCGGCGGCGCCAACGTGGTCGCGAGCGGAATCGGTGCCGAAGCGGGAGCCGCCGTGGTCGACCATATCCGGGACGCCGGATCGGAAGCCCGGTTCCTGGAAAGTGACCTCTCCGGCACGGACGGTTGGTCGACACTGCTCGCCGAAGCGCGCAAGCCGTTCGGTCCGTTCTCTATTCTGGTCCACGCCGCCTCGCCGCCGCGCCCTGAGAGCCAGACGGTTCTTAAGGTCACCGAGGCCGAATGGGACGCGATGATCAACACCAACCTGCGGTCGGGATTCTTCCTGGCGCGAGAGGTCGCGCGGGAGATGAAGGAGAAGACTATCCCCGGCCGTATCCTTTTCGTCACCTCCCTCCACGCCTATGCGCCCCGCAACCTGCCCCACTACAGTGCCTCCAAGGCCGGACAGACGATGGTGGTGAAGGAGCTGGCGCGCGCGCTGGGACCGGACGGCATCCGGGTCAACGCCGTCGCCCCCGGTGCGATTCCGGGCGGGGGTTTCGCGGCTGACGTTTCGACCCTTGAGAAACGCATCGCCATGGGGCGAACCGGCACGCCGGAGGACGTCGCCGCCGGCGCCCTGGCGCTTCTGTCCCAGAAGAGTGGCGCCTACGTTACCGGCACGACCCTCGCCGTCGACGGCGGCCTGGCACTCCACGACTGGATCGACGCCCCCACCGACCCTTGAGGGTCGCGCCGGAACGATCGTTGATGGAGCCGATCTCCGCTCTTGCACTGCTCGCGGCGTCCCCCTTCGTCGGCAGCTTCCTCGGCACGCTGATCCTTCGCCTTCCCGCAGACCGCCCGGTCGTCGGCGGCCGCTCGCAGTGCGACGCCTGTGGCGAGCGGCTGGGCGTTCGCGACCTCGTCCCGCTGCTGAGCTGGGCCACCGCCCGCGGCCGTTGCCGCCACTGCGGCACGGCTCTCAGCCCTTTCTATCCGGCGATCGAGCTCGCGGCGGTCGCTGTCGCGGCGTGGTGTCTCGCGATCTTCCCGCCAGAGCTTCTCTGGCCCAGTGCCCTGCTCGGCTGGACCCTTCTGGCGCTCGCCGAAATCGATCGCCGGCATTTCTGGCTGCCGGACAGACTCGTTCTTCCGCTCATCGCCTTCGGACTCGTCGTCCGAGGGTGGCAGGGATCGGAGCCCCTGATCACGGGATCGATCGGTGCTGCTGCCGGGTACCTGTCCCTTTCGCTGATCGACTGGACCTACCGCCGGCTGCGCGGACGGCCGGGCCTCGGTCAGGGCGATGCCAAGCTGTTCGCGGCAGCCGGGGCCTGGAGCGGGTGGGCGGGCCTTCCCGAGATCCTTCTGATCGGCGCCTTCGCCTCGATCCTGCTGGCCTTTCTCCGCACCGGCGGCAGAGGCGTCCCCAGTGCCGACACCGCCGTTCCTTTCGGGCCGGGGCTCGCCGTCGGGACTTGGCTCGTCTGGAGCTTCGGCCCGGTATTCATATCCGCCTGAATCAGAGCCGACGCGCTGGCAAAGCGGCCATCGTCAGCTTAGGTTTCGAGGGACGGGCCATTAATCCATGTCGTCCTGCCGCCCGGCCGATTCCGCTATACGCCTGCGGAGAATCGTCATGACGAATCGAGAGCCATCTCCTTCACCCCCCATGACGGGGGCCGTGGTCGCCGTTCAGGGCAGCGTCGTCGATGTCCGCTTTCCCAAGCGTCTACCGGCTATCAACGACCGGCTTTCGGCAGGGCCTGACGGCGGCATCGTCATCGAGGTCTCGGCTCACCTGGATGCGCACACAATTCGGGGGCTAAGCCTGACGCCGACCCGCGGGCTGGCGCGCGGGGCGGAAGTGACCGCGATCGGCGAACCGCTGCGGATGCCGGTCGGCACCCCGGTGCTGGGGCGGATGCTGAACGTCTTTGGTGAGCCGATCGACGGCGGCGAACCGCTGAACGACGTGCAGTGGTGGCCGATCCACCGCGACGCCGTGCCGCTGTCGCGCCGGGTCGTCACCGCCGAGATCTTCGAGACCGGCATCAAGGCGATCGACCTTCTGGCCCCGCTGGAACGGGGCGGCAAGGCCGGCCTGTTCGGCGGCGCCGGCGTCGGCAAGACGGTGCTGATCACCGAAATGATCAACAACATGGTCGGGCGCTACGAGGGCATCAGCCTTTTCTGCGGGATCGGCGAGCGCTGCCGCGAGGCCGAAGAGCTGTACCGCGAAATGCGCGAGGCCGGCGTTCTCGACAAGACGGCGATGGTTTTCGGCCAAATGAACGAGCCGCCGGGCGTGCGCTTCCGCATCGGCCATGCCGCGCTCACCATCGCCGAATATTTCCGCGACACCAAGCAGCAGGACGTCCTGGTCCTGATCGACAACATCTTCCGCTTCATCCAGGCCGGCTCCGAGGTCTCGGGGCTGATGGGCCGCATCCCGTCGCGGGTCGGCTACCAGCCGACGCTGGGGACCGAGCTTGCCGAGCTGGAGGAGCGCATCTGCAACACCGCCAGCGGTGCCATCACCTCGATCCAGGCGGTCTACGTGCCGGCCGACGACTTCACCGACCCGGCCGCCACCCACACCTTCTCGCACCTGTCGGCATCGATCGTTTTGTCCCGGCGACGAGCCTCGCAGGGCCTCTACCCCGCACTCGACCCGCTGCAGTCGGGGTCAAAGATGCTGACGCCCGCCATCGCCGGAGAGCGGCATTACCGTGTCGCCGGCGCCGTGCGTCAGGCCCTCGCCGAATATGAATCGCTGAAGGACATCATCGCCATGCTGGGGATGGAGGAGCTGTCGCAGCAGGACCGCGCGACCGTCGCCCGGGCACGGCGGCTGGAGCGGTTCCTGACCCAGCCCTTCTTCACCACCGAGCAGTTCACCGGTCAGGAAGGGCGGTCGGTGGCGCTGGCCGACACCATCGCCGGCTGCGAGCGCATCCTCGGCGACGAATTCCGCGACTTGCCGGAAAGTGCTTTCTACATGATCGGCGGCATCGACGAGGTCCAAACCGAGGGGGCCGACGCAGACCGCTCGGACGAGCACGCGGCATGAAGGTTCGGGGACCGTCATGCACCTGAAGGTCCTGCTGCCGACCCGCGTGCTGGTCGATACCGAGATCGCCAAGGTCTCGGCCGAGGCCGCCAACGGCGCCTTCACCCTGCTGCCGCGCCATATCGACTTCGTAGCCTCCCTGGTTCCCGGGATTCTGACCTATCAGCCTACCGACGGCGCGGAGGCCTTTCTCGCCGTCGACGAGGGCATTCTGGTCAAATGCGGCGATGAGGTGCTGATCTCCACCCGCCGCGCCGCGCCCGGCGACGACCTGCACGCGCTCCGCGATCGGGTCGAGCAGACCTATCTGCATCTGGACGAACATGAGCGGCTGGCGCGCAGCGCCCTGGCACGACTGGAAGCCGGCGTGGTTCGCCGTTTCATGGATCTGGCCTGACCGCGATGAGGGACCGCGACGGAGATATGAACGCCGACCAGGCCCATATGGCCCGCGAGGTCGGCCGCAAGGCCCAACGGAAGCTGAAGGCCCGGGCCGAGCATCGCCACGGTGTCTGGTTCGGGCTCGGCATGTTCGGACTGGTCGGCTGGTCGATCGCGGTTCCGACGCTTCTCGGCGCCGCTTTCGGCGCCTGGCTGGATTCCCTCTATCCCGGCGAAGCCTCATGGACGCTCACCTTCATCATCATCGGCGTCGCCGTCGGTTGCGTGATCGCCTGGCGCTGGGTCAAACGCGAGAGCCGCAATGATTAGACGCCACGGCCGAACCGGCGGAGGATGCCCGGCATGAACGTCTCGCCCCTCGATCTTCTGTGGCCGGCCTTGGCCGGCGCCGCCGCGGGCGGGGTCTATGTCGCCGCGCTGTGGTTCAGCGTCCGCCGGCTGGCGGCATCGCGGCAAGGTCTGCCATGGCTGTTCATCGGCTCGATCCTCCGCATTGCCGCCGTCTGCGCCGTCTTCTTCCAGTTCCTCGATGGCGGGCTTCTCGAGCTGGCCGCCGCCGTAGCCGGTTTCACCGTCGTCCGGCTGATCGCCGTCCAGCTGGTCCGGCGTCCGGCAGTGCCCCAGCATTCGTCCTGAAGACGGAGGTCGACCATGCGGATCAGCCCCGATCAGACGGTTTTGTGGGAATGGCATGGCCTGACGCTCAATGCGACGATCGTCGGCACCTGGGTGGTGATGGCGATCCTTGTCATTGGGTCGTGGCTGGTCACCCGCCGGCTGACCAGCACCGAACGCCCTTCGCACTGGCAGACGCTGCTGGAGGTCATCGTCGAAGGCGCTGCCAGTCAGATCCGTGACGTGACCGAGGAGGACGCGCGCCGTTACCTGCCGTTCATCGCCACGCTGTTCCTGTTCATCCTGGTCGCGAATCTGATGGATGTGGTGCCGGGCTTCGAGACGCCGACCGGCTCGCTCTCGACCACCACGGCGTTGGCCATCTGCGTGCTCGTCGCGGTGCCGATCTTCGGCATCGCCGACCGCGGATTCGGCGCTTATCTCAAGCGCTATCTCGAGCCGACGATCTTCATGCTGCCGTTCAACGTCATCGGCGAGTTCTCGCGCACCCTGGCCCTGGCGGTGCGCCTTTACGGAAACGTCATGAGCGGTACGGTCATCGCCGGAATACTGATCGCCCTCACCCCCCTCTTCTTCCCCGTGGTCATGCAGCTTTTCGGCCTGCTCACCGGCGCCATCCAGGCCTACATCTTCGCCATCCTGGCGATGGTCTATATCGCCTCGGCAACCCGGTCCCACCCCGGCGGCGAGGCCGAAGCGGGGGGCGGCACCGCAGAGCACCCATCGGCATCAGACGAGCAAGGAGCGTCACGGCATGGATAATCTCGGACTGATCGGAATCGCGTCGATTCTGGGGGCGGCTTTCGCCGTCGGCCTGGGCTCGCTGGGACCGGCGCTGGGCGAAGGACGCGCCGCGGCGAGCGCCTTGAGCGCCATCGCCCAACAGCCTGACGAAGCCAACACCATCACCCGCACCCTGTTCGTCAGCCTGGCGATGATCGAGTCGACGGCGATCTACGCCTTCGTCGTGTCGATGATCCTGCTGTTCGCCAATCCCTTCTGGGACTATGCCGTCAGCCAGGCGGGGGGATGAGCCATGCAGATCGACTGGCCGACAGTGGCGGCGCAGATCGTCAACTTCCTGATCCTGGTCTGGCTGCTGAAGCACTTCCTCTACGGACCTATCATCCGCGCCATGTCCCGGCGCGAACAGGGAATCGCCGACCGCCTGGGTGAAGCCGACCGCAGGACCGCGGACGCGGACGCGGAAGCCGAGCGCTATCGCAGCAGGCTGGCCGCATTGGAGCAAGCCCGCGAGCGCATGCTTGCCGAGGCCCGCGACAAAGCCGAAGCGGAAGGCAAGGCACTAAGCGACGCACTCAAGGAGGAGATCGAGGCAGAACGGCGCGACTGGAACGCACGAATCGCCGACGAGCGCAGCACGTTCCTGGGCGACCTTCGCGAGCGGACGGCGACGCAGTTCACCAAGCTCGCGCGTCAGGCGCTTCACGATCTCGCCGACGCCGACCTGGAAGTGCAGATGACCGCCCGCTTTGTCGACCGGCTGAAAGATCTCGATCCCGATGCGGTCGCGAAGATGACGGACGGGCTGGGTAACGACCAGCCTCTCGTCGTCCGAAGCCGCTTCACCCTGCCGGCGGATGCCCAAGAGAGGGTGACGGAGGCGCTGCATGCGGTCCTGGGCGCCGACCGTGCGGTTGCCTTCGAAACCGACGAGACCACGGCCGGCGGCCTCGTCCTGGTGGTCGGCGATCACGCGGTCGCCTGGACGATGGATCACTATCTCGACGATCTCGAACGGAACGTGTCGGACCTTCTGAGCCGCGCGCCAGGCGCCGATCAGCGCGAGGCGGCGGCCTGAGCGCCATGCTGGAGAAGACCCTCGCCGAGACCTTCGGCGCCGTCGACGCCGCGATGGAGGAAAGCCGTCCCGATCTCTCCATCGACGAGGTCGGGACGGTGACCCAGGTCAGCGCCGGCGTCGTGCATGTTCGCGGACTCGCGGGCGCGGGATCAGAGGAACTGGTCCGGCTGCCCGGCGATCTGATGGGCATGGTCGCCGGCCTCGACGAACACGGCCTCGGCATCATCCTGCTCGGCGATGGCACGGCCTTGAGCGCCGGCGCCTCGGTGGCCCGCACCGGCCGCGTGGTCGACGTGCCCGTGGGCGACGCCCTGCTGGGACGCATCGTCGACGCGCTGGGCCGCCCGCTCGACGACAAGGGGCCGGTGCGCGCCACCAAGCGCATGCCGGTCGAGCGCGACGCCCCGGCGATCCTCGACCGCGCGCCGGTCGAGGTGCCGCTGCAGACCGGCATCAAGGCCATCGACGCCATCATCCCGATCGGCCGCGGCCAGCGCGAACTGATCGTCGGCGACCGTCAGACCGGCAAGACCGCCATCGCCGTCGATTCGATCGTCAACCAGCACGATACCGGCGTCGTCAGCGTCTATTGCGCGATCGGCCAGCGCGGCACCGCCGTCGCCCGGGTCGCGGCGGGCCTGCGCGAACAGGGCGCCATGGACCGCTGCGTGATCGTCGTCGCCGAGGGGGACGACGCGCCGGGCCTGCAGTACGTCGCCCCTTACGCCGCGACCGCCATCGCCGAGCATTTCGTCGCCGAGGGCCGCGACGTGCTGATCGTCTACGACGACCTGACGCGCCACGCCCGCGCCTATCGCGAGCTGTCGCTGCTGCTGCGCCGGCCGCCGGGGCGCGAGGCCTATCCGGGCGACATCTTCTACATCCACTCGCGGCTGCTGGAGCGCGCGACCCATCTCCGGCCGGAGCTCGGCGGGGGATCCCTCACCGCCCTCCCCATCATCGAGACCCAGGCACAGAACATTTCCGCCTTCATCCCCACCAACCTGATCTCGATCACCGACGGCCAGATCTACGTCTCGCCCGACCTGTTCCAGAAGGGCGTCCTGCCGGCGGTCGACATCGGCCGATCGGTGTCGCGGGTGGGCGGCAAAGCGCAGCTTTCGGCCTACCGGTCGGTCGCCGGAACGCTGCGGCTGTCCTACGCTCAGTTCGAGGAACTCGAATCCTTCGCCCGCTTCGGCACCCGGCTCGACCCCGACACCCGCAAGAAGCTCGAACGCGGCCGGCGCGTCCGCGAGGCGCTGAAGCAGCCGCAATACGAGACAATTCCGGTGGCGGAGCAGATCGCCATCCTGCTCGCCGTCACCGACGGACTGTTCGACGACCTGCCGCTGGAGCGGGCGCGCGAGGCCGAGCAGGCGATCCGCGCCGCCATGCGCGAGTCCCACCCAGACCTCGCCGCGCGGATCATCAAGGGCGAGAAGCTCCACGACGACGACCGCACTGCCCTTCTGGAAATGGCCGAGCGGGCCCTCAGCCCGCTTCGCGGGGGAACCCCGAACGCGGACAGTGGCGATGCAGACGATTGATACCCTCCGCCGGCGGATCGACACCGTCGAGGATCTGCAGTCCATCGTCCGCACCATGAAGTCGCTGGCCGCTGTCAGCATCCGCCAGTACGAGGAGGCGAGCGAGGCACTGGCCGATTACACCCGGACGGTCGAGCTCGGGCTGCTCGCCCTTCTCCGTCAGGGCGGGGCGCCGCGGCCCGGCCCGACCGGCCGCGCATCCGTTACCCGCGCCTATGTACTGTTCGGGTCCGACCATGGCCTCTGCGGCCGGTTCAACGAAGTGGTGCTCGAACGGTTCGCCGAAGCCGAAAGCAGCCACGAAGACACGCCCCTCGTCCTCGCGGTGGGCGCCCGTGCCGCCTCCGCACTCGAAGCCGCGGCCCATCGCGTGACCGGTCTGGAGCTTCCCGGCGGCGCCGACGGCCTCACCGGCCTCGCCCAATCGATCCTGCTGACGATCGATGACTGGCAGACGACCCACGGGCCGCTGACCGTCGATCTGGTCCACAACCATCGGACCGCAGGCATCGTCGCCGATCCTCGGGTCGCACGCCTGCTCCCCGTCGATCTCGACCGGTTCCGCGGCAAGGAGGCCGCCCGCTGGCCGACCCGCTGCCTGCCGCTCTGGACCATGGAGACCGAGACCCTGCTCGCCTCGCTGGTGCGCCAGTACCTGTTCGTCTCGATCTTTCAGGCCGGCGCCGAATCGCTGGCGAGCGAGCACGCCAGCCGCCTCTCGGCCATGCAGGCGGCCGAGCGCAACATCGAGGAGCATCTCGACGAGATGCAGGGCGAATACCGCCAGCGCCGCCAGCAGGCGATCACCGAGGAGCTGCTGGACGTCGTCTCGGGCTTCGAGACGCTGAGCAGAGCCGAGGCCTGAACGGCCCGGTTCTTATTCCGCCGCCGCGGGAACCCCTTCTCCGGCGCGCCTGGCCCTTTTCGCCGCCGCCCGCGCCGCCCGCTTCCGGTACCAGATGACGACGCCGGTCACCGACAGGGCCGCGACCGCGAGGCCGGTGACCGAGACGACGATCCGTCCGGGCAGACCCAGGATGCGGCCGGAATGGAGCGGAAACTGCGCCTGCACGAAGATGTCGGCCGCCGTCCCGCGCCAGGGCTGCCGTTCGCCGAGGATGCGGCCGTCGCCTCCGTCCATGAACAGGGCCGGCGGCCCAACGCCCGCCGTCCCGTGCCCCTCCCCCGGCCCGAAGAACCGGACCATGTAGATGCCGAAATTGCGGGAGTAGAAGACCACCCCCGCCGGGTCGTCCCAGCCGCGCCGGACGGCGTCTTCGGTCGCCAGATCGACCGCCTCCGCAAAGCCGATCCCCGGCGCGATCGGTTCATCGGGCGGCGTCGGCTCCCTCAGGTCGAAGGGCGTCGGCGTCACCTCCGAGACCGTCGCCATCAGGGGATAGAACACCTCGCGGTAGAGGTTCAGCGAGAAGGCGGTGAAGGCGAGGACGAACAGCAGCAGCCAGAACCACAGCCCGAAGGCGCGATGGATGTCGACATTGATCCGGTAGGCGCTCCCCGTCGTCTTGATCCGCCAGGCAGGCTTCCAGCGCGCCCACCAGCCGCGGGCGAGGCGACGCGCGACGGCGGCCGGCCGGCCCGGCCTGGGCGGCCGGCGCACCGGCAGGGTGAGGTAGAAGCCGAAAAAGCTGTCGAACAGCCAGAGGACGGCGACGCCCCCCATCAGCCATACCCCCCACTGGTCGATGCCCCACATCGCCGGGATGTGCAGGCTGTAATGCAGCACGTAGAGGAAGGAGACGAAATTCTCAGCCGTGATCGGCCAGGCGGCGCCCCAGTC
>PBKC01000101.1 GCA_002721365.1 Rhodospirillaceae bacterium | reverse complement strand
CGGCGATGGCGCGGAAGATCGGAAAGGTGATCGAATGGTCGCCGCCGGCGGTGAGCGGCACCGCCCCCGCCGCGTGCAGGCGCTGGTAATAGGCGGTGATGTCGTCCATCACCATGTCGACCTCGAACACCCGGTCGAGCGGTACGTCCCCCACATCGGCGACCCGGCACAGTTCGTAGGGGTTCACCCGCGTCACATGATGGATCGAGCGCATCAGGCTGGACGAATTGCGGATCTCCCGCGGCCCATGCCGGGCCCCCGGCCGGTTGGTCGTGCCGCCGTCGAACGGGATGCCTACCAGGGCGATGTCGACGCCCTCGAAGCTCGGGACATAGGGCGTCCGCATGAAGGTCGGGATGCCGGTATAGCGGGGACCCAGCTTCGGGTCGCGGCCGGCGGTGGGGTGGTCGTTCACGCGGTCTCTCCTTGCGGACGGTTTTCGTTTCCCGAATCATGCATGCTTCATGCCGTTGAAAATGCGGCAGGGTCATCCTGCCGCCTGCGACGATACTGCCGTCAGCCTTGCCTTCAGGATGGGCGATGACGGTCGCCGCGACCGGAATGGGAGGCGCGCCAACTTCAGTGGGCTCCCTCAGAGGCGGTCGACGCGACATTCCCACGCCCGAGCGTTCACCTGATGATTTGAGGACGCATGCCAGGAGAGGGCTATCGTTCGTAGCCGAGCGACGTGCAGAAGCTTCCGACCGCCGCCCAGATCGCTTCTTCCGTTTCGGTCGTCAGGCACTCGCGCCATGCCGATACGGACGCCGCATCGATCGGTCGCATACGATCCGTGTTGCCGGGACCGTATCCTTGCAGGAGGCGGTCATGGGTCAGGCACGCTTCGTCGAACGGCAAGCTCAGAGCCTCAAGCGTGCGCCTGACGGTCGTCGCTGGCTCCGAAACGAGATCCTCGTATTTCACGATGTGTGCAGGGAGCCCCGCGCGCTCGAATCTGTCGACCAATGACATTTTGATCTTGGCGACCAGTGCCATCTTTACGGCTTCGTCGGTTCCGTCGCTGATGAGCATTTCCCATTCTTCGGGAAAGTCGCGCGGTATGAAGCCGGTCTTCCGAAAGAAGCGGATCTGGTTGTCGACGAAGGGAACGTTCGAAAGACGCTGCATGGAAGCGACGACGGCGCGCGGGTCGCGCTGCATATAGACGACGCGTGCGCCCGGCAGGCAGCGTGCTATCTCGACATGGCTCCATGTCAGGTTCGGCGCTTGAAGGACGAGCGACCTCACGTCGCTCTGCGAGCGCCTCTCGGTGCTGCGATATTTTCCCATCGCACGCGCGCAGAGTACCGCGATGAGATCGTTCCGGGTTCGGTCGTCCGAGGCGTTGAAAATCGCCTCCATGCTCGCATAGAGGCGGTCCTTCTCATCAGCCAGCAGGGCGGACGGGTGCGCGCCGAGAATCTGACCCATGAGCGTCGTGCCGCTGCGCTGGCAACCGACGACGAACACGAATCTCGGAGCAGCCCTACGCGGGTCATCTCGCGCCAAAGCAGACAAATCGCCAAACTCCCTCTGAGTACGGTGCCTTACTTCGGCCGCACGCGCCGGACCTTCGCCTTAGTTCTTGCCATCCTCACCAAGGGGTTCGTACAGCTGGCGGTAGTGCTCTATGACTTCGAGATCGGCCTGGGAAAGGCGGCTCCTCCACTTGTCGCGTCTGCCGGCATCGATCGGGCTATGCGGGTCCGATTTGCCGGGGCGCATGACGTCCGCAATCACCTTGGGATGATTCAATACCGACGCGTTCCAAGGAAGGTCCAGGAAAGCGAGCATGCGGCGCAACGCGCGAGGCGACTCACCAGTCAACGCGTCGTAGTCGACCCGCAACAGGCGCGAGGCATAGCGCGCTTCGGCCCGGAGGCGCTGCTCGCGCTTGACCAGCCAGCATAGCGTCGCGAACGCCGCTGCCCTCGATCGTTCGTCTTCCAATGCGCTTGCCCGGTCGAGCAGCTCTCTCGCTTTCTCGTCGTCGGTTCTGGCGATATGTTTTCCTATCTCTCTCGGAGCGTAGATCGCAGCCCAGGATGTTCCTGTGCCGCCCAGATCCAGCATTGAGGACACGGTTTGCCGGATCTCCCGCTCAACCCACACTATGCGGATCAGGGAGAAGGCGTGCACCACATCCTCCAAGCGATGCGAATCACGCGGAGCCTTGTAGCCGGTCATGCGTCGGCCATCCGCAACGGCGTGGTCCGAGACCGCTCTCAGATCGAGTTCGCGGGTGACGGCGCCCTGAACGTGAAACCGCGCATCGTTCTCCTCGATCATCTCGATCTCGGGATGCGCTTCGAGCGTCATTGCCGCGAGCGTGGTGCCGCTTCTCTGACAGCCGGTGATCAGAAATTTTTCGCGACCTCCGTCTGCTGAGAGCGGGTCAGCCATGAAAACGGTTCTCTTTGTCGTAGGCCCGGCGCTCGGCCATGTCGGACGGAGCGTCGTTATCGCACGGGCGTTGCGCGGCGCGAACCCGGGCCTGCGCATTGTTTTCGCGTATGTCACGCCCGGCCGCGGCGACCGGCTGCTTCCGTCGGAGTTCGAGGCTGTGCCGGTTCCCTATCGGAGACGCGGCGACGAAGGATTCGCCGACGGGCTCGAGCAGATTATTCATGACCTGCGTCCTGACCTGATCGCCTTGGATCTGACCCCGCTTCCTTGGCTCTGTCTGGCGCGCCTTGGCGGAATTCCCAGAGCGTACATCACCAACTTCTTCCTCACGTCGCTCGTCGATGTGGAAACTGTGCAGGTTCGCGCCCTTCGCAAGAACGGAGCCGACTGGAATCGCCGCCGCCGCGACCGCGGCCTGCCGGAACTTCACGACGCCAAGACGCTCTACGATGCCGACGTCGTCCTGCTGTGCGATCCGGAGGCGCTCCTGCCTTCCGGCATCGACAGACCGCATACGCATCACACCGTCGGCCCATGCATATGGCAGCCCACCGGCGCCCTGCCGCCCGCCTTGAAGCCGTTCAGCCGCCTTCTACTCGTGGCGCTCGGGTCCACAGGCCGGCGCCCGCTCCCACCCGAAAGCCTCCGCTCACTCCGTGAGACGCTCCACTGCGACGCGATCGTCCGGATTTCAGACGAGCCGTCAGCGCAGGAACCCGTCTCCGGCGCATTTGCGTTTTCCGGTGTTCCCCTCACGCCGATCCTCAGCAGAAGCGCTCTCGCAGTGACGCAGGGTGGTGCCGGCTCTACCTACGCTGCGCTTATGGGAGAGGCACCGGTGGCGGTCTGGCCGAGTCGTCGAAACCACGAAATCATGGCTGAGGTGCTCACTGCTGCGGGCATGGGCGCAGCGCTGGAGGACCTCATGTCGCTAGAGCCGGTGGAGACCCGCAGGACCGTCGCAGACATGAAGCGCCGGATCGCTGCCGCGCCTACGGAAGCGAGCGGCCCCGCGAGGGCCGCTGGAATCCTGCTATCGATGTTGTGACTGGGCTCGCCGACGGCCGCGTTTGGACGGACGGGAGGTCACACCCGCTACGGGTCGAGATGCGGGTGTGCGTCCAGCGCGCGGAACAGACGCGAAACCGTCTCGCTGGCGTATCGGCAGTCCTCCGGGTCCAACTGAAATTGGTCCATGTCCTGGAATCGCCCGATCGTCGTCGGCGCTCGAACGGTTCGCGCGGCGATGTCGGCGGCCCCCTCCCGCGTCACAGTAACGCCGCAGAATTCCGCGATCGCCAGAATCTGTCGCGCCGGGTGCTCACACAGGCATTCGAAACCTACCTCCAAAATCGGTAGTGCCCCATCGTCCTTCAGTCGACGAATGCGTTCGTTTGCGAGCCTCCAATACCGCAGCGCGCCGGCTGGAGCGGAGGGATCGAGACCGTCCATTCCGAAGACCGCTTCGGCCCAGAACTTGACCTGGTTCTGGTTGGCGCTGAAGGCCATGTCTCGCCCGTCCCGGATTACGTGGATGTAGCGGAGACCCGGGATGCTCTCCGCGAGGCGATCGAGGAGAATATGCGTGTTCGGCTCTTTCCAAGCCCAGGATTCGTGCTGTTTCCCTTCGAGCAGAGACTTGCGAAGTGACTTCGCTCGCGTCGCACGCCACTCAGGCTTGAATTCCTCCCGGTCTTCTCCGGCAATCTGTTCAAGCAGTTCGTGCGCTTCGGGATCAGTGCACCCTGTCCCGGACATCGCGGCGACGAATATATCGGCCAGCCGCGCGATCTCCGCTGTCGACGCGCCTGCAAGGCTGCGCCTCCTGAACATAAGCGTGTACCAAAGATTGTCGTACCGCTTGTTGAGATCATTCCCCAGAAAGAAGCCGCATTCCTTGAGAACGCTTGCGACGACCCGGGTTCCACTGCCGCCAACGCCTCCTATCGCAATCGGACCCGGCGCCCCGTCGGTCGCCTGCGCGCCGATCAAGAGGTCTCTCCCGACCTGCGCAAGCCTTCACGAATGCTGCGCCTTTCCCGCATGCTTTCGGGAAGAATCTCGCGTGCGTAGGGGCCGAGCTTGTCCACTTTGTTCTGCAGGCCCTTGGGATCCTGAAACAGGAGGCCATAGTCGGGATCGTCAGGCATTTCGCTGCGCCCGTAGGTCCTCCAGTTCCCTCCGTCAACGGCGGCGTCATAACCGTCGCGCTGAAAACGCGCCAGCAGTCGCGCCCGCAACCGATTCGCCTCCGGTTCGGCAGCGTGATCGCCGATCAGGTTCCGTGATTCACCCGCTTCACTGTCGAGGTCATAGAGCCATTCCTTCTCGTCTGCGGCGGAATACGCATATTTCCACCGCCCGTCGGCGATCATGTAGACTCCCAGTTCCTTTTCAGAGAATTGACTGTAGACGAACCTCTCTCCAGCCGATCCCAGCTGCATCAGGTCGTCGCCCTCGACATGCCGGTCGGCTGCCGCGCTGCCGGCCATCGACAGGAATGTGGGGTGCAGGTCGACGAGGCTGACCGGCGTACCCACTCTGCCGCCCGCCCCTCGTGCTCCAGGATGGCGCAGCACCAACGGAACCCGGACCGCCGCCTCCAGCATGCAGCGCTTACCGAACGCGCCGAAGTCGCCCAGCATTTCGCCGTGATCGGAAGAAAACACGATGTAGGTGTCGTCGATCGCGTCACCGAGCGCGTCCAGGATCCTGCCGATATTGTAGTCGATGAACGAGATCGAGGCGTAGTAGGCGGCCCGCATCGTCCGCAGCAGCAAGTCGTCGGTTCCCGCATCCCGATACTTGTAGCGGTTCTGGATATGGTTCCAGAGGCAGAGCTGCTCCTCATAGCCGTCCGGCCGATAAGGCGCCGGCATCTCCGCCGCGCGGTAGAGCTTGTTCCACGGCGTCGGGCTCTCGAACGGCGGATGTGGCTTGATGAAGCTTGCCCAAAGGAAGAACGGACGATCCTGCGGCCGGGTCCGAAGAAAGTCGATCGACCTGTCCGCGACCCAGTGCGAGTGGTGCGCGTGCGCTGGGAGCTGGGACACCTGGGGCAGATAGTAATACTCGCTCCTCACCCCGAACGGTTCGTCGACATAGTCGAAGCCGGCTTCGATCAGCCAGCGCCTGTAGTCGTCATCCAGACCCGCCGGTTCGGAGAGCTCGCGCGTCTCGAACCCCCGCATGTCGCGCAGGTTCGGCAAGAAGTGCATCTTGCCGACCCCGTGTGTCCGATAGCCAAGGGCGGTCAGGCGTTCGATGAAGGTCGGATGCGAGGTTTCGCCCGGCTTGTTGTCAACGCAGCCCGTCACGTGCGGCGGCAGTCCGGCGACGAGGGCTTGTCGTGCCGAGACGCAGATAGGCGACGGCGTGTAGCACCGGTCGTAGGCGATGCCCTCCCGAACCAGCCTGTCCAATGCCGGCGTCTTGACGAAGGGCGCGCCCAATGCACCGATCGTGTCGAAGCGCTGCTGGTCCGTGAAGAGGAACAGAATATTCCGACTCATGACTCTGGTGCCTTTTTGGAAATGGCCGCCATAGGTCAAGGGCCAACCTTCTCAATGTATTGTGAATCACGGGTCCGCTCCCCTCAAGCGGGGCCCGGATGGTGTTCCACGAGAAGGACGGCCGCCGGTGACGCCCGGAGCATCCGCGGAGGGTTCAGCCTTGATGGAGAAGAAGGCCACAAACCCAAGAACAGAAGGAAGACAGAAGAAGGCTGGGAGTAGGGGAGGTACGTCGACGCTGATCGCGAAAGCCGACTGAGCCGGTATTTCTTATTTGCTTTGGGGCGAAGGAAAATCACATGGTATCCATACGTGAAACTAGCCTGATCACAGGACAATCCCCTGAAACTTACACTGATATCGCCGCGGCATGAGATGGGGAACGGGTTGGATAGCCCGCTCAGCGCGTTCGATGCGAATGTAGGCGGCTTTGAGATGTCGCCCTCCACCTCCATCTCGACGGTCGCCGCCATGGTGCCGACGGATGTCGAGGTGATACTATGCAACGAGACCACACAACCGTTGGATTGGGCGACAGAAGCCGACGTCGTCGGCATCACGGCCAACGTCGCGCAAGCGGAGCGCGCGCTGGAAATCGCGAGGACGTTTCGAAGGCTCGGCAAGACTGTGGTTATGGGAGGACCGCACGTATCACTCGTGCCGCAACTGTTCGCCGAGGAATGCGACAGTATCGTCGTCGGCGAACTCGAGGCCGTGGCCGAGACGTTCTTCCGGGACATGCGGAACGGGACGCTCGAACGCCGCTATGACGGATCGGCGGCCGACATGCGGACATCGCCGCCCCCCCGCTGGGACCTCTACCCCCATGACCGTCTGGTCAGTGGGGTCGTGCAATCGAGCCGGGGCTGCCCGTTCAAATGCAATTTCTGCGACGTCATCCAGTATCTCGGCAACAAGCAGCGGCACAAGGACCCCGCCCAGGTCATCGACGAGATCCAGAAGCTCTACGATCTAGGGTTCACGTCCATCCTGATCGCGGACGACAATTTCACCGCCAATCGCAAGAAAGCCCAGGAGCTTCTCGCTGCGATCGCCGCGTGGAACGGGTCGGCCGGTCGCGACTTCGTGTCGTTCCAGACGCAGATGTCGATCAACATGACCCTCCACGACGACATCCTGTCGGCGTGCCATCGTGCCGGCATTCTGACCAATTTCGTGGGGATCGAGACGAGCGATCCATTGGCGCTGGCCGAGTCCGACAAGCGTCCGAACCAGCACCTGGACCTCGTCCAGCAATGCGAGAAGTCCGTGCGGGCGGGCGTGAAGATCGAGCCGGCATTCATCGTCGGCTTCGACAGCGATACGCTCGACTCCTTCGAGGAGCAGTTCCGCTTCGCGATGGCCCTGCCTGCGGGTTCAGCCCGAGTCGGTCCCTTGGTAGCTCCCGTGGCAACCCCACTATTCGACGAAATGATGAAGGAAGGGCGCCTTCTGGAAGACAGCGAGCACCGCTCCTTCGCGCCGCCCTACTACACATCGAACTTCGAGCCGGCGCAGATGTCGCGAACAGAGCTTTACATCGGCCTGCGCTGGCTGATCAGCAGGCTCTACAGTCCGGAGAACTTTCTGATCCGGCTCAACAGAATCGTTGATCTGCTGGCGCCGCCGCCATGGGTCGACCGAGGTGCTGGTCGAGCCCGGAAACCGCGGCCACTGAACGCCAGGCTGGCAGCGACGGTCCTCCGGCAGGCTGCGGAGCGCGACCCGGCCCTTCGTCCCGCGATTTCGGAAGCGTTCAGCAATGCCCGGCGGCGCCCCGAAATCGGCACTGCCGTCGGCGAAGTTATATTCCGTTATCTGGCGATCCTCGTGAATCTCTCGAAGAACGGGATGTACGATCCCGAATGGTCACGCATGTCGGCCCCTCCCTTCGATATGAGGACGACCGACGAACGCCTGGAGCGGCTCGGGCACTGGCGCCCGATGCTCCGTCCGCAGGTGACCCCTTCGGCCGCTGGCGGAGCGTGGCGAGACCAATTGCGTCCGATCTGACATGCCGACCGGGCAGAGCGTACCGCGATCATCGACCGATGCGTCGGCCGCGCGCGCAGACCATGGCCCCCTTGACGCCTGCCGCCGATCGCAGAGGGAACGCGATTTCGATGCGGCGCTCGTTCACCTGGACGCTGTGCTGGAAGTCCGCCCTGCCGACATGGCGCTCCGCATCCGGCGCGGAGCCCTTCTCAGATCGGCCCGGCGGATCGACGAGAGCATCGCGTACCTTGAAGCCTTGCTGGAGGTCGAACCCGACAATCGGCAGGCGATGATCGAGCTGGCGAACTCGCTTCGCCAGGCCGGCCTCCTCGATCGGAGCGCCGCGCTGGTCGACAAGCTTCTCGGACGGCGTGCCGGCCATCGGGGTGCGATGCGTGCCCGGATCGAGATCGCGATGCAGCAGCATGCGCCGGAGAGGGGTTTCGCTCTTCTGGAAGCGGCCATTGCCGCCGATCCCGATGATCTTGGCCTCAAGATCCGGCACGGCGCCTTGCTCCGGCAAGCGAGGCAGGTCAAGGAAAGCCTGTCGCTTCTAGCGTCCCTGCGGCGGGCCGAGCCCGCTAACCTTCAGGTGGCGCACGAACTGGCGGTCTCGCTGCTGCACGCGGGGCGCGTCGCGGAAAGCAGCCGAATTATCGAAGGAATACTGGCGCGCGATGCGACGCACAGGGGTGCACTCCTTTCCCAGGTCGATATCGCGACACAGCAGTATCTTAACGACGACGCGCTGACCCGCCTCGACGCTGCACTTGCGCTCTATCCCGCCGATCTGGCCCTTCGGGTGCGCCGCATCGTGCTGCTCCGCAAGCTCGGCCGACCCGTCGAAGCTCTGTCCAGTCTGCCGGAGCTCGGCGACCACCCCCTGGTGAGGCAGGAGCGGATCGCAACGTTGCTGGAGCTGGCGGAGGTCGACAAGGCGGTCGCCGAGAGCGCCGCGCTTGCCGCTGCGGAACCGCTCAACCCCGCCGCTCAGGTGCTGTGGCTGAAAGCGCTTCGGGAGAGCGGTGATCCCGGGAAGGCGATCCGCCTCGGCGAGCGCTTGGCCGGCCGGTGGCCGTACAGTGCCGAGATTGCGGTCCAGCGTGCGACGTGTCTCCTCTGGGAGGACAATCCGGAGACAGCGATTGCCGTACTCGATTCCCTGCCCGAGGGGGCGAAAGGGATCGGCTCGGTGGCGATCCTGCGCGCCAATGCATTGCTGAAGATGGAGAACTTCAAGGCGTCGGACGCGCTCTTCGTGGGGTTGCAGGAACGCGGCGGATTGAATCTGGCCGCGATCGGCGGCCGTCTCCGGGTCGCCCTGGCCCATGGCTGGGAAGGGCCGCATTTCCGGGAAACCCTCGATCAGGTACGAAGCCTCATCGGACGCCATGCCGCAACGTCCGGCCATGGCAATGTCGAGCGGCTTTTTGCGGAAGTCGCCGCTCAGGTCGGCGACTGGCAGGCATTGCTGACTCTCACCGAAGGTCTTCGGAGCCAACAGCCGCGCGATGCGATGCTGCAGTTCCTCGAAGCCAGGGCGGCATTCGAGACCGGCGATGCCGACAGGGCACGCCGGGTCGTCGCCGATTTCCTGAACGGTCATCCTGCCTACCGGCCGGCACTGGTTCTCCGGGAAGAACTCACATTGGCAGCCGGGGACGTCGCGCTCTATCTCGATCAACGGCAGCATAGGCTGTCCTGGCAGAAGCCTTACAGCTCGGACCTCCATTCGGACATCGTCCGGGACCTGTTCATGCTGGGCCGGACCGATGACCCGCTCGGTCACGGGACCCCAACGCACGGGGCGGCGGGACAGGACCAAGGCTTCACAGGCGACAAGGACGGCCCGGACGCTGGCGATCCGATCGTCCCCGCTCGTGCTGCCAGAGTGAGACCTTACGGAATCCTGTCGTCCGAGGAACTCCGGGACCTCCTGGATTTCGGGAGCCGCGAAGACCTCGCCGGGCCAACCTCCTTCACAGCCGCTGAGATCGCTTGGCGACTCTGCGATGACCGGCCCGAGAGCTTCGCCATCTGGCGGGCCCGGGCAGCCCGCGCCACCTACGCCCTTCATAAAATGGCACGGCATCCTTACGTGACCGGGCGCCTGCCGGACTTGGTGGCACCGGTGGATATCGGACCGCTCGGCCCCCT
The DNA here is from genome assembly GCA_002721365.1 of Rhodospirillaceae bacterium. GTDB lineage: Bacteria > Pseudomonadota > Alphaproteobacteria. Next base: position 26,303 of record PBKC01000101.1, on the reverse strand, counting down.
CGTCGCCGATGGCAGACCGTTCCTGATGTGCAGTACCCATTTCGGACCGAGGACCTTCGATGCGCTGGACCCGCTCCTCCCGAGCGCCGTTTACCTGGTCCAGCATGAACATCTCACGCCGGTGCCGGGCGAAATGGCCGGGGGCGTTATCTCCGTGTCCAGGGACCACAGCCGTACGGCCGTCGCGATGTATAAAGCGCTACGGGAAGGACACTGTCTCATGAGCTCTCCCGACTATCCCGTCGGCCTTCTACGCGGCGGCAGGCAGGAGGGAGCCGCGTGCGGACGGATCTTCGACGTGCCCTGTGCGATCGTCGACACCGTGCCGAAGCTGAGCCAGGGGATGAAGATTCCGAGCTTCTGGGTGCAGTCCAGATGGCGCGGCGCACGGATCGATCTGGAGATCGAGCCGTTGCCGATGGCACGAGAGAACGAGGCCTCCCAGAGCTGGTGCGACCGTTGGGCCCAGGCCTATCTTGACAAGGTGGCGGCGATCATGCGCTCCCGCCCCGAAAATCAGAACCTCAAGGCTCCGATGTGGCGCTATCTGCTCCTTCGAGGGTTGGGCAACCCCGCTGTCCTCGCTGCGGGCCTGCAAGGCGACCCGGCCTGCGACCGGCCGACCGGAATGGAGAACGCCGCGAGGTCGAGCCTCTGAACATGGACCAGCCGCCATGGCCGCTGCAACGGCGCCATCTGGACCATCGCCGGTGCCGGTGAAGGGAAGCCTTCCGCAGGCGCTTCTGGGCGCCTTCGAACGCCGGAACGCTGAAGAGCAGCTTCGCGTACTCTCACGTGGCAAAGCGATCCGGTCCTTCACCGGATCCGAGCTCGGGTCGGCGGTGGAGGCGAAGGCGCGTCTGCTGCGGGACTGGCTGGGGCCGGGTCCCCGTTCCCTCGTTCTTTCCCTGCCGGCCGGAGAATCGTTCCTCGTCGCGCTGCTGGCCTGCCTGGTGGCCGAGATCGTCGCGGTCCCGGTGCCGCTGCCACGCCGGGGAAGCACGTCGGGCCGGTTCGCCCATGTGGCACGCGACTCCGGGGCATCGGCGATCCTGTGTCTCGAGGAGAATGCGGAGCTGCTTCATGAAGCGCTGGCACTGACGCGTGACGATCGCCGCATCGCACCGCTCCTCGTGGCAATGCCGCTGGATGCGTCGACGCTGCCCGACCTCGCCACGTTGACGGGGGCCGCACCGCATGGAACGGCCGTCATCCAGTACACCTCAGGCTCGACCCGCCTGCCCAAGGGAGCGTGCGTCACCGGGCAGAACATCCTCGCCAATTGCGACCTGGTGATGCGGCACTGGGGCATGTGCTCGACGACACGCATGCTGAACTGGCTGCCGCACTATCACGACATGGGGCTGATGGGCGGCATCCTCTATCCGATCCTGAGTGGCGGCCGTTCGTTCCAGATGAGCCCCTACGACTTCATCCGTGATCCCGCGGTCTGGCTTCGCACGATCGCGGAAGCCCGTGCCGACTTCAGTGGCGCTCCCGCCTTCGCGTTCGCCGACGTGATCCGCCGCGTTCGTAAAGAAGACATGGAGGGGCTCGACCTGTCCTGCTGGGATCGCGCCTTCTGTGGGGCGGAGCCGATCCCGGCGGGCCTTCTCGACGACTTCCATGCGCATCTGGAGTCGACCGGCCTGCGACGCAGTTCGGTCTTCGCCTGCTACGGGATGGCTGAAATGACCTTGTTTGCCGCGGGCGTGCCAGGCGAGGAGCAATCCGACGACGATGTCGAGCCCGAAGCGACGACGGGATGCGTGCTGAACCCGGAGACCCGTGCTGGCCTGTGCATCGTCGATCCTGAACGAGGTGCCGAGATGGAGGACGGCCGGGTCGGCGAGATCTGGCTCAAAGGACCCTCTCAGGGTGACGGTTATCTGAATTCGCCCGAGGAGACCCGCCGGCAGTTTGGCCGGTGCCTTCCGGGGCGATCGGGGCGCTGGTTTCGAACCGGGGACCTCGGCGCAGTGCGGGGCGGGCGCCTGTTCGTGAACGGTCGACTGAAGGACATCCTCATCTCCCGTGGCCACAAGATATCGGCACCTGAGGTGGAATGGCTGGCCTGCACGGCCGATCCCGTTCTCAACCCTCTGGCCGCCGCCGCCTTCATGGCCGATCCCAACGAAGGCGGACGTGCCATGCTCGTCGCCGAGACGTATGCCAGGGAGGACGGATGGATCGGATCCGAGCGGCTGAAGGACCGGATCCGACGGTCCGTCCTCGGCGAATGGGGGCTCGATCTGACCGAGATCGTCTTCGTTCCCCGAGGCACGCTCGCCCGGACGACCAGCGGCAAGATTCGCCGCCAGGCCGTCGCCCAGCACTATCGGGAAGGGCGCTTCGCACCGTTCGCCGGACAGGGTGAGACGCCATGCCCGTGATCGACAGACGGGGCTGGCAGGATCCGGGCGCCATGGTCGAGGATCCCGACGAGGTCTCGGCGATCCTCCGCAACAGCCTGTTCGCAACCGGCCAGATCCTTCCCTATCTGGAGCAGCTCGAACAGAAGCATGGCATCGCCCTCCCGCATCTGCAGGCGATGGCACGCTACAGTTTCGTGTTCCTTTCCGGCGAGGAACACCTCCAGCTCCGGCGGTTGATCGCCCCGTTCTTCTCGCCGCGGATGGTGGAGCGCTGGCTCCCCGACATCGACCGAAGCATCGCCGCGGCGCTCGAACGGCTGTCCGGCGCTTCCACACCGGACGTGATGCTCGACTATGTGGAGCCTGCCTTCGTCCAGCTCATCCGCGCCTTCGTCGGGTTCGAGGGAGGCAGGGATGAAGATGTCGTCGAGGCGATCCGGGTCGCCAACGATGCCACCCAGCCGATGCTCTCCCTGGCTGCTCTGCGCCGGATCGATTCGGCGATGGCGATGCTGACGGAACACTTGGCCGACGCGTATGCGGACCGCCGCGGTCTTCTCGGCTTTCTCAGCTCCCACGAAGATAACCCGGAAGTCCATGTCAACGTGGCGCTTTCGACCCTCATCGCCGGACACACGATGGCACAGACGCTGTCGTTCCTCGTCTACGGCCTGCTGCTCGGGCCCTCGGATGACTGGTCCAGTGTCACCGCGCCCGACTGGCCGGAGGCCCGCGTCGAGCGCGCGCTGTCGCGCTATCTCTCGACGCTCACGCTCGTAAGGCTGGCGCCGGAGACGCAGGCGACCGATGGGTGTCCGTTCCATTCGGGGCAGACGGTGGTGCTCGATGTCGTGGCGGCCAACGCTAGGCTTCGGTCCCGGTGCCGGGATGATGACGCTCCACAGTTGCTGTCCTTCGGAGCCGGAGTCCACAAATGTCCGGGAGAGACGCTCTCCCGTCTGTTCATCGCCCGCGCCGCGCCGGCCCTTGCTCACGCTTATCCCGCCCTCTCCCTGCACAGGGAGTCGGTCCGTTTCAACGTGACTCCGATCGTCCAATATCCGACGCGTCTTCCCTGCACCCTCGAAGCGAGGGACCGGCGGTTGACGGCGCGCCTCGTCGAGATCGGCCGGGAGGCGACCGCGCGGCAGGTGGTGAACGACGAGCGGCGCTGGGGTCCGCCGACGATGGTCGATCACCTGGAGGCCTTGGAGACGAGGACGGGCACCAGTCTCAGAAGCTCGAAATGCCTTGCCCGCAATGCCCTCTTCTTCCTGTCCGGCGGCAGGCATGCCAAGCTTCGGCGGACGGTGATGGACTGCCTGGGCGGCAACCGCCTCGTCCGTTGGCAGCTGGTGATCGACGCCGCGGTTCGGGACGCCTTGGTGACCCTGGAACGCTCGCCCAAGCCGGACCTTGTCGCGGACTACGCCGATCCGATCTTCACAGGCGTCATGAAGCCCGTTCTTGGCATCGAGACCTCGGATGATGCGAGATTCGACGCCCTCGCACCGCTCATTCAGGATGTCCTACAGCCGTTGCTGCCGCTCCGCGAGCTGGTTCGGACGGAAGAGACGCTGGACGAGCTCCTGCACCTGATGCGCGTTCCGCAACCCGCCCCGGATGCGAGCCCCCTTCCTCTACTCGCGACGCTCAACCGGACTCATCCTCTCGACCTCGCGGAGGACGACACGAAGGCTCTGGCTCTCGTCCTCTACGGGGCAAGCTTCAATACCCGGCACACATTGGCGAATATCCTGCATCACGTGCTTTCGATGCCGTCGGAAAAGCGCAGCGAGGCGCATATGCCGCGCTGGACGAACACCCGGCTGGAAACGCTGATCGCGCTCTGCGCCGCACCGAAATACATTTACCGGATGGCGCGGGAGGAGTCGGTCCTTGGCGGCATGACCTTGCGTCGGGACGATACGCTGCGGCTCTCACTGCTCACCCTCAATCGCGGCGGCGGCTCGGGTCACCTCGCCTTCGGCCATGGGCTCCACCGCTGCGTCGGCGCCGCGCTGGCCAAGCGCGTGCTGAAGGCAGCCGTCCCCGCACTGTTCGCACGCCACAGAGGATTGGCGCTGGAGCCGCAACGCCATCGGTATCACCCCATGTCGCAAACGGTGGCGCTGGCGAGCTTGCCGTGCCGCTTGAGCAAGAGGATGGAGAACGACGTTCATGATCGCCGATGACGCCGAACGAGAGATCATCGCGTTTCTCACTGCGCGGCTGGCGCAACTGACCGAACAGGACCAGGCGGCGATCACGACCGACTCGGTCCTGATCGATCTCGGTCTGCAGTCGATCGACGCGGTCCTGCTGTGCGGCGAGATCGAGGACAGGTTCCGGATCGAACTCGATCCGGCAACGATCTTCGAGCATGACACGCTGGGCAGCTTTTCCCACGAGATCCGGCAGCGTCTGACCGACTGATGGCGACCTGGTACCTCGGCCTCGCCACTTCCGGGCACGATCCGGCGCTGGCCTTAGTCGACGAGACCGGCTACGTGCGCTTTGCCGAGGCGACCGAGCGTTTCGTCCAGGACAAGCGGGCCTGGGGCATAGCGCCCGACCATCCGCCGCATCTGCAGGCGGCAATGGCCGCCTGTGGCGTCGACCCGGCAAGGGACAGGGTCGTCGTCGGCACGAGCTGGTCCTCGGTCAAGGCGGCCATTGACGTAAAGGTCCACACAGCCCTGCTTCCGGGACCCGACACCCTGTGGCTACGCGGCCTCCAGGCACAAATGCAGGAGAGCGCCGGCCGGTCGCTGCTCCGTCTCGGGCTCGGTGCCGAACCCGCCGGGGTCATGCGCTTCGACCACCACCTGTGCCATGCCGTCACAGCCTGTCATTTCACGCCGTGGGCGGACGCTTCCTGTCTGGTCCTGGATGGAGAGGGCGATGTCGGTGCGGTTTCCTGCTTCGTGCTCGAAGACCGTCGGCTCAAGCGGTCCTGGCGGTCCTGGGGACCCGGCAGCTTGGGAACCTTCTATGCCTGGCTGACCTCCCGGTGCGGCTGGGACTGGCGGCTGGGCGAGGAGTGGAAGGTCATGGGCCTCGCCGCCTATGGCCGGGCCGCACCAGGGCTGCTGGAGTGCCTGGAAGAGCTGTTGACCGTCGATCGGGGACGGCTGCGTTTCGCCGACGACGCGGCCATCGCTGCAATCGTCGCCGAGACCGCCCGCCATGCGCGTGCACCGGACGCGCCCGTCATGAATGCGGCCGATCTCGCCGCGACCGGACAGGCAGCCTATGCTCGCTTCGCCGACCGGATCCTGGAGGAGGTCGCCAAAGAGGGCCGGACCGATCTGATCCTGACCGGCGGCTGCGCCCTCAATTCGTCCTATAACGGCACCATCGTCGGCAACACGCCCTTCGAGCGCATATCGGTTCCGCCTTGTCCCGCGGACGACGGCAACGCGATCGGCGCGGCGCTCCTAGCCTGGATGAAGGAGAGCGGCGCCGGCCAAATTCCCGCAGGCGACACCTCACCCTATCTCGGCACGACGCCGGATGCCGCCGCCGTCGCGAAATGCCGGCATGCGTCCCGCGCGTACAAGGTCACGGACGTCTCCGGGAGATCCGCGCAGGCGGTGGCGGCTCTCTTGGCGGAAGGCAGGATCATTGGCGTCTTCCGGGAACGCGCCGAGATCGGTCCTCGCGCCCTCGGTAACCGCTCCATCCTGGCCGACCCCCGCCGGCCGGAGATGAAGGATCGCATCAATGCGGAGGTAAAAGGGCGCGAGCCCTATCGCCCCTTTGCGCCGGTCGTCCTCGAAAACGATGCCGGGGACTGGTTCGAGCGGGCCCAGCCGTCACCCTACATGTCCCTGACCCTGCCGTGGCTGCCTTCGGTCCGGCATCGCGTCCCGGCGGTTGTCCATGCCGACGGCACCGGGAGGCTTCAGACGGTCAGTGAGGACCGCAACCCCTGGCTGGCAAACGTCGTCCGGACGTTTGCCCAGAAGACGGATGTGCCGGTCGTTCTCAACACCAGCTTCAACATTATGGGAAAACCAATCGTCCATACTCTGGATGATGCACTTGCCGTCCTGACGACAACGGGGCTGGACGGTGTCCTCTGTGAAGAACTGCTGATCGAGAAACCCATGTGAACTCGGTCAGACAGCACGCGAAACAACCCGACCGCCTGACCACGCCACTCGCGCCCCCTCCTTATTGTCGAGGCGTTTCGAACGTGATGGCCTTCAGGATCGCAGAATGGGAATGGCGCACCCGACAGGATTCGAACCTGTGACCTCTGCCTTCGGAGGGCAGCGCTCTATCCAGCTGAGCTACGGGTGCGCGGAGGCGGCACTCTACTCAAAGGCGGAGCGGGGCGCAAATGTCGAAGTCGCGGGAAATGGCGGGGCTGCCGGCGGGGGCCGTCGCGGCCGGACGACGAGGTGAGGCGGGTGGTCGTCGGGCGTTAGCGTCCCTTGGGGCGGGGGCGTGCTAGGCTGGCCGGGTACCGCCCAAACGAAGAGGCTCCGTCCATGCCGCATGAGGAAAAGCCCGCGCCCCGGCTGCCGATCATCGAGCAGCGGCGGATCGAGGCCGCGATGCTGCGTCAGGTCTATGACGTACTGGTCGACAGCCACGGGGAAGAGGTCGCGCGGCGGACGATCGAGGAGGCGGTGTCGCGGGCCGCGGTGGCGCAGGGGGCGGCGTTCCGTGATGAACTGGGCCGCGATCCGGACCTCGACGACTTCGCGGCGATCCTGCCGCTGTGGACGGCGAACGGGGCGCTGGAGATCGAGGTTCGTCATGCCGCGCCCGACCGGCTGGAGTTCGACGTCGTCCGTTGCCGCTATGCCGAGATGTACCGGGCGATGGGGCTGGGCGACATCGGCCATCTGCTGTCGTGCAATCGCGACGGCCGGTTCTGCGACGGCTACAACCCGGCGATGGCATTCCGGCGCACCCAGACGCTGATGGAAGGCGCCGACCACTGCGACTTCCGCTACAGCCTGGAGAAGGACTGAGGCGCTCGGCCTATGCCGAGGTGCGGGATTAGATCGGGACGGTCTGGTTTGATCTCTTCCGTCATCGCATGGCTTGGTCATGCGATCCACGACGTCGTTTAAGCGTGCGCGGGCTTGTGGAAGCGCCGAAAGTCGTGGATGGCACCGTCGAGCGGCGCCATGACGGCGGGGGAAGCAGGGCGGAGGGAGAGAGAGGGGCCGGCATCCCGGGCGGCTGACTCAGGTGCGTCCCGTCAGGGGTTGGCCGGCGCCGGCGGCGCCGTTTCCGGCCCCATGTCCGCGCCCGTCGAGAGCTTCACCGCGTATTCGATGTCGTACCAGATGCGGCCGATCCATTCGTGGACCCCGTAATAGCTCTCCGACCAGCCGGCGGCGGTTGGGACGAAGTATTTGGGCTCCAGGGGCGCGGGCGTGGTGAAGGCGGTGGGGGCCGGCACGACGTCGAGGCCGGCGCTTTCGAAGGCCGCCATGGCGCGCGGCATGTGCCAGGCATGGGTCACCAGATAGACCTTGACGATGCCGTCGACTCCCAGCATCGCCGCCGAGTCCTTGGCGTTCTCGAAGGTGTTGGTCGAGCGCGCCTCGCTCCAGCGGACGATGGCGCGGAAATCCTCGCTCAGGGACTCGCGCATCAGGGCGGCGTGGGTCACGGTGTCGTCCTGGGTGAGCCCGCCGCTGACCAGGATCGGGAGACCCGTCTTCCGCTGCAGGTAGGCGGCGTAGCGCAGCCGTTCGAGCACCAGCGGTCCCGGCGCCGGCCCGCCATATTCGGGCGTCGGCCGCCGCGAATCCCCGGCGAGGACGACGATCGCCCCGGTTCCGGCCGGCGGCGGGATCTGGGCCGTGGGCATGTCCTCCAAGCTCGCCAGCAGGCGGGTGGAAATGTAGGGGCAGCCGAGCACGTAGAGCGCGAGAACGGCGATGGTGACCAGTGCCGTCCCGCCGCCCCGAAGTCCGAAGGCGATCAGCAGGAGGCCCAGGACCGCCGCCAGCATCAGGCTGGTGGGCGGCAGGGCGAGCAGCTTCAGCGCCGCGTAAAGGTCCGGGTTCATCGGGGCCCCGGCCGCACCCTCACGCCGCCCGGCGGCGGGTGAGGGAAAGGAACAGGTCCTCGAGGTCCGGCTCCTCGGTCGTCAGGTCGGCGACGTTGAGCCCGGCGCTCTGCACCGCGGCGAGGATGCGGCTGATCGGTACCTCGCTCGGGCGGTAGTGGACAGCGATGCGGCGCGGCGGCATCACCTCCGCCTGGAACGCCGCGAGAGCGGGCGGAAGGGTCTCGATCTCTTCCTGGAGGATCAGCACCAGCGTCTTCTGGTCCAGCCGCGAAATCATCGTCGCCGTGCGGTCGCAGGCCACCACCGCGCCGTGGTTGATGATGGCGATGCGGTCGCACATCTGCTCGGCTTCTTCCAGGTAGTGGGTGGTGAGCAGGATCGTCGTGCCGGCCTCGTTCATCTGCCGGACATGCGCCCAGAGCTGCTGGCGAAGCTCGACGTCGACGCCGGCGGTGGGCTCGTCCAGCACCAGCACCGGCGGATTGTGGACCATCGCCTTGGCGATCATCAGCCGCCGCCGCATGCCCCCCGAAAGGCTCCGCGCATAGGCGTCGGCCTTATCGGCCAAGCCGACCGAGTCGAGGATTTCCTCGGTCCGCCGTTCCCGCGCCGGCACGCCGTAGAGCCCGGCCTGGATGTCCAGCGTCTCGCGCGGCGTGAAGAAGGGATCGATCACCAGTTCCTGCGGCACCACGCCGATGGCGGTGCGGGCGGCGCGCTTGGCGGTGTCGATGTCGGCGCCCCAGATGAGGGCGGTACCGCTGGTCTTGTTGACCAGGCCGGCGAGGATGTTGATCAGCGTCGACTTGCCGGCGCCGTTGGGGCCCAGAAGCCCGAAGATCGACCCGCGCGGGATGGTGAGGTCGATCGCCTTCAGCGCCTCCTTCGGCTCGCCGCCCCGGCTGCCGGGGTAGACCTTGCGAAGGCTGGAGCAGACGACGGCCGCGTCGGGGCCGGCGGGCGGGTTTTCAGGAGCGAACGGCATGGACCGGTAATGGTCGAGAATATCGCGGGCGAGTTGATCGCCAGAGCCGGATGCGTATCATCCGGCCGAGAGCCGGTCAATGTCCGCCCCCGGAAAGGTCTTATCCATGGAACCGCTCGAGACCATTACCGTCGACAAGCTCAGCGTCGCCTGTGACGGCGGCGGCGGGGCGCTCGGCCACCCGCGCGTGTTCCTGAACCTGGAACGCCACGGCGCGGTGGATTTTCCCTATTGCGGCCGCCGTTTCGTGCTGGCCGAGGATGCCGACGTCGGCAAGGGGATCCCGGCGCCCGAGCACGATCTGCCGCCGGCGGTCTGAGGGCACGACCACGCGCCGCCTTTTCCCGTCATTGCGAGCCGATGGCGAAGCAATCCAGAACCCGCCGTCTGGATTGCCGCGTCGCTGCGCTCCTCGCAATGACGGTCGGGTGACTCCATGACTCTTCCCGCACTGTTCCTCTCGCACGGCTCGCCGATGACGGCGATCGAGCCCAGCGACGCGCACGATTTCCTCAGCCGTTTCGGCGCGGGCTTCGCGCGGCCGCGGGCGATCCTCGCCGTCTCGGCCCATTGGGAGACCGACGCGCCGATGGTCAGCGCGGCTCGGAAGCACGAGACCATCCACGACTTCTACGGCTTTCCGCCCGAGCTCTACGCCATCCAGTACCCGGCGCCGGGGGCGCCGGATCTGGCGGCACGGACGAAGGCGCTGCTGGACGGTGCCGGCATCCCCTGCGGCGTCGACCCCGACCGCGGGCTCGACCACGGGGCGTGGACGCCGCTCTACCTTGCCTACCCGGACGCCGATATCCCGGTGACCCAGCTTTCGGTTCAGCCGCGGGCGGGGACCACCCATCATCTGGCTGTCGGGCGGGCGCTGCGGCCGCTCCGCGACGAAGGCGTGCTGATCATGGCGACCGGGTCGGTCACTCACAATCTCGGGGATTTCGGGCGCTTTCCGCCGGACGGACCGCCCGCCGACTATGTGCGGGACTTCACCGAATGGCTGGCCGCTGCCCTCGACGGGCGCCGCGACGACGATCTTCTCGCCTATCGCGAACGGGCGCCGGGGGCCAGGCGCGCCCATCCGACCGAGGAGCACTTCCTGCCGCTGTTCGTCGCTCTCGGCGCGGGCGGCGATGGCGCGCCTGTTCGGCGGCTGCACAGCAGTTACCACTACGCGATGCTGGCGATGGACGGCTACGCCTTCGCCTGAGGCGCAGGGCGCTGTATAACGGCGGCATTCCAATACCGGGAGGGCAGAAACATGACCGCCTACATCATCGCCGAGGTCAACGTGACCGACCCCGACAAGTTCGAGAAGTACCGGGCTCAGGTGCCGGACGTGATTCGCCAGTACAACGGCAAGTACATCGTCCGTGGCGGCCGCACCGAGAAGCTCGAAGGCGATGCCCCGATCCACCGCATGGTGATGCTCGAATTCACCGACATGGACTCCGCCAAGGCGTTCTGGCATTCGGCCGAGTACGCGCCCTTGAAGGCCTTGCGGCAGGAGGCTTCCGACAGCGAGATCATGATCGTCGAAGGACTTTAAGGGGCCTCCTACTTCGTCGCCCCGCGAAAGCGGGACCCACGCGAGCGGTACGGCTCTCGCGCTCCCCACCCTCAGCGGGCAACGGCCCGAGGGTGGGGAGCGCGACGGCCCGGCCGCCGTACCTCATCCCTCACACCGCCATCGCCGCGCCGTCCCACCGGCGGCCGAGGACGATCGCGAGGCCGGTGCCGACCGCCGTCATCGCCGCCATCGCCAGATAGGCGAGCCCGCCGACCGAGGTGTAGAGCGTGCCCGCGACCAGCATGGCGATGGCGAGTGCCGCCCCCATCGATACCGCCGAATAGAGGCTCTGACCGGTCGCCGACACCGTCGCCGGCAGGGAGCGGGCGATGAAATGCATCGCCGCGAGATGGCAGGCGGCGAAGCTGAAGGCGTGGAGCGCCTGAAGCGGGATCAGCAGCCAGGCGTCGGTGGTGAACGCCGTTCCCATCCAGCGAAGGGTGGCGAGCCCGGCCGCTATGACGAGCAGCCGGGTGACGCCGACGCGGCGGACGATCGGGCCGCTGTAGGCGAAAAGGATGATCTCGGCGAGCACGCCCTCGGCCCACAGGAGACCGATCACTCCCTCGCCGATCCCCGCATCGCGCCAGTGGAGGGTGCTGAAGCCGTAATAGACCGCGTGGCTCGCCTGGACGAGTCCGGCGGCGATCAGGAACAGGAGGAAAAGCGGGGCACGCAGGAGCCGTCCCAGCGGCGCGCTCCGCCCGGACGACGGCTCGGTGCGACGGTCCGGGAGCGCCCGGCAGGCGAAGACGGTCAGCACCAGTCCGGCCAGCATCACCCAGTAGATGCGCTGGGCCGGCCCGCCTTCCAGCAACCAGCCGCCGGCATAGGCGGCGACCATGAAGGTGACCGAGCCCCACAGCCGCACGCGGCCATAGTCGAGCCCTTCCTCCATCGCCGTTCCCATCGCCAGGTTCTCGCCGAGCGGCATGATCGGCGCCAGCGCCGCCCCGTAGACCATGGTGACGGCGAGGAGGGCCCAGAACCCGTCCGCGATGCCGAAGCAGGCGAAGGCGGCGAGTCCGACCAGGGTGAGCATGACCATCAGCCCACGCCGGGCGCCGCGCCGGTCCGCCCATTGCGCGAACAGCGGGTTGGCGACGATCTTCACGCAGGTCGCTGCGGCAAGCAGCGTCCCGATCTCCGCGCCCGTCATCCCCTGTGCCGACAGCCAGACCGGCCAGTAGGGCAGGTGCACGCCGGCGATCATGAAGAAGGCGCCGTAAAAGGCGGCGAGGCGCACGCCATTGGCGCGGAGGGAGAGCGTCGGGAACGGGCGCACGTCGGCGGGGCCTCACCGAAGAGATGGTCGGCCGCGCCGCCCTCCCCGCCGTCATCCTTCGCGAAGGCGAAGGATCCACGACTTTCGGCAGTCGACCCAAGTCGTGGATGGCATGATCAAGTCATGCCATGACGGGTGGAAACTGCCGCGGGTGAAGGGGCACCGGCCGGGTTCCTGGAAGCGGCGATCGTATAGCATCATCGATCCTCCGCAGCATGGCTTCGATCCCGCTTGGTGATCGTCCGCTCCGACGCCATGTAGCAGAGACGGGCCGCCGCCCCTCGACTCCCATCCGGCGGTCCGGCATTCTGCCCAACCGCTGTCAGCATCCGATCGACGCCATGACCGAGACCGCAGAGGCCCCGCGGGCGGATACCGCCGCTTCCCCCCAGGCCGAGCCGCACCGCCATCATCACCACTGCCTGGTCGACGGGTCGGGCTTCATCTTCCGCGCCTTTCATGCCCTGCCGCCGATGACCCGTCCGGACGGAACGCCGGTGAACGCCGTGTTCGGCTTCTGCAACATGCTGCTGAAGCTGTTGCGCGAATCGGAATGCGACGGCGTGGCGGTCATCTTCGACACCGCTCGTGCGACCTTCCGCAGCGACATCTACCCCGACTACAAGGCCCACCGGCCGCCGCCGCCGGAAGAGCTGGTGCCGCAGTTCCCGCTGATCCGCGAGGCGACCCGCGCCTTCGGCCTGCCTTCGATCGAGATCGACGGGTTCGAGGCCGACGACCTGATCGCCGCCTATGCCAAGGCGGCGCGGGCGCGGGGCGATCAGGTCACCATCGTCTCGTCCGACAAGGACCTGATGCAGCTCGTCGGCGACGGCGTCTCGATGCTCGACCCGATCAAGATGCGGACCATCGGCATGGAGGAGGTGCGCGAGAAGTTCGGGGTCGGGCCCGAGAAGATGGTCGACCTGCAGGCGCTGATCGGCGACCCGACCGACAACGTGCCCGGCATACCCGGCATCGGCCCGAAGACGGCGGCGACGCTGCTCGAGGAGTATGGAGACCTCGACACGCTGCTGGCGCGCGCCGAGGAGATCAAGCAGCCCAAGCGCCGGCAGGCGATCCTCGACAGCGTCGAGGTGGTGCGCCTGTCGAAGCAATTGGTGAAGCTCGACGACGAGGCGCCGATGCCGGTGCCGCTCGACGACTTTCCGCGGCGCGAGCCCGACCCGACCGTGCTCCGTGCGTTTCTGGTCGAGCAGGGGTTCAAGCAGCTTCTCGCCCGCGTTTCCCAGGACCCCGTGGAGGCGGCGGCCGAGCTCACCTCCGAAAAGCACGAGGCCAGCTACGAACTCGTCCAGGATGTCGAGACGCTCAAACGCTGGATCGACCACGCGACCGCCGTCGGCCGCGTCGCCGTCGACACCGAGACGACGTCCCTGAACGCGATGCAGGCAGAACTCTGCGGGGTCTCGCTCTGTGTCGAGGCCGGCACCGCCTGCTACATCCCGTTAGGCCACAAGGTCGCGACCGACCTCGTCACCACTGGCGAGCTTCGCCAGATCCCGATGGATCAGGCGCTCGACCTGCTGCGGCCGATGCTGGAGAACCCGGCGGTTCTCAAGGTCGGTCAGAACCTCAAATACGACATGACGGTGCTGGCGCGGGCGCCCTACGACATCCGCATCGCGCCGATCGACGACACCATGCTGATGTCCTACGCGCTCGATGCCGGCCGCCACGGCCATGGCATGGACGAGCTGTCGGAGCTTCATCTCGGACACAAGCCGGTGAGCTATACCGAGGTCGCGGGCAAGGGGAAGGCGCAGATTTCCTTTGCCGAGGTCGGGCTGGAGAAGGCCCGCGACTACGCCGCCGAGGACGCCGACGTCACCCTGCGTCTGGCCGAGGTTCTGAAGCCGCGCCTCGTCGCCGAGCGGATGATGACGGTCTACGAGACGCTGGAACGGCCGCTCGTGCCTGTGCTTCTCGACATGGAGCTCAAGGGCATCAAGGTCGACCGCAACGAGCTCGCCCGGCTCTCCCTCGACTTCGCCGAGCGCATGGCGGTTTTGGAGGCCGAGATCCATCGCCTCGCCGGTCGGCCCTTTTCGATCGCCTCGCCGAAGCAGCTCGGCGAGGTGCTGTTCGAGGACATGGGCCTCCAGGGAGGCAAGAAGGGGAAGACCGGCGCCTACGGCACCGGCGCCGACGTGCTGGAACAGCTCGCGGCCCAGGGGCACGACCTGCCGGCGCGGGTGCTGGAATGGCGCCAGCTCGCCAAGCTGAAGAGCACCTATACCGACACCCTGGTCGAGGAAATCCATCCGGTGACGGGGCGTGTCCATACGAGCTTCGCGCTGGGGGCCACCAACACCGGGCGGTTGAGCTCGAGCGACCCCAACCTTCAGAACATCCCGATCCGCACCGAGGAAGGGCGGAAGATCCGCCGGGCCTTCGTCGCCGAGCCGGGACACAAGCTCCTGTCCGCCGACTACTCGCAGATCGAGCTTCGCCTGCTCGCCCATATCGCCGACATCGAGGCGCTGAAAAGCGCTTTCCGCGAGGGGATCGACATCCATGCTCTGACCGCGAGCCAGGTGTTCGGCGTGCCGATCGAGGGCATGGACCCGATGGTTCGGCGGAGCGCCAAGGCGATCAATTTCGGTATCGTCTACGGGATGAGCGCCTTCGGCCTTGCCCAGCAGCTCGGCGTCCCCCAGCGCGAGGCGGCGGCCTATATCGACGCCTATTTCAAGCGCTATCCCGGCATCCGCGACTACGTCGAGGAGACCAAGAAGGAATGCCGGGTGCAGGGCTTCGTCCGCACCGTCTACGGCCGCAAGGTCCATCTGGAAGGCATCAACGACAAGAACCCGGCGCGGCGCAACTTCGCCGAACGTCGGGCGATCAACGCCCCGATCCAGGGCTCGGCAGCCGACATCATCCGCCGGGCGATGATCCGCATGCCGGCGGCGCTCACCGATGCCGGACTCGATACGAAGATGCTTCTCCAGGTCCATGACGAACTGGTCTTTGAGGCCCCGGAGGCCGAGGTGGAGCAGGCCAAGGCGGTGGTGAAGCGCGTCATGGAAGCGGCCCCGGGCCCCGCCCGCCAGCTATCGGTGCCCCTGACCGTGGAGACCGGCGCCGCCGACAACTGGGCGGAGGCGCATTAGGGTTTATCGGTGCGTCCCAAAGCGGACGAGGCGGCCATCAGGCCGATGCCGACACAGATGACGAGCGCCGCCGTTCCGAGGATCGGGTAGAGCCATCCTTCATAGCCCGCGCCGATCAGCCATCCGAGCAGGCCGAGGCCGATACCGGCGAAGAAGGCGATCAGGCCGGCGGCCCGCATGCCGGGACCGAAATGGCTGCCGCTGCCGCTCAGGGCCAGCAGCTTGTCCATGACTGTGCTGTCGATCGGCTGACCGCTCTCGATCATCCGGCGCAAGGTCTCGTGCTGTGCCTCGCGTTTACGGGTTTCCGACACGATCGCCGCCACGACGACGGCGGCGACGAACGCCCAGAACCCGATCGCCGCCAGACCGGCGCCTACGGATATGCCTTGCATGCGGTGCTCTTCCCCATCCGGTGTGGGCTGCAGCAAATCGTGAGAGCAGAAATGGAGCCTTGATCGAGGTTAGGAAGGGCCTTGCTCTGCCTGAAATTCGGAGATCGACTCCGAATACTGGGTATCGTTGGTGGTCTCACTCTTCTGCCGTCATGGCACGACTTGATCGTGCCATCCACGACTTTCAATGCCGACGCTTTGGTCCATGACGGAGGGTGAGAAGTCGTGGATCACATGGCCGAGCCATGTGATGACGTGTTTGGGGCGGGTGGGGCGGTCACTTCCAGATCGGCTTGCCCGATCCGGGCAGGCCGTAGGCGGCCCATTTCCGCGTGACCTCCTCGACGACGGGGTCGTCCATGCGGATCTTGCGGCCCCATTCGCGTTTGGTCTCGGGCGGCCATTTGTTGGTGGCGTCGAGGCCGATCTTGCCGCCCAAACCCGATTCGGGCGAGGCGAAGTCGAGATAGTCGATCGGAGTGCTCTCGACCTGGGTCACGTCGCGGACCGGGTCCATGCGGGTCGAGATCGCCCACATCACGTCCTTCCAGTCGCGGGCGTCGATGTCGTCGTCCACGACGATGACGATCTTCGTGTACATGAACTGGCGGAGGAAGGACCAGACCGCCATCATCACGCGCTTGGCGTGGCCGGGATAGGCCTTCTTCATCGACACCACGGCGATGCGGTAGGAGCAGCCCTCGGGCGGCAGCCAGAAGTCGACGATCTCCGGGAACTGCTGCTGGAGAAGCGGCACGAACACCTCGTTCAGCGCCTCGCCCAGCACCGAGGGCTCGTCGGGCGGGCGGCCGGTGAAGGTCGAGAGATAGATCGGATCGCGCCGACGGGTGATCGCGGTGACGGTGAAGACCGGGAAGGGCTCGACCGAATTGTAGTAGCCGGTGTGATCGCCGTAAGGCCCCTCGTCGCCGTAGTCGTCCAAGGAGACATGGCCTTCGAGCACGATCTCGGCCTCGGCCGGGACCTTCAGCGGCACCGTCTTGCAGTCGACCAGCTCGACCTTCTCGCCGCGCAGGAGCCCCGCGAACTGGTATTCGGACAGGGTGTCGGGAACCGGCGTCACGGCGGCGATGATGGTGCCGGGATCGGCGCCGATCACCGCCGCGGCCGGCAAAGACTCGCGCTTCTCGGCCTTCCAGCGGCCGTGATGCTGCGCCCCGCCCCGGTGCTTCAGCCAGCGCATCAGGGTGGTGTTCCGCCCTGTGACCTGCATGCGGTAGATGCCCAAGTTGAAGGCATCTTCGCGGCGGTTTCCCGGCCCCTTGGTCACCACCAGCGGCCAGGTGATCAGCGGCGCCGGCTCCCCCGGCCAGCAGGTCTGGATCGGCAGGTCGGCGAGGTCGATGTCTTCGCCGGTCAACACGACCTCCTGACAGGGCGCACGGCCGACGGTTCTGGGCTTCATCGCCATCACCGTCCTGGCGAGCGGCAGCATTCCCATCGCCTCGCGCCAGCCGCCGGGCGGCTCGGGCTGTTTCAGTAAGGCGAGCGTCTCGCCCACCTCGCGAAGCTGGTCGGGTTCCCGGTCCATCCCCCAGGCGACGCGCTCGACGGTGCCGAACAGGCTGACCAGCACCGGCATCGGATAGCGCCCGCCGTCGGAGCGGACGACGTTCTCGAACAGCACCGCCGGTCCGCCCTCGCCCAGAAGGCGGGTCTGGATTTCGGTCATCTCCAGCACCGGCGATACCGGCTCGGCGACGCGGACCAGACGGCCGGTTTCTTCCAACCGAGCGATGAAATCGCGGAGCGAGGCGTAGGCCATCAGCGGACGGCCCCGGCCGCGATGTGATCGCGAACGCCAGCGGAACTCGTCGTTCCCGCGAAGGCGGGAACCCAGAGCGTCGAGCGAAGGCCAATCCCTGACAGGCCGTGCCGCGTGGCATGGATGCCCGCCTGCGCGGGCATGACGGAATGGGGGGGAGGCCCCCTCCCCACCCTGTGTTTAATCGCCACGTTTGTGCTCCTCGACCTCGACCTCGGCCTGGCCGCCGAAGCGCTCCTCTGCGCCCCAGGTCACCGTCTCGCCGCCCTGGGCGTTGAAGGCGAGGATCTCGCCCATGTCCTTGCGTGCCGCCATCTTCTCGAAACCGGCGGCGACCCGGCAGTCGGCGGTGAAGTGCTCGACATAGGTCTTTTCGAGCACATAGGCGTGGATCGCGGCGCGGCCGCCGATTTGTCCCTCCCATGAACCATCGGCCTGCTGGGTATAGACATCAGCGCCGGTATCCGTATCGATGGTGGCGCGGTATCGGATCTCCTCACCGTTCTTCAGCCGGTCGGGGAACATCGCCTCGATCCATGGCGGGCCGTAATTGGCCTCGAAATAGTCCTCGACCAGCTTGACGCAGATCGCGTCGACCTTCTTCCGGCGGTTCAGGTCCTCGCGGGCGATTTCCAGCCGCGACAGGCGGGCGCGGTCCACGATGCGGCCGTGGGCAAGACGGTCGGGCCGGCTCTGGTCGCCGCAGCCTTCGACGATCCCTGAGAAGCGGACCTTCGCCCCGGGTTCGGCGAGCGCCGGGTCGGGCTCCTCGGCCAAAGTGAGGGCGAGGTCCTGGCGGACCCGGCCACGGCCGGGGTTCATCTGGATGAAGGCGGTCGGGCCGCGTTTGGCGACGAGAAAGCCTTCCCACACCACCTTGCGCCCGGCGCAGGAATCTTCGAAAGCGGCCGCGTCTGCACCTTCGGTTTCGCGGCGGACGGTGCCGCTGCATTCGTTCCAGAATTGCCGCCAGCTCATCTCCGATCCCGGCAGGGCGACGAAATGCCCGGCGTAGAGCCGGTCCAGGAGATCGCGCCCGGCCGGGCTGCCATAGGCGGCCAGTGGTTCGGCCAGTTTCGCGGCGCGGTCGAAGTCCCCCTTGTCGAACGCTTTGCGCGCGGTTTCCGCATCGGCGGTGATCTGCGCCCGCAGGCGGGTGCGCGCGGTCTCGAAACCGGGGTCGGCGGCAACCGCCTTGTCGATCCAGCGCATCGCCGCCGTATAGTCCCGCTCGCCGCCGATGCCCTGGGCGGAGGCCAGCGCCAGAAGCTCGTAGCCACGGGCGCTCCCGTCTTCCGCGAGTTCCCTGGCCAATGCGATCGCGGTTTCGTAATCACGGTCGCGATAGGCGCCGAGCGCGCGCTCCTCCTTGCTCTCGAAGCATCCGGTGAGGGCAAGGGTGAGCAGCAGAGGCGCGAAAAGACGGAGGGAACGCGGCAAGGTTGGTGGAGTGCTCGGCTGGCGGGTCATGTCGTTCGAGAGCCTAACCTCGGGTCACCCGTTTCGGAAAGGCTATCGGGGGTTCGGCCGGTGGGAAAGAAGGCTCCCTCGTCCGCCATGTCCCTAAGGCGACCCCGCCCTGTGGAAACTGGTGGCTGGTCCCGTCGCTGCACTGCACCTAAATAGTCCTTCGTCAACCAAGCGCGATCGGCGATCGGCCATGCGGCGGCGGGGATTCCCTCCGCAGACAGGGCCGATTCGTCGTTCCTGAACCGACCGGAAGCCATGTCAGCCGTCCACGCAGAAGTCGCGATCGCCGAACGCCGTCCCGCCATGGGCGAATTCATCGTCATCATCGCCATGATGATGGCGATGACGGCGTTGTCGATCGACATCATGCTGCCGGCCTTTCCGGCGATGCGGGACTATTTCGGCCTCAATGACGCCAACGCGGTCCAGCTCGTCATCACCTGGTACGTGCTCGGCTTCGCCGGCGGACAGATCCTTTACGGTCCGCTGTCGGATCGGTACGGCCGCAAGCCCGTCCTCCTGGTGGGGCTGATCGTCTACGCGCTGGGGTCGGTGGTCACGTTCCTCGCCCCGGACTTCGAATCGCTGCTGATAGCGCGTGCCGTCCAGGGGGTGGGCTGTGCGGCGCCGCGGGTGATCGCCATCGCGATGGTGCGCGACATGTTCGGCGGGCGCCGCATGGCGCGGGTGATGTCGTTCGTGATGATGATCTTCATCATGGTGCCGGTCATCGCGCCCAGCATCGGTGAGGGCCTGCTGCTGTTCGGGCAGTGGCAGTGGATCTTCCTGTTCCTGCTCACGGTATCGCTGCTGCTGATGCTGTTCACCCAGCTCCGCCTGCCGGAGACCCGCGCGTCCGAGGACCGCGAGCCGCTGTCGCTCGCTTGGCTGGTCAAGGCCTTCGCGACCACCGTGGGGACCCGGCAGACGCTGGGCTACACGCTCGCCACCGGCTTCGTGTTCGGCTGCCTGATGGGCTACATCAACAGCGCCCAGCAGATCCTGGGCAGCCTCTACGGCCTCGGCAGCTACTTCCCGCTGGTGTTCGGCATCATCACGATCGCCCTGGCCCTGGCGGCGATGACCAACGGGCGGCTGGTCGAAAGGGTCGGCATGCGGCGGCTGTCGCACGCGGCGCTGGTTGGCTTCTTCGCTGTCGCGGTGATCCACGTCGTCATCGCCGTGTCGATGCCGGGACCGCCGCCGCTGGTCGTGTTCTGCGGCCTGCTGGCGCTCGACCTGTTCTGCTTCGGCTTCATCATGCCGAACTTCAACGCCATGGCGATGGAGCCCTTGCAGCGGATCGCCGGCACGGCCTCGTCCTTCGTCGGCTGTCTCACCACGGGCGGAGCGGCGTTGTTCGGCTGGGTGATCGGGCAGCAGTATGACGGCACGGTCCTGCCGCTCACCGGCGGCTACGCGATTCTCAGCGCCGTCGCCCTGGTGATCGTTCTGGTGACCGAGAAGGGGAAGCTGTTCCAGTCGCTGCACGGCGAAGCAAGCCCCTGAGACGCAGCCGTTGCGTTCAGTGGAGAGCTGCTGCTCGCAAGACGAGCTTCACGCGCGTCGCCGACAGGAATAAGTTGCGCCCGTAAGTCCGCAAGACCAGGATAAGGATTCGGGACGATGGGTCAGGGAACGCCGATGCGCGGCATGGTGCTGTTTTCCAATTTTGGGCACCTCTACACGCATCTCGTCCTGCTGCTCTATCCGACGGTGGTTCTCGCGCTGGAGCACGAGTTCTCGCTGAGCTATGGCGAGCTGATGGCATTGTCGGTGCCGGGCTTCATCATGGTCGGCGCCGGTGCCCTGCCCGCGGGTTGGCTTGCCGACCGCTGGAGCTCGACCGGCATGATGGCGATCTTCTTCTTCGGCCTCGGCGCTGGCTGCCTGCTCACCGGCATGGCCGATTCGCCGCTGATGGTCGCTGTCGGACTGGGCGCCATCGGCCTGTTCGCATCGATCTACCACCCGGTCGGAATCTCGCTTCTGGTCCGGACGGCGGCCAATCGCGGGCGCGCGCTCGGCATCAATGGCGTCTATGGCGGTGTCGGCATGGCCGCAGCGGGTTTCGTCGCCGGCGCCCTGACCGACGGGCTGGGCTGGCGCTGGGCCTTTTTCATTCCCGGCGCGATCTTCGCGGCGACCGGTGTGCTCTACGTCTTTCTCGCCCGCCGGCCGCGCGCGGCGGTGGAGGAGACGAAGCCTTATGTTGAGGAGGCGGTTTCGCGGAGCGAAGCCATGCGCGGGATGATCGTGTTGATGATCGCCATCCTCGGCACCGGCCTCGTCTACAACATGACCTCGGTCGCCCTGCCCAAGGTGTTTTCGGAGCGCGCTGCCGGCTGGCTGGGCAGCAGCGAGGCGTTCAACGCAGGCGCCCTGTTCAGCGTGGTCTACGCGGTCGGTGCGGCGATGCAGATCGTCGGCGGCTGGCTGGCCGACAAGTTCCCGCTGAAGCGCATCTACGTGATCTCTTATCTGATTCAGGCACCGGTGATCCTGTTCGCCGCGAACATGACCGGCCTGCCGCTGGTGGCGGTGGCGGCGATCATGGTGTCGATGAACATGGGCATGCAGGCGACCGAGAACCTGCTCGTCGCCCGCTACTCGCCCGCCAAGTGGAAGGCGACCGCCTTTGGGGCGAAGTTCGTCGTCTCGCTGGGCGCCAGCAGCCTTGCCGTGCCGATCGTGGCCTTCATCCGCGACGGGACCGGCGACTTCACTTGGCTGTTCCTGTCGCTGGCGATCATCGCCGCGGCCGTGGCAATCGCTGGCCTGATGCTTCCCGGCACGCGCCGTGAGGTGGCGCCGTCACCGGTGGCGGTGCCGGCCGAATAGCGTCCGACTATGGGTCCTCCGGACGAGCCGGAGGACGACGGTCATTTCCAGTTTTTTCGTCGCCCTCCGGCTTGTCCGGAGGGCCTATCTTCCGCTCAGGCCGCGCAGTCCTGAGCCATCCCCTCCAGTGCCTGCGCGAGGTCCGCTTCCAGGTCCTCGACGTCCTCCAGGCCCACCGACAGGCGCACCAGCCCGTCGCTCACGCCGATGCGGGCCCGTTCCTCGGGTGCGATGGCGCGGTGGGTGGTTGTGGCGGGGTGGGTGATCAGGCTCTTCGCATCGCCGAGATTGTTGGAGATATCGATGCAGCGAAGGCCGTTCAGGGTTGCGAACGCGGCCTCGCCGCCGCCCGCGAGCTCGAAGGCGAGGATGGTGCCGCCGGCCGTCATCTGCGTCTCGGCCAGCGCCCGCTGCGGGTAGCTGGCGAGGCCGGGATAGATCGCCCGCGCGACCTCACGGCGGGTTTCCAGGAACGCCGCCAGCCGCGCCGCCGACCGGCATTGGGCTTCGACGCGGAGGTCGAGCGTCTCCAGCCCCTTCAGCAGCACCCAGGCGTTGAACGGGCTCAAGGCCGGCCCGGTATGGCGCATGAAGGGTTGCAGGACCTCGTTCCGGAACCGGGCGGAGGAGAGGACGGCGCCGCCGAGGCAGCGGCCCTGGCCGTCGATATGCTTGGTCCCCGAATAGACGACGACGTCGGCGCCGAATTCGCCCGGCCGCTGCAGGACCGGGGTCGAGAAGACGTTGTCGACGACGACGCGCGCACCGGCTTGGTGGGCGATTTCGGCGACGGCGGCAATGTCGATCAGCTCCAGCGTCGGGTTGGAGGGCGTCTCGAAGAACACCGCCTTGGTCGCGCCCGGCCGGATCGCCGCCGCCCAAGCATCGAGGTCGGTGCCGTCGACCAGCGTCGTCTCGATGCCCCAGCGCGGCAGGATCTGGGTGACGATGTGGTGGCAGGACCCGAACATCGCCCGCGCCGCCACCAGATGGTCGCCGGCGGAGAGCTGGCAGGCCAGCGCCGCGAATACCGCCGACATCCCGCTCGCCGTGGCGAAGCAGGCCTCCATGCCGTCGATCGCCGCCAGCCGCTGTTCGAAGGTCGCGACGGTCGGGTTGCCGTAGCGCGAATAGACGAAGCCTTCGCTCTCGCCCGCGAACCGAGCGCGCGCCTCCTCGGCGCTCTCGTAGACGAACCCCGACGTCAGATAGAGCGCTTCCGCAGTCTCGCCATGTTCGGAGCGGCAGAGGCCGCCGCGGACGGCGCGGGTGCGGGGCCGCCAGCCGGAGGAGTGCGCGTCCGCCATGGGTTCCCCCTCAGCTCTGCCGCCAGGGAAGGCCGGAGGCCTTCCACCCGTCTGCGGTGCCGCGATGGCCGTCGGCGTCGAGGTTACCCTCGAAGCCTCCGTCGACATTGGTGCAGTCCTCGAACCCGGCGGCGGTAAGGGCGATGGCGGCGTCACGCGAGCGCTGCCCCGACCGGCAGATCAGCAGGATCGGCGTGTCGGTGGCGAGCCCCCGGCCCGAGACTTCGGCGATGAACCCGCCGTTCAGGGTGCCGCCGGGGAACTGCTTCCACTCGACGGGTACGACTTCCTTACCGAGCGACGAGAGATCGGGCAGCCCGACATACTGCCATTCGGCGCGCGTGCGGACGTCGATCAGGACGGTTGCCGGATCAGCACCAAGGCGACGCCAGGCCTCGGTCACGTCGATGTCGCCGCGGTAGGTCGGATTGCTCATGGTGCGGTCTCCTCAATAGGCCCAATGGGCGGCGCAGGCGGATCGGTCTTCCCGATCCTCCGGCTCGGAGGCCGTGGTTGCAAGCTGTAGCGCGGGCCCGCGGGCGGGTGCCTTCGCGCCGTCCTCGTCCCTTTCGGCCGGACCGCCTTCCGGTGCGCCGGTCCTCTCCTGTACTCTCGCGGCGGAATGTCGGTGCATGACGCCTCTCCTTCGCGTATGGCTATGCGAACGATGTTCCGTATTAAGTTCTGATATTCCGTATAACGAACATATGTTCTCTGTAAAGAACGAATCCGAGTCATGACGGCCCAGGAGACGTCCGAGACGCTGTCGCCGCGGATCGGTGCGTCGCTGCTGGAAGCGCGCAAACGGGCCGGGTTCAGCCTCGACGAACTGGCGCGGCAGTCGGGGGTGTCGAAATCGATCCTGTCGCAGATCGAGCGCGACCGGACCAACCCGACGCTCGCCACCGTCTGGCGCATCTGCGCCGCGCTCGAACACCCGCCGGAGGCACTGTTCCGCGCCGGCGTGGTCGAGAAGCCGGCGGGGATCGTCGCCGTCAGCGCCAATGCGACGCCCGAGGTGCGAAGCGAGGACGGCCTTTGCTGCCTCCGTATCCTCGGCGCCATCGAGACGGTGGAAAGCGTGCAGTGGTACGAGTTCGCGGCCGAACCGGGCGGGCTGCTCGACTCAGCCGCCCACGGTGCCGGATCGATGGAGCATCTGACGGTGACCGAGGGACGATTGACCGTCACCGCCAACGGCGAGACGCGGACGGCGGGTCCCGGCGAGACCCTGCGCTACGCCACGGCCGAGGGCGGCCACCGCATCGTCAACGACGGCGAGACGCCCGCCCGCGCGCTGATGGTCTGCACGTTGTAGCGGGCTACGTGAAAGCGGCGTCATTGCGAGCCGGCGGCGAAGCAATCCAGACCGGCCGCTGCTGGATTGCCGCGGCGCTTCGCGCCTCGCAATGACGGCGTCGGGTGGGGATGCTCGCGTCGAGCGCGAGCATGACAAGCGGAGGGGTAGGGGTGAGCCCCGCGACCTTCCTTCTCTGTCACCCTCGTGCTCGACACGAGGGTCTCCGCTCAGGCGTAATCGAGCGGCAGGGCGGTGGTGTACTTGATCTGCTCCATGGCGAAGGACGAGCTGACGTCCGACAGCTCGATGCGGTCGATCAGGCGCCGGTAGAAGCGGTCGTAGGCGTCGATGTCGGGGACGACGACGCGGAGCTGGTAATCGACCGCGCCGCTCATCCGGTAGAACTCCATCACCTCGGGCATGTCGCGGACCGCCGCCGCGAACTCCTTCAGCCATTCGCCGCTGTGCTTGCTGGTGCGGATGGTGACGAACACCGTCACCCCGACGTTCACCTTCTTCGGGTCGAGCAGGGCCACGCGGCCGCGGATGACCTTCTCCTCCTCGAGCTTCTGGATGCGGCGCCAGCAGGGCGTCGACGACAGCCCGACGCGGCGGGCGATCTCCGCCACCGGCATGGTGGCGTCCTCCTGCAGGCAGGCGAGAATGCGGCGGTCGGTCTCGTCCATCGCGAACACCTTATGAGCAATTTCATTCCGATATCTTCCTGATATCGATAACGTCATGCTCATGGTTTTGTCAAAGGCGTAATTATGAGGAATATTTTCCTAATTTCGGCCTTTCGACGCGATTGACCGCCGGCCGTTTCCGCCTCAATTCTCGCTCATCCGAAAGGCGGTTCTTGGCCGCCGCAATCGAGCCGGAAGGTGGCGATGATTCCCGTAGCTCTCGACCCGCGCGCGGTCCGCACGATCCTGGTCGGCAACGGCCCGGCGACGGTCCGGCGCCTCGAATGGCTCGCCGCCGGAGGCGAGACCGGCTGCGCCGTCTTCTCCCCTTCGCCCAGCGAGGCGCTGGTCGCCGCAGCGGGAGACCGGCTGCGGCATCGCCTGCCGGACGACGGCGAGCTCGCCGACGCCCAGTTCGTCTGGATCGTCGATCTGCCCGAGACTGAGGCCGGTGAACTCGCGGCCGCGGCCCGGCGCTGGGACGCGCTGGTCAATGTCGAGGATGTCCCCGGCGACTGCGATTTCCACAACCCGGCGGTGGTTCGCCGCGGCGACCTCCTGGTCGGCATCTCGACCGGCGGGCGCTGCCCCGGCCTCGCCTCGCTTCTGCGCCGTCGGATCGAGTCCGCGCTCGGCCCGGAATGGGAGGAGCGTCTGCGGGTGCTCGACGCGCGCCGCCGCCTATGGCGGAAGCAGGGGCACGGCTTTTCGGCGATCGCGGAGCAGATCGAAGCTTATGTCGAGAGCCGCGGCTGGCTCGATGGGCTCGGGCTTCGGAGGGATGGAGAAGCCGTCGCGTCCCCCACCGCCCCTCACCCCTCCCCCCCGATGGGGCGGAGGGGGGGCATCGACGCCACGCCTATCCTCTCCCTCTCCGCCCCATTGGGGGGGAGAGGGCCGGGGTGAGGTGGGGAACGCAACAGCCCCCGATGCCGACCCCTCCCCCATACGCCCCCGACGAACGCCCGCTTCGCCCGGACGACGCCCCACACCTGATCGCCCTCTCCGCCGAAGCCGGGTGGAACCAGACCGTGGCGGACTGGGCCTTCCTTATCGACCACGGCGCCGGCTGGGGGCTGTGGGAGGGGGAGACGCCCATCGCCTCGGCGATGATCCT
>PBKC01000100.1 GCA_002721365.1 Rhodospirillaceae bacterium | reverse complement strand
GTCGCGGCAAAAAAGGATTCCGCCCTTTCGATCCGCTCGACCGGGTCAAGCTGCGGCTCGGCCACGGCGTAATAGTGAGACGGCAAGCCCTCGATCTGCTCGACGTTAAAACAGCTATAGCCCTTCATGAACGGGATATCGCGTTCCTCTTCCTCGCCGGTGTCGGCGTCAATCTCGGTGCGGGTGATGGTGTTGGCATAGACAACAAGCGATCCCTTCTCGCCCTTGCGGACATGCCCGCCAAGCTCCTTGGCCTGTTTGAAGGTCATCCAGATCGGCGCGGCAAAACCACGCTCCACGGCGGACGCCCAGAGCATGAGCACGTTGATTCCGTTATAGGGGGTGCCGTTGAACCGAAGCGGCCTTGTGATCCGCCCTGCGGCGTGCTCGGCGTTCCATGGCTTGAGCCATGTACGGATTCCCTTCTCAAGGTCCGCCACGATCTTGTCGGTTACACGGGTGTAAACATCAGCTTTCATTGCCTTTCTCCTTTTGGCTGTTCGCGTTTGCGCTGCTGCTGCAAACGGACTAGCCACGCGGCAATGAGCGGGGGTTGGGCCGTCACAGGCCGGAAACCGCCAAGGGTGGTGCGGGCCGGAGCGCAAGCGACAACACGGCCCGGCGGTTTCCGCCCGGAGCCCAAGCGAAGGGCCTGGCCTTGACGGCCAAGGGGCCGCAGGCCCCAAAAGCAAGACAAAGAAAAAGCGGCCAAAGGCCGCTCAATCGGGGCGGCGCAGCCGCCCTAAGCGCGAGGGATGGAAGCCGGATGGCCAAGACCCGGCAAAGCCGGGGCTTGGTTCACGACAGCCCGGTCCGGCCTCGGCCGGGCGCGCCCAATAGAAAGCAGATAAGGCAGTGCCCATCTAGCCTAGTAATATCAGTCGGGTGGTTTGTAGTGGTCGATCACGGCGGTGATGCGTTCAAGTAGCGGTTTAAAATCAGAAAAATCTATCTTGTCCGCATTTGGACGAACGACCTTTTCGGCGAAGAGGTATTTACCGTACTCACCGTCGGCACCGTGATCCTTCTTCAGGTTGAGCTTCTTCCCGTTCAGTTTGGTTTTGAGTAGCTTGGGATCGAAAAAATCCTCAATACATGACTTCACCTTTTTTCCTTTGCCGGGAGTTTTCACCAGATACAAATTATCAGTGATATGAAAAAATGAATCATTCGATTTAAGATCAATGTTGATGTTGAAGTTCGTTTTGATAGTACTCAAGAGTCCTTTCTTTCCATCTGCCCCATCATCGTTATCAATTAAAATAACAACAGGGTGCGCCAACGGACGGTGCTTGAATCCCCGGACATCTTCCGCGTAGCGATTCTTGATAAAGAAATACTTTAAGTCGCTAGCACCGCCACCAAGCTCCAGCAACTTATGCGCTTGGCCTGTGTAGTTGAAGAATCTTATGGCGCTCTTAAAGGAATTGTCCTCCCATTCGCCAAGCTTGGGGTGGAAGTCGGTCAGTTGGCGGATCGCATGCTTGAGGTATATGTTGTCGGTCTTGCCCTCGCACACGATAAGCGGGCGATCCAATCTGACGAAATAACGGTACTTGAGAAAACGTGCATAGAGCTTGCGCGCAGCCGTAGCATCCATCCGCTTCTCCGGCTCCGGTCGGTCATCAATGGCATCCTTGACATGGTGTATATGGCTTAGAATGCCTTGCAGGGGATTCAATGACGTAACCGGCTCAAGTTTCACGTCTTCCCCGTCTTCCGCTTCTGTTTCAGGAACACTGAGAGGTCGATAATATTGGCCAGTTTCAAAAAGCGAGTGACACATCGCGCGGGCACGACGGTAATACTCCGGTCGAATATTGACCTTGGCATTCACTGTTAGTCCTGTCACGAGTTGTCGGCTCATGCGGAACTGCATCCGTGTCTTCGTCGGGTTGATGACGAAGCCGGATTTGTCGATGACTTTTGCAAGCTCGCGTCCGGGTGCCCATTCCGGGCTCTCCGGCGTGACAGGCGCGGCGATAGAAGGGGGAAAGTCGCGCCTGCTCGTCGAAAAGGTCAGGTCGTCGGCATAACGCGAATACGTAAGTTGATGCTTTTTGGCGAGCTGGGCGAGCCTGACATCCAGAAGGTGTGCAATCAGGTCGGCGACGATGGGTGAGCACGGACTACCTTGCGGCAGCGCATTTTCAAAACACGCGATCTGGGCGATGATCGTTGCGACCTTGTCGTTAAGCTTGAAGTCATTATTGTGAATGAAGAATCCACGTACCCTTCCAAAATTGAAAGTCGGGAAGAAGTCCTGAAGGTCGAGATTGAGAACATAACGCTGCCGCTTGTGGCGGCGGGCGTTGGTGATGATCGAGAGCTTGTGGCGACGATCATTCGTGACGATTACAGTTCGCCGGAACGCATGCGAAAGAGGTCGAAGACCGCTCTCCCTGTCGATCTCGTCCCGGCAGGCGTAAAGCGCATTTGCGAGATGCCGTTGCAAAGTTTTGAGCCGTTCAACAGGCGCACAAATCTCGCGTTCACCACCGCCGCTCTTGGGGATAGTGAACTTTTGGTACTTCGCGGAATCCGGAATTTTGTAGAGGATATACGCCAGTGCGCTCGGTTTGTATCCGAGAATTGAGGCCAGGTCCGCGAGCGATGTAGCTCCTTTCAGATTTGCGAGTACCGACAAGCCGAATTCCTGATGAAAGGGGAAGGCTTACAGGCACTCTTAAGCGTACCATGCGCATCGCATCGTATCGATTGAACGCGCATTAAGGATCGTCGGGAAGCAACGCCTCCTGACAGCAAGTCATATATCGCGAAACGCGATAACAAATCTGCCTGTAAGCCCCTTGTTTTTCTAACAATACCGTTGTCAGAAGGCAAGTATCTGGACACAAAACGAGGCCAGAAGACATCCAGCCGACCCCAAAAGCACTGGCGATGCCATGACCTTGTCGAACGATGTATCATGCGTCATCCCTCGACCAGCTTGCTGACAACGCTTCCGCCTGCTGCAGAACCGTCTGCACGGCGGCGTCCTGGAGGTCCGGCGGATAGCCGTATTTGCGCAGGATGCGCTTGACCAGAACCCGCATGCGGGCACGGGCCGCCTCACGGTGCTGCCAGTCCACGGAAGCGGTGCTTTTTAGATTGTCCAGAAGCTCATGCGCGATCACCCGGAGTTGGTCGTTGCCCATGACCTCGACTGCGCTCTCATTCTGGGCGAGGGCATCATAGAAAGAGATTTCCTCCTGGCTGAGCCCGTCTTCCTCGCCACGCTGATGCGCGTTGCGGATGTCCTTGGCGAGCGCGATCAGCTCCTGAAGAACCTCCGCCGTGGTGATGGCGTTTGAGTGATAGCGGGCGATAGCCTCCTCCAGGCGATCGGAGAAGGCGCGCGTCTGTACGACATTGACGCGGCTTTGCGAGCGAATCTCGCCGTTGATGAGCTTGCGTAGCGCTTCAAGGGCAAGGTTCTTCTTCTCCATGCCCTGAACCTCCGCGAGGAACTCGTCGGAGAGGATGGAAATATCCGGTGTTTCCATTCCGGAGGCTTTGAGGATATCGACGATTTCCGTCGAGACGACGGCGCGGCTGACGATCTGCTGCACAGCCAGGTCCCGCTCGGCGGATGTCTTGCCGGAGCCCGGCGTACTCTTGGCAAGCGCCGCGCGGATGGTCTGGAAGAACCCCACCTCGTCGCGGATTTCACGGGCCTCGTCACTGGCGGCGGCGAGCGCGAACGCCTTGGAAAGCGCCAGCACAGCGTCATTGAAGCGACGATGCGCGCGTTTCTTGCCTTCTTCGGTCGATTCCCTGGCCGCCTCGCGCTGCTGCATGTCGAGGACCCATTCAATCGCTCCAGCAAGCGCCGCCAAGCGTTCCTGCGGCGAGCCAGTGAGCCCGGCCCGGTAGTCGAAACCGTGGAACATGTCGCTCACGATCTCGTATTTCTCCAGCATCACGGCGACGGCCTCGCCCTCGTCGATGCCCGCGTGCTTCTGGTCGTCGCGCGAATAATCTTTCAACGCTGATTTGAGATTCTGAGCGATGCCGATGTAGTCCACGATCAGCCCAGCGGGCTTGTCGCGGAACACGCGGTTGACACGCGCGATCGCCTGCATCAGCCCATGCCCCCGCATGGGCTTGTCGACATACATCGTGTGCATGCTCGGCGCGTCGAAGCCGGTCAGCCACATATCCCGGACGATCACAAGTCTGAGCGGGTCGTCGGGGTCCTTGGCCCGCTTGGCGAGCAGCTCCCGGCGCGCCTTGCCGCCGATATGCTGCTGCCACTCCTTGGGGTCCGAGGCCGCGCCGGTCATCACGATCTTGAGGACGCCGCTCTCGTCGTCATCGCTGTGCCATTCGGGGCGAATCTTGATGATCTGATCGTAGAGCGCAACGCAAATCCGGCGGCTCATGCGAACGATCATCGCTTTGCCGTCCATGCCGACGACGCGGTTCTCGAAGTGCTCCACAAGGTCCTTGGCGACCATGGCGAGGCGTTCTTCGGCCCCGACAACCGCCTCGACGTTTGCCCATTTGCGCTTGAGCTTCTCCTGTTCGCCCTGGGCCTCTTCCTCGGTCAGCTCGGCAACTTCGTCATCAATGAGCGGTGTCACATCTTCGTCCAGCTCAATGCGGGCGAGGCGGCTCTCGTAGTAGATCGGGACCGTCGCCCCGTCCTCAACGCCCCGGTTGATGTCGTAAACGTCGATATATTCGCCGAACACGGCGGGGGTGTTCACGTCATCCTTCTCGATCGGTGTCCCGGTGAAGCCGATGAAAGAGGCATTGGGAAGGGCGTCGCGCAGGTATTTCGCAAAACCGTGCGCGATCTCGCCGGTCTTGCGGTTCACCTTCGCCTTGAAGCCGTACTGACTGCGGTGTGCCTCGTCGGCGATCACTACGACGTTCCGGCGGTCGGTCAATGCCGGATAGTCGGTCTCGCCGCGCTCAGGGGCAAATTTCTGGATCGTCGTGAACACCACGCCGCCGGAGGGGCGGGTCAGGACTTTCTGCAAATCCTCCCGGCTGTCAGCCTGCTGCGGGGTCTGCCGGAGCAGATCGCGGCACATGGCGAAGGTGCCGAATAGCTGGTCGTCGAGGTCGTTGCGGTCGGTAATGACGACAACGGTCGGGTTCTCCATGGCCGGATGGGCGATGAGCTGCCCGGCATAGAAGGCCATGAGCAGGCTCTTGCCGGAGCCCTGAGTATGCCAGATGACGCCGACGCGGCGGTCGCCTTCAGGGCTCGCGGCGGCGATCGTGCTCTCGACCGCATGGCGCACGGCGTGGAACTGGTGATACCCGGCCACGATCTTGATGAGGCCGGAGCCCGTATCCCCGAACACGGTAAAATCCCGGATCAGCGTCAGGAACCGTGCCTTCTCAAACACCCCCTCGATGACAGTCCCTAACTCTGGGGAGCCTTTGGGGGCAACGTCGCTACCATCTATGGTGCGCCAGGGCATGAAGCGCTCGATATCGGCCGTCAGCGAGCCGAGACGGGCGTGGAGCCCGTCCGAGGTTACGAGCGCGGCGTTTGTGCGGAACAGGGACGGCATCTGTTCCTTGTAGGTCTGGAGCTGGTTGAACGCCCCTTCGAGGGTGGCATTCTCGTCGCCGGGATTCTTCAGCTCGATCACGCCCAGAGGCAGACCGTTGACGAACAACACAACGTCGGGACGGCGTTGCCGCTGTCCCTCGATCACCGTGTACTGGTTCACGGCCAGCCAGTCGTTAGCGTCCATGTCGGCGAAGTCGATCAGCCGCGCGGTATCACCGCCAATGCGGCCGTCTTCGCGGGCGACCTCGACCGGCACGCCCTCGACCAGATAACGATGCAGACGACGGTTCTCCTCGACAAGCGAGGGGGTCTCGGTCTGCTGCACCTTGCGCAGCACCTCCTCCAGCGTCTCGGCGGGCAGGTGCGGATTAAGGCGCTGAAGCGCCTCCCGGAACCGCCCGGTCAGTAACACCTGATCGTAGCTGACGCGTTCCGGCGCAGCCCCCTCCGGGGAGATGTCCGGCCCGTACGCAACAGCGTAGCCGAGCCCCGAGAGCCATTCGAGCGCAGCTTCTTCAATATGGCTTTCGGCAAAGCCCGACATCAGGTTGCCCCCGTGCGTCGATGTGCGGGCATGTCGGCGACTATGATTTGTTGGGTGGACGGCTCCCAGAAATAGTAGATACGAAGGCAACGTTTTGGATCGCGCGTGTTGCCGCCGTTTTTGATGTGCCAGTCGGCTGTATAGCGCTGGCCCGACCAATCCAGGTCGAATTGATCATTTCCACAATGTGCATTGCGGATGCCATCCTCAACGACTTCTTCACGCAAACTGCCGTCCCCGCCATTGATTCGCCGTTCTCTGCATTCGTTTGCGAGCCAAAGAATACAGCGTGCGGCAAGCTCGACATCGGTAAACTCAGGTGATCGCGCATTACGGCGGGCCACCGAGTGTAACACGACGCGGCCTGCCATATGTTCATCGCACCAATCGACAAATTCAGGCCACGTTTGTGGTAAGGTTATATTAGCGTCCGGGTTTTCTTGGTGTTGCTTTAGCTGATAGAGCACTTGCTGAATACGAAACGCAGAGGCGTCCCGTTGACGCTCTGCGGCTTCGGCACGCGCTTCAGCCTTTTTATGTTCCTCATCAAAATACTCGAGAGTCCCTTTCAGCTCTACGCTTTGGCTTTCGAGAGCTTTGATGCGCGCCTTTGCGGCTTCGAGCTGCTCACTGTCGCTGGCCCCCTCTTGTTCCAGCCGTTGTTGCTTCAATTGAAGGCTAGCATCTCTGATTTCAGCAAAGGCGAGAACGTCTGTCCCGAGTTGTGCGCGGCGAACACTTTCCGATGCTGCCAGTGAACGCATCCATCGCATACATTTCCCGGCAGCCTCTTCATCCGCGATATGCTCTGCAAGGACAAGCCGATGACCATAGGGATTCGCGTCATCCGAGAATCCGGGAAGATAGGCCCGGACAGCGCCACCAAATACTGACCGTTGCCTACCGAACCGTTCCGTCAGGACCCACGTATACGCTGCTGGGACAACGGCCACATAACCGATGCCAAGAATTGCTCGCGCCAAGCCGTTTGCGTCGAGAAGGGGTTGTTCTGGATCGCCACAGTTGTCCGGAACCGTCAGCACAAAAACAGGAAGTATTCGGCTCTGGTCAACTAGCATCTCGACGAGGGCATCAGCCATCTGATCTGAATCGATGAGCCGTGGCCGGATATCCAGCTCAAACTGCCCCCGCGAGAGACCACAGTTTTCAACGACTTGTTGGATAAATCCCGGAGTGTGAGGCTCGATGTCCAGCTCTTCTTCAGGTGTGCTGACAAGCAGCCGCGCACTGAAACGTGCTGGCTGTTCGCCCATAAGCCCGACAACGACCTCTGTGGTCCACGTCCGGCCAGGCACATTCTTGTCAGGATCGTCAGCGCGGATTGCCCAGATGTCGATTGTATCATTTTCAATCCGAGCTCCGATGCTGTTTCGTCCGCCCGAGAAATACTCAAAGCTCTTATAGTCCCACGCTTCTGGCGGTAGCCGCCCACCGCAGCGTTTCTCCGCCCATTTCAACACTTCAAATCGCGCAGCTTCTGCGGCCTTGGAAACGTCTTCGCCGGAGACTGTCGCGGAGACGCGGAGAATCTCATGCTCGCGCACAACTCTGGGCATACGGGCCGCCAGTGGCTTCAGAGCATCCCTTAAAATCGGATTTGTCATGCCACGGCCTCCACGGCTTTGTCGGACTCGGCGAGGTGGATTTCGCCGGACATCAACTTCGGCAAGAGCAGATCGCGGGTTTCGGCGAGTGTTCGGGCTTCTCTGCGGTTGGCGAGAAGTCGATTGAGAAATGGTCGAGCCATCTCATCGAATGCGTCGAGAAGTTGTGGGGCGGCGGTGAGAACTTCACGCGTGAGAAGGGATTTCGGTGAAACCCGCTGATGACTCTTTGAGGTGCCAGTGACCATAGCGGCCATCTCAGCCCTGAACGCCTCGCTATTGAACATGCAAAACAGGACAGCTCGCGTTGCTTCTGCGAGAGGCGTAAAGGCCAGGAACTCGGTAGACGCGACCTGAGCCAGCCCGCCTTTGGGGTACGGCAACCAGACCCTTTCGATCTCTGGGTTCAGCTTTGATAGAAGAACTGCGCCCTCTGGAACGACAGTCTTGTTACTTTTGATCGAGTCTCCGGAATCGAGCTTCGGCTCCTTTCCGGCATCGTAAGCCGGGATGCTGTAATGCTCGAAGGTGCTCTCAGGTTCAGCGCTAGGAGAGACGGTGGCGCGGTGATGATGTGCCAGATCACCTAGCGTATATGTCTCCCACCCGACCGGCTTGTCCTCGTCGTCGAGGGCATCGGGAAACAGGTCCCAGAGTTCGGGGGCGAGGTAGGGGGCGCGGCCTTCGGCCTTGGCGCGGGTGGGGCCGAAATCGACGAACCAGTCCTTGAAGATCGCCCGCGCCATCGCCTCCAGCGTCTCGTTCATCCGCCGATTCAGCTCGATCTTGTCGTCGAGGGTCGCAATAGTTGATCCAATATTTTCTCGAATACTTGGATCAAGCACTGGGATCTCGAAGTCTGCAAGGGATTGCCAGTTGACGCGCTGTCGGCCAGATGTGCCAGTCATTTGTTGGATTGCAAAAGAGCGAAATTCCGGGAGGCGAGATAGGTAATAAACAAAATCCTCGTCAGACTTGCGATATGGCCTCATTACGATGAACTCTGTGGAGCCATGTCCCAGTCCATCACCTGGGAGGTTTCGGACCAACGCTCCCTTCCCGTTCTCAAGACAAGGCGTGATACGAGCCAAAAGGGTGTCACCATTACGGAACTTGCTGCCGGAACCGCCAGCGGCTCGATGTTCGTAGCCCGGTATGTCTCGCTCGGAGACTGGTAACAGCGCCATTTCAATGAAAGGGTACGATTCGCTCTTCACCAGCCGAGTTGGAGGATTGAACTCAAGGAGTTCCGTAATTCTCATAGTTGAACACCCTCCAGCTTCGTCTGGATGAGGGCACCCAGTTCCTCAGCCTCGGCAAACTGTTCCGCCAAGGTCTCCTTCAACTCCGTAAACCGCTCCTCGAATGGCACGTCGTCAACCTCCGCCGCCGCCGCGCCGACATAGCGGCCCGGCGTCAGGACGTGGTTGTGCCCCCTGATCTCCTCCAGCGACGCGGCCTTGCAGAAACCCGGCTCGTCTGCATAAGCACCCGCGTCGGGCTCACCGCGCCAAGCATGGTAAGTCTCGGCAATCTTGGCAATGTCCTCGTCGGAGAACTCCTTGCGCGTCCTATCGACCATATGGCCGAGCTTGCGGGCGTCGATGAACAGGACCTCGCCGCGCCGGTCCCGCCAGCCATTGCCGGGGTTCTTGTTGCGGGCGAGGAACCAAAGGCAGGCGGGAATCTGGGTCGAGTAAAAGAGCTGGCCGGGCAGGGCGATCATGCAGTCCACCACGTCGCCCTCGACCATGGCGCGGCGGATTTCGCCCTCGCCGGATTGCCCCGACGACATGGAGCCGTTGGCGAGCACCACGCCCGCCGTCCCGTTTGGGGCAAGGTGATGGTGGATGTGCTGGAGCCAGCCATAGTTGGCGTTGCCCACGGGCGGCACACCGAACTTCCAGCGGGCGTCTTCACGCAGCCGGTCGCCGCCCCAATCGGAGATGTTGAAGGGCGGATTAGCAAGGATGAAGTCGGCCTTGAGGTCTTGCAGATCGTCCTTGTGGAAACTGCCCTCGTTGTTCCAGCGGATATCGGCGTCGATGCCGCGCACCGCGAGATTCATCTTGGCGAGCCGCCAGGTCGTGTAGTTGCTCTCCTGCCCGTAGATTGCGATGTCGCCGATCCGCCCGCCATGTTCCTCGACGAATCTTTCGGACTGGACGAACATGCCGCCGGAGCCGCAGCACGGGTCATAGACGCGCCCCTTGTAGGGCTCCAGCATTTCGACCAGCAAGCGGACGACAGAGCGCGGCGTGTAAAACTCGCCGCCGCGTTTGCCCTCGGCCCCGGCAAACCCGCCTAGGAAATACTCGTAGACCCGTCCGAGAATGTCGCGGGAGCGGTCGGCCTCCTCGGCCATGCCAATGCCGCTCACAAGGTCGATTAGCTCGCCGAGCATGACCTTGTTCAGCGCCGGGCGGGCGTAATCCTTCGGCAGGACGCCCTTGAGGCTTTCGTTCTTCGCCTCGATGGCAAGCATGGCGTCGTCAATGATCTTGCCGATGGTCGGCTGCTTGGCGTTGGCCTGAAGATGGGACCAACGGGCCTCCTTCGGCACCCAGAATACGTTCTCAGCAAGGTATTCCTCGGGGTCTTCCGCGTCGGCCGGCTCTTCCTTCAGAAGAGCGGCACGCTTGGCCTCGAACGCATCAGAAATGTATTTCGGGAAAATCAGGCCAAGGGCGACGTGCTTATAGTCGGACGGCTCCATATTGCCGCGAAGCTTGTCCGCCGTGGCCCAGAGCTGCGCCTCGAAACCGAGATTCGCGCCGTTGTTATTGTGCTTGCCGTTCGTGCCAGGCTTTGTCTTCGCCATTGGTAATCATCCCCCCGGTTCGTGCCACCGCACCTTCCGCCCTCAAATTTTGCCAAGCAACCCAGCGGCACCCGATCATGTCTTCGCAGGCTGCCCCTCCGGCATTTCGGTTGTTCTATCCTCTTTGTCTCCTGTCAGTCGCTGGTATTGCTCGACCGACAGGACCACGACAACGGGCCGTCCGTGCTTTTCAATCACCACGGGCTCGGCCCGTGCCGTATCCAGAAGCAAGCCAAAGCCATTCTTGGCTTCCTTGGCTGACATTGATTTCATGGCGTATCCTTGCAAGCCATTTGGGCCATTTTGTCCACTTTGGTGGCAACACGCAAGGATTGATCGTATGGCGAGCTGATCTCGCCGTTAAAGGGGTGGGAGAGCCACACTCGGTGCGGCAAATTTTTCGTAGGTGTCCCGAGCCCCTAACGCCCAACGGGCGGGCTCGGGCGGCTGAGCGGCTTCCCTCTCAGCCTGATTGGCGGCGCACCGCTTATCGTCAACTTCCTGACGATGGTGACAGCGGCGGCCTTCGTTCCGTCCAGGTCCCTCGACGCCCAACGGGCCAGACCTGACGGCTCTTGAAGCTGCCTTCCGAGCCTGACGGGTAAACAGAATCAGGATTCAGGCCAATTGCCGTCGTCTCCGTTCCTAAGAATTTTTGGGGCGGCGTGCTTTTCGGATCGAAGATCAATGAGCAAAGCATCCGCAAGGTCCGGCAGATGGACGGCATAGTGCTTCTCGATTGTTTCAACCGTGGTTCGGCAATTCTCTGCCACCTCGTGAAGGCTCACGCCTTCCAGCAAGCGAAAGCAGATATAGCTGTACTGGAGGCTGTCGGCGTTGCGGGCCTTGCCCTTCCGGTCGAGCTTGAGATTGCTTGCCCTGAGAATGTCGTTAAACAGCTTCCTGATCTGACCTGAGAAAAGAAGGTCGTCGGGTCGCGGCCTGTTCCGCGCGGCCATGCGCTCAAACGCAGACACCGCTGCCGGCGTGCTGTAGCAGTAGGTAACGCCGTCGCTACCGCGCACCGCTATCTCTAAAATCTGCTCGTCGCCGTCGTCGCGGATGATCTGGACATCGCGATATTGAAGGGACTCGGCTTCGGATGGCGTCAGCCCGGTATTAACCATAAATATGACGTAGTCACGTAATTGCCTGGCTTCGGATTTATCGCGACCAACTGTCGGGCTCTCAGCGTTCCGGCGCAGCACGTCACAGAGCTGGCGATACTCCCACGGGGTGAACCAGAGCTTCGGCTTGGCCTTGCCTTTCGGCTCATACGGATCGGAAAGGTCTGGAATCCTGTCGATCCAGCCATGCCTCTGCGCAGTCTCAAGCACCATGCGCAGCGTAGCGATCTCGTTCTCGACCGCCTCCCGGCCGGGTGGCTTCCATCCCTTTAGCGCGCCAGGACCACCCTGAGCGCCTGCACATTGCATGTCGCGTTCCGGTTCTGACAGACGATGGGCGCGATACTGCTGAACCGCGCCGGACGTGATTTCAGAGAGATGGACGGTGTCGAAATATGGCAACAGATAGTGCCGTAGGCGGTCCCTATGGATCTGAAGCGGGTCTGCGCCCTGACACCCTCGCATCATCGGCTCGTATTCCGCTAGGAACGCTCGTGCAGCCTGGACAAACATCTTGCCCGGATTTTCGCTTCCAAGGAGACGCGTGCATAGGTTCGTATACCAGTCGGTTGCAACATCCTCGGCTTTGGACAAATCACGTTCCTTTGTGGATTTGCGCCAATCCTTGCCTTTGAGGTAGGCCGCACATTGCCACGGGCCGTTTTCAACGTGACGGTAAAGCCGAACCTTTCCATTCAGAATAAATTGCGTTTTCAACAATCTCTCCGTTTTCTTATTATCATTGAGAGTAAACTTGGCGTGCGCTGCCGCAGGCTATGATCTGCTGCTTACTTAATATCTTGTTTCCCGCCCAGGTCCCCTGACGCCCACCGGGCTGGCCCTGACGGCTCTTGGAAGCTGCCTTCCGAGCCTGGCGGGGAAACAGGCTCAGGCTTCCGGCCTCCGTTCGGAATCGTCAGCCTTCCCGGATTGATCTTTGCGCTTCGGCCTCTCGCGCCGGACATTGACCAGTGATGTGTCGATCATGTCCTTGAGATGCGCCGCGTAGTGCTTCTCGATCATCTCGACACTGGTGCGGCAGTTCTTGGCGACCTGATAGATGTCAGCGCCTTCAAGAAGGCGGAAACATATATAGCTGTGACGCAGGCTGTAGGCCGTGCGGGCTTTGTCGTTCCTGTCGAATTTCAGATTGTTGTCTTCAAGGATGCGGTTGAACATTTTCTTGAACTCGTTCGGGAAGAGCCGGTCCGTCAGTTGCGGCGGGCTGCGCAGCGACTCCTTCCGCATAGGGATTGATGTCGCTATCGTCGATCGGGCGCTCGCGGTCGCGCAACCGCTCGAAGGGCCGCACCGCGCCCGGCATGCTCTTGCAATAGCCGACGCCGCGCTTGCCGCGCACCTCGATTTCTAGAATCTGGTCGCCGGAGTATTCGTCCGTGACGATGGTCACATCACGGAATTCCAGATGCTTGACCTCGTCGGGGCGGAGCCCGGTATTTGCCATGAAGAGCACAAAGTCATGCAACTGCTCGGCATGCCATTTGTAGCGGGGATTTTTCGGATTGGCCGCGTTCTCACGCGTGGCGGTATATAGCTGCTTGTATTCGTTCGGCGTGAACCATGGCCGATGCTCGACCTTGCTTTGCCGCCGGTAGGGGTCGGAAAGGTCGGGTAGGTTCTCCAGCCAGCCATGGCGCTGGGCTGTCTTGAGCACCATGCTCAGGGTGACGATTTCATTGTGGATGGTGTTGCGGGCAGGCGCTTTCCAGGCGCGCCCCTGTTCCTCGTCATTCCAGTCGGTGGGCTGCGTCATCCGGTGGACGCGATATTCCTGCGCGGCACCGGACGTGATTTCGGTGACGGCCTTCTTACCGAAGAACGGCAGGAGATGAAGGCGAATGCGGTCCTTGTGGCCTTGCACCCATTTGGGGCTGCGTCGGCCTCTGGTGATGGCCTCGTATTCCTCTTCGAACTTCTTCGCAGCCTCGGCAAAGGTCTTGCCGGTATGAAGCTGGCCGAGATGGTCTTTGGCGGTCAGGTCCATATACCAGTCCGTTGCCACGTCCTTGGCCTTGGCGAGGCTTTTCTCTTTGGTGCTCTTTCGCCATTCCGTTCCTTTCAGGAAGGTATAGGAATGCCAGTTTCCGCCTTTCGCGCGGCGGTACAGAATGACCTTATCTCCAAGAATTCGATGTCGCTCCATGCGGCCTCCTACGCCTGTGCGGTTTGTGCGGCTGTTGTGCGGTACCTTTTTAGGATACCACAGGCCGATTCAGGCACAAAATGAGCGGAGGCCAGAATAGAAAAAGCCCTTGCAAATCAGTGACTTGCAAGGGCTTCTATTTGGTTGCGGGGGTAGGATTTGAACCTACGACCTTCAGGTTATGAGCCTGACGAGCTACCGGGCTGCTCCACCCCGC
>PBKC01000099.1 GCA_002721365.1 Rhodospirillaceae bacterium | reverse complement strand
GGGTCCGGCCGAGCCGGCGGAACCCTTCGACGACCGCGCCGTCGAGGTCGCCGATGTCGCGGATCAGCGCCTCGATCACCACCGGCGTGCCCTTGCGCCGCCGGTAGAACAGCGTCCGTGCGACCGCGACGCGTTGGCCGCGCCGGTTCAGTTCGCTCACCGGCCGCGTGCCCAGCAGGTCGCCGATATAGGCCACGGCCCAGTCGTCGCAGAGCGCGATCTGCTCGTCGTCCCACAGCCGGTCGATATCTCGCCGGATCGTCGCCGCCTGGCCGGCGACGATCTCGATCAGCGCGCGCAGCGTTCCATTACCGGGGAATTCGGGTCGGCCGTCGCGGTCGCGATAGACCTCCGGAATCCACTCCCACAGCTTCTCGGCGTAGTAGCGCTCGAAGCGGTCGGCGGCGGGACGGGTCGGTGCGATCAAGACGTCTGCCATCCCGTCCCTCACCAGGTCTCAAGGACGGTGGCGTCGACATAGGCGCCTTCCACCGTCTCGATGGCGATCGGCATGCGGGTGCCGTTGGCGAACAGCGCACGGACCGTCTCCACGCCCTCGACCGCACGCAGTTCGGCCAGCAGGTCGGCGCGGAACAGCGGGGCGCCGATCGGGATGGTTTCGAGCGACAGGAAGGCCCTCAGCACTTCCGCGGCTGCCGTCTTGATGTCCGCAGGGTCGCGGTCCGCCGCCGTTTCGACGTCGAACGAGATCGTCACCGGGTAGTGCGTGGCGACGGCGACCGTTACCGGCGTTCCCTCAGCGGAGACGGCGCGCAGGTGCGCTTCCAGGGCGTCGCGGACCTGCGACGCCTGATCCATGTCCTGCGGGATGATCCAGACCAGGACCGCGGCGCGCTGCTCGCGCTCGACCCAGTCCATGCGGGCGGTCGCGTTGACGACACCGCCATAGGTGCGCGCCGCCGCTTCGAAGTCGATCAGGGAAACCAGCCGGCCGAGCGACAGCGCCGATGCCGGCGCCGCCGTCCGGATCGCCTCCGGGGCGTCGCCATCGTCGCCGCCGAAGGCGGCAAGGGGGTTGAGCGCACGCCGGAGGCCCTTTACCGGACGCGCGAGCTGGGTGATCGCGCCGGCCGGCGGGCTCGCGGCGCCACCACCGTAGCGGTAGCGCGCGGTCACGGTGGCGCCGGAGGGAAGCGGCTGGCCGGTTCCGAGGCCGCCGAACGCGACCTCGGTCTTGCCGTCGACGGTCTGGCGCACGGTATAGACGCGGTCGGCCGGACCGGCGGTGAAGAAGCTGGCGGTCTCGGTCCAGCGGCTGCCGTCGACCCAGACCTCCAATGTCGACTTGCGGCCGTTCGCGACGCCGGTCGCCGGCAGATAGGTCAGCGGGGCCTTTTGCAGCACGAACCTCTGGAAGATCTGGGTCGCGTCGCCGACGCCCAGGGTCTCCTCGACCGTCTCGCCGCGCGTGACGGTGACGAGGTTGCCGAAGGCCTGGACCGGCGTGCGCAGCTTCGGGAAACCGGCGGCGTCGCTGAGCGGAGTCAGCGTGGCGTTGCCGGCGCCGTCGTCGGTCACGTTGGCTGATACCAGCGCGCCCGCCTCCTGCGCGTCCCAGAGGGCGATCGTGCCCGTCGTGGCCTGCCGCAGCGGCTCGGTCGGACCGTCGAGCGCCGCGCCGCCCTGGAGGTGCGACAGCTCGACCGAGGTGTCGGCCGCGCGGGCCACCGTCCCGCCGGGAACCGGCCGGAAGTGCAGGGTGAAGGCGCCCGAATCCGAGTTCGCGATCCAGGACGGGCCGGCACCGTCGATGACCAGGGCGGTGAACGGCGCGCGCGCCGGGTCCGAGCTCGAGTCCGCCGCCGGCACGACGATCTGGCTGGACGTGCCGACGCTGGTGATCCGGGCTGCGTGCAGGCGGCCGCTCTCCGATTCCGACAGGACGACCGTGCCGCCCGCGCGAAGCTGCGGATAGAGGGCGTCGAGGATCAGGGTCACGTCCGTCGTGGTCCGGGAGACGGCGCTGGTCCCCGCGAACGGGTTCAAGCCGGCGCCGAGCGCCATCGTCGTCAGACGGATGCCGGAGAGGGCCTGGCCTGAGGCGACGGTTGGCTGAGGATCGAGCGTGATCTCCACGTAATCCGCGCCGTCGAGGGCAGTAACCGTTCGGGTCGCGGTGACGCGCGCGGCCTGCAGTCCGGCGCCGGTTTCGAGGACGGCGATCTGTCCGGCCCGCGCCGCGGCACCGTTCGGTGTCAGCAGAAGAGGGCCCTGGCCGAAGGTCGTCTGGCGCGCGGGCGCCAGCGTCCAGGCATTGAGCGTCTCGTCGACGATGGCGTCGACACTGGTCTCGAACACCTGCGGCGGCTCGTCGCCGAAGGCATCGCTGCGGAAGCCGGACCCGGCACGCAGAAGCACCGGCTGGCCCGCATCCGCGAAAAGCGCGAGCGTCGCCGTCGAGGCCATGGGCGGCTTCGGGGTATAGCCGATCAGCCCGACGATACGCCGGACCGATTCCTCGCGGGCAGCGGTGCGCAGGTACGATTCCCCGGCGATCTCGCCGGAATAGAAGGCCAGCACGTCGAGCACATAGGCCCACCATTCCAGGATCATGACGCCGAAATCGTCGCCTTCCCGCGCCCGCCAGTCGGCCAGCGCCGGGTAGTCGCTGATCGCGTCGAGAAGCGCCAGCCGGAACGCGCCGAAGGTGGCAAGCTGGCGCGGCAGCCGGTCGAGGCCGGCGGCGATATCGGGCGGCGGCGGGAAGACGCGAACGTCGCAAGGGCAAGTCATCGGATCGCCTCCCTCACGCCGGCTCGGTCATATGGTCGACGATGCGGATGCTGCCCTCGTCCGGGAGACGCGGGTCGTTCCGCACCTGCAGGATGCGATTGTCGGCGATCGTGACGCTGGCTTCGTCGAATGGCGCGAACTCGGTCTCGCCGCGGCGCCGGACCTTCAGCATCTCGACGGCCAGCACGCCGGGAACCGCGGCGATGCAGGCCTCCAGGTCCGCCCGCCACAGCGGGTCGCCGAAACCGAAATTGTCGGGATGGAAGAACGGCAGCGGTTCGCCGAAGCGGACCGGCCCGACCAGCGCCCGCAGGACACGCTCGCGGACCTCGCCGAAATAGGCGGCCGGCTCGATACAGATGCCGATCTCCAGGTCGAGGTTGACGTAGACCGGGTCGAGTACGTGGACCTCGTGGCCGATCTGGCGGACGCAGTCCATCAGCCGCTCCAGTTCGTCCCGTCGGCTCTCCGACAACGAGAAGCTGCCCAGGGGGTCGGGCGTGACGAAGGTCGTAAGCCAGCTTCCGGTCCAGCGCGTCGTCGCCCCGGCCTGCTGAACCCATTCCAGGCGCTCGGCGATTTCCTCGTAGTCCTCGTCGATCACCGCGCGCCAGACGAGGGCGCGGAAAGCCTCGGGCATCAGCCGCCTTGCCCGCTCCAGGTCTTCCGGATCCCGGCCGCCGGTGACCGGCAGCGGGTTGCGGACGCCGACGATCGCCGGAATGACGGGGGCCGGTGCGCCCACGGGGGCGTCCTCCGGCACCGCCAGCAGGACGGCCGTGTCGGCCGGTACGTTCGCGCGCCGGCCCGGCCCGGTGCGATAGGTGACGCGGAAGACGGTGTCGTCCGACGGCCGGCGGCCGAAGGTCCCGTCGCTGAAGCGGACCGTGAGCCCGTCGCCGCTGGCATAGTCGGAATGGACGATCCGCTCGCCGATGCGGTCGAAGCCGATGATCTCGCGCCATTCGCCGGGTTCCAGCGTGAAGGCCCGGTCGCCTTCGTCGGCGAGCAGGATCTGGCGCTCGAACTGCCAGAGGTCGCCCGCGGCGAAGTCCTCCGGCGGCCCGCCGTCCGGCTGGGTTTCCTCGATCAGGATTTCCGGGCGCGGGAAGCTGCCGAGCGGCGGCGGGGTCTCGGCGAACAGCCAGCCGAGGCCGCTGTCGACGCTCTGCCCCAGCGTGTGACGATGCAGGATCGCCCGCGACGCCGACTCTTCCTCATAGGGTCCCGCCCGCTCGATCGTCGTCGGCAGGGTGGGGTGGCCCGGTGGCGGGCTGTCGATCGCGACATGCTCGACCACCGTCAGGCCGGCGGTCGCCGGTACGAGGTTTCCGCTGACGAACGCGACGGTCTGGTCCAGCTCGAACGGCAGCGCGTCCTCCGCCCGCCAGTGCAGGCGCGTGACGACGGTCGGATCGCCGTTGGGGAGCGGGCACAGAACGTCGGCCACGACCTCGACCGGTTCGTCGATGACGACGAGCTTGCGGCGGATGGGATCGGCCTGGTCGGTCGGGCGCGTCTCGATCAGGACGGTCCGGCCGATCCAGAACCGTGCGATCGCATCGGCATCGGGCGTCCCCGGCAGGGTCGCCGCGGCGAGCGGCTCGCCCACCACCCACAGCTCCCGCGCTCCCAGAGGCAGGCAGGGCTCCGACGGGTTGGGTACGTGAACGGCCAAGTCGTTCCACGCGGCGTTCACCCACCACCGCTCCTGCTCCAGGCTGGCGGCGGGGATATCGCGGTAGCCGCGAAGGCCCGTGCCGACC
The DNA here is from genome assembly GCA_002721365.1 of Rhodospirillaceae bacterium. Lineage (GTDB taxonomy): Bacteria > Pseudomonadota > Alphaproteobacteria. The sequence continues at coordinate 18,372 of PBKC01000099.1, read as the reverse complement.
TCGAACGCGATCGGCGGCTGGCCTTCGAGGTCGGCCCAGAAGCGCACGCCGGCCGGGACGAACAGGCCGCCGCTGTCGATGGTGAGCTGCGCCGTCGTCTGGGCGGAAAGGCCGGGGTCGAGCTGGTAGTCGACCAGTTCCGCGAACGCCGAGAGCGACCGGCGCTGGCTCAGGGTCTCCAGATAGGCTTCGCGGGAATAGCGGTCCTGGATGTAGCTGAACTCATCGCCGAGCGCGGCCATCAGCTCCGCGATCATGCTGCCGACATCGGCCGGGATGCGTTCCTGCCAGTCGGGATAGCGCTGGGCGGAGAAATCCATCAGCGCCGTGCGGAAGCTCTCGAAGTCGCGGGCGAGATAGTCGATCGGCCAATCGACCAGTTCCTGCTCGGGGCAATCGTGCTGCGGGGCGCAGTCGGCGGGCGTCGGACAGCCCTGCTTGAAGGAGAAGATCGTCGCGTTGAAGAAGCGGTCGATGCGCGACGGCGTCGCCGTGTCTGTGAGCGTCAGCCGGTAGAGCTGGAAGCCGCCCGGCCGTTCCACGTCGACGACCAGGACGGTGCGGAGCGCGCCCTGCGCGTCCGGGACCTGATCCCAGGACAGCGCCGCGATCTCGACCGTGCTGTCGTCGGTCTCTGCCTCGATCCGCGCGAAGCCGGCCGGGGGCGCGGTCGTGATGTCGAACGGATTGACGTCCAGGGCATCCGGGTCGATCAGGAAGAACACATGCAGGCGGCGCTGGTCCGACGGATCGACGACCCGGATGAAATCGATGCCGGTCACCGTCGACGGCGACTGCGTGCAGATCAGCGCCTTGCGATCCTGGTCGGCCATCAGATCGCCACCTCCACGTTGAGGAACTGGCGTTCGCCGCGGGCCCTCAGGATGTAGGTGACGCCGATGTCGAGCCGGCCGGGTTCGGTCGCCTCGGCGGTCACGCTCTCGACGCGGATCAGGCTGTCGAGCTCGGCGTTCAGCGCCTGGAAGACGGTGGTCTGGGCCAGGGAGGCGCTGGCCGGGCTCAAGGGGGCGAACACCAGCCGCCGCACGCCGGCGCCGAATTCCGGCCGGTTGATGCGCTCGCCGGGGGCGGTCAGCAGGACTTGGCGGATGAGCTGGCGGATATAGGCCTCGTAGTCGGTCTCCTGGCGCAGCCGCCCGGACGATGCCGAGATCGCCACCGGATAGTGGATCGCCTGGAAAAGGTCCCGCGCCATTGCCCGCCCTCCTACTGCGCCGTGACCCGGGGGTCGGAGACGAGGACGGTCATCGGCGAGGTCGGTACGCCGATGACGTTGAAGCAGACGCCTGTCGCACCGGCGGAAATGGTCGGCACGCCTGCCGCGAGAACCCGCGCATTCGGCGTCGCCCACATGCCGACCACGGTGAACGGCGGCACCGCGCCGGGGAAGGTGACGACGTCGGCGACGGTGCTGATCGGCCCCGTCGCCGTCTGCGCGCGGAGATTGGGCGAGACCTTGGTGACGGCCGGCACGCTGGCGCTGTCGACGGCGCCGCTGGCGAGGGTATGGACGGGGCCCGGCATGTCAGATCACCGTGAACGCGCCGTCGTTGACGTCGAGGCCGGCGGCGGAGAACACGCCCTTGCCGTTGACGGACTCGCAGGTGACGGTGGTCGATTTCAGCTCGCCGTCGGTCGCGGTCAGCTTGAGGCGCGATCCGCCCTGGGTCGTGATCTCGATCTCGCCGCTGCGGTCGTCGATCTTGATCGTGACCTTCTCGGTCTTCAGGACCTTGATGTCGGGGTCGGAGCCGCCTTCCGGCGGCGTCTGGTCGTTCGGCCAGTAGCAGCCGGTCCAGATGGGATGATCGAGATCGCCGCCCTCGAACTCCACCCAGACGGCGGCGCCGACGGGCGGCATGGCGAACCAGCCGACGTCCGGCCCGGCATAGGGCACGCAGGGAAGCGCCCAGACCTCGGTGTCGTACAGGACGGCGGGCGCCAGGACCTGGAGGCGGCCCAGGTTCTGCGGGTCGCGGTTGTCGGTGACGCGGGCGCGGTACTTGCCGAAATGGCCGACCTGTCCGCGTGGCATTGCCGTGCTGTAGGGCGCGACATCGTTCATCTCAGGACGCTCCCAGGGCGTTGGCGTCGAGCTCGGCGTCGATCATGTGGTGGGCGGCGGTGATGACGTGGGTGGCGCTGCGGACCCGGAACGCGGTTTCGCCGAGCTGCGGGCCGACGCCCACCGCTCGCACCACGTCATGGGGCCGCAGCACCCCGCCGAGCAGGTGCATCGAGGTGCTGGCGGTCGCCCGGACGAACCAGCCGGCTTCAGTCAGCGCGGCTTCGGCGCGGCTTTGCGTCTCCGTCGGATCGCCGCTCCCGACCATGCACAGCTCGCGCGGCGTGCCGCCGAGTTGGGCCAGCCGGATCGCGCCGCCGCCGGCGGCGGGCTGCGGGTCCGATGCGCGTGTCGTCACCGGGTTCGCATCCGACCACGGCATCGACCCGCCCTCGAACTGGCTCGGCCGGCGGCTGTCGATGCTGATCTCGAATTCGGTGACGTTCTGCTCGTTGGGGACCTGGACGCGGAGCTCGATCTCCGACGTCGGAATGAGGGAGATCGCCCCGGCGAGCAGGCCTGCCGCACCTTCGGGCCGGCGCGGAGACGAGATCAGGTTCGCGGTCTCGGTGACGGTGATCGCGCCGGTCAAAGCCGCGCGGGACGCTTCGTAGCTCACCCAGAGATGCAGGTTGTTGCGCTGGGCGATCTGCTGAAGGAAGTCGAGGTCGGTGACCCGCTGATTGAGCGTCGCGGAGCGGTCTTCGTAGACCCGCGGTGTCTCCTCCACGTCGACCTGGTCGAAAGTGCCGCTGAGGATCGTCTGCGCGGCCTCGGAGGCGCGCCCGGTCCACCGCCGCCGGACACAGGCCCGGTCCAGCAGGTCGAGACGGTCGAGCCCGATGACGTCGAAGGAGGTGCCCGGTCCGCCCAGCATCATCCGGCTGCGGTGATCGGTGATGGGGCCGCGCACCAGGCAGACCAGAGCGCCGTCGACCTCGACCAGGACGCTCACCAGGGTGCCGATGGCGAGCCTGGGGTCGTCGGCGATCAGCGGACGGCCGTCGCGCAGATCGTCGATGAAGCGCACGGCGAACTGGGCCGGCCCGTCCAGCGGCAGCTCGACCCGCGCCTCGGCGATCGCGCCGGCCAGGTCGTCGGGCAACGGCTGGTTAGAGTCGCCTGTCGCTATGATCGCCCCGAACCCCATCCGCTTCTCCTCAGTTCCGGTTGGGGATTGCGACGACGGGCGTGTCCGCGATCGCGTCGGGCAGCATCGCGTCGGCATGTTCCGCGAGGCGCCAGAACCCGAAGGGGTCGCCCAGGTAGAAGTTCGCGAGGTGGTCGAGGCGCTGGCCGTCGCGCCGCCGGTGCTCGCCGCGCGGGGTCTGCACGGGCTTTTCCGCCGGGGTCAGCGCCGCCACCGTACGGCCGCGCGCATCCGTCGTGGTGTAGGTCTCGGCGTTCAGGACGTAGCGGCTCTTGCGATCGAACGTGGACATCCCCTTCCCCTCAGAACGGCAGGATCGCGCGGATCGAATCGACGGAATTGGCCGTGTTCAGCAGCGCGCTCGCGTCCTCCTGCAAGCGGGTCGCCTGATAGGCGGCGATGGCGATCTTGGACGGCACGTCTTCCTGGCTGCGGAACACGTCTGGCGTCATTACTTCCAGGGCCAGCGTCACTTTGGCGTGAAGCGGGTAGTAGGCCGGGCTGTGCAGGGTCTCCTCGACGCTGAAGGTCTTCACCCGGACCGGCAGGATCACGCGGGGGCCGAGAACCAGCAGGATCGGCGCGACGGTCGGCCGCCGCGCCTCGTCGCTGCCGGCGCCGACCAGCGACTTGGCGCTTTCGATCAGGTCGCCGATCAGACCTTCGGACGCCTGCGTCAGCTTGCGAAGCGCGGCGAGGCGGGTCTCGATCCCGGTGGCGACGGCGAGCGGGTTGCCGTCCTCCAGGTCGTCGGTCGCGTCGAGCTCGATGACGAACGGCTCGAACGTCTCCGGCACGTCGAAGGGCTGGACCAGCGGCGCCTGGCTGGCGCGGCCGCTCTGGTCGACGTTGAACGGATTCCAGGGCGTGAGCTTCCGGGTGATCTTCTCCGGGTTGTACTGGAAGACGATGATGTTCGGGATCACGCCGACGATGTCGGGCAGCAACTGCACCAGTGCGCCCTTGGCGATCTTCGGACTGCGGGAGTAGCCGGTCTCAGCCATCGCCGCCCCCGAGGCTTCGCGAGAGTGCGGCGCGGATTGCTTCCTGGCCGGCGTTCTCTGGAACGCGGATGCGCAGGGTCTTCAGTGCCCTGTCGCCTGTCCAGGCGTGCTCGCCGAGCGCCCCGGCCACCGCTTCGGCGATGCTGCGGCCGAGCGCGGCGTCTTGCGGCCGGCCGTGGACCGAGACGGCGCCGATCGTGGCGCTGGGCGGTGCTGAGAGCGGGTCAGGCATCGGCGGTCAGCCTTTTACGGTCGGAGGGGGTGAGGGTGCGGCCTTCCTTCGCCAGTTCGCGCTCGACTCCGGTCATGAGGTCGTGGACGTCGGGGACATCCGCCCGGCGGCGGCGCGCCGCGAAGTGGCTGGCGACCAGCGCGCCCTTGATCTGCGCGCCGGTGATCTCGAGCGCATCGCCGAAGCGGTCGAGCATCCGCACCATCTCGGCGTCCGGTGCGACGCCGAGCACGATCGGGGCGAGCGCATGCCAGAGCCGGCGGCGTTCGGCAGGGTCGGGGCGCGGGAAGTCGAAGACGTAGCGCAGCCGGCGCAGGAAAGCGGTGTCGATGTTGGCCTTCTTGTTCGTCGACAGAATCGCCATGCCCTCGAACGCCTCCAACTGCTGCAGCAGGTAGCCGGTGTCGGCGTTGGCGTAGCGGTCGCGCGAGTCCTTGACCTCGGTGCGCTGGGCGAACAGCGCATCGGCTTCGTCGAACAGCAGCACGGCGTCGAGGCCCGAAGCCCTGCGGAACAGGTCGCGGAGGTTCCGCGAGGTTTCGCCGATGTACTTGCTGGTGATCGAGGCGAGGTCGATGCGGAACAGATCGACGCCCATCTCGCGGGCGATCACCTGCGCCGCCATCGTCTTGCCCGCCCCCGACGGGCCGGCGAACAGCACCGCGAGACCGCGCCCGCGGCCGAACAGCCGGCGGACGTCCGACCGTTCCCAGAACGACGCGCGTTGCGCCGCCTCGAAGGCCAGGTCCCGCAACGCCTCGGTGAGCCCGGGCGGCAGGATGATGTCGTCCCAGGTGAATGGCGTATCCATCCGGGTGGCCATGTCGCCCAGTCGGTCGGCATGGGCTGCATTCAGCCTTGCTTCGGCGTCTGCTGCCGTGGCCGTCCCTTGTCGAGCCAAGGCCGCGAAGTCGGCGAGCGTCGTGCCGGCGCGGGCGACGATCCGCGTGCGTGCAGTATCCGGCCATGCCGCGCTCGACGGCGCCATACGCGCGAGCAGTACGTGTCGCGTATCGAGACGGAGCGGCGGCAGGACGACCTCCAGGTCGGCGGCGGTCGTGTCCTCGGGAAGCACGTCGTCAGGCCCCGTCGTCACGATATTGAGCGGTGCCGCCGGAATAGGGCCGGGCCGTGGTGGCGTCGGCCGGCGCCATATCGGCGCGTTTCCGGTCACCAGCGCCGACCGTTGCGCGAGCATCCAGAGTCGTGGCCATCCGACCGCGTCCGGCCAGTCGCGTATGGCGCGCGCCGGGCGTCCCAGCCGGGCGGCGACGGCCGTGGCGAAGCTCGCCCGGCCGGACCCCGGCCCGCCGCGAACCACTAGGCGCACGGGCTTCCGGTCCCGCCATCGCGCCGCGATGGCGTCCGCCGTCGCCTCCACCGGCCAATCGGCCAGCGGTTCGGATGGCGGCGGAAGCGGCGCGGAGACAGCGGCGAAGGCGGCGTCGACCCGGTCCTCGTCGCACACCCAGAAGCCGACGACCGGATCGGCGCGGAGCGGGGACGGTTCACCCGCGGGCGCCTCGCCCTCCGTCACCAGTTCCCAGACGGCGAGCGCACCGGCAGCATCCCAGATCGGCCGTAGCCCGTGTCCGAACAAGCGCTGGACCAGGGCTTCCGTTACCCAGGGCCGTCCGGTCAGCCGCTGGAAGGGCTCGGCAAGCGCCGGCTCGAAACGGGCGGCCAGCACCGTCATCAGGATGTCCCGCTCGGCCGCGTCCAGCACGAATGTCTTGGCGAGGGCGTCGAGGCGTCCGGCCGTCCCGGCCATCGCCGTATCGGCGGCGGTCACGGCGGCGGCCAGGGCACGGCCTGTCGCGTCGGCCCGCTGCCATGCGGCTTCCGCAGCGGGTGTATCGGCGGCGCCCCCGCCGGCCCCAGGTCCGCTGAGCCAAGCCAGCCTCTGCTCGGTCCGGGCCAGCACGCAGGCCACGATGCACTCGGGCTCCGCCGGAACGGCGGTCGCCTCGGCCGGTTCGAAGCGTTCGATGACGTCGAGGCGCGTCATGGCACTTCGAACCAGAACGGCTGGCTTTCCGCGCCCTCGACGATGACGCGGACGGGATAGGTGCCGGGCGTGGTCGGGTCGAACTGAAGCCTCACCTCGGCGGAGCTGCCGTTGGGCAAGAACTCGCCGATGTCGAACGTCGCTCCGGGCACGGTCGGGTCGTGTCGGGTGTAGGAGACGCTGTCGACCACGACCAGGATTTCGAGCGCCCCCGGCAGCCCTAGCCCGGTGGCCGGCGTTAGGTCAACCGAGGCGTCGAGGTCGATCCGGATCCGCCGCTCGGCGACGTTGACCACGGAGACGCCGACAACGCGCGGGATCACCGCGAACGAGATGGCGTTGGAGCGGTCGGTGATCTCCTTCAGCCGGCCGAGCTGGATGGCGCTCGCCTTCACCGTGTGGATGCTCGCCGTGTAGATCCCCGGCTCGAGCGGCAGGGTGACCGTGCCGCCGCCCGGCAGGGTGGCGTCCAGGGACGTGTCCAGCGTCACGCCGATGGTGTTAGCGCGCACGTCCACGGCCCATTCACCGGCGGCGTTGGCGGCCAGCGACAGGTCGATCGGGACCTGCGGCAGGGCGGGTGCGCGGACCCGCCAGCGGCCGTTGGACAACAGGATTTCTCGGCTCTGTCCGCTCGCGAGGTTCGAGCCGACGAGTGTCAACTGGTTGCTGGCGGGCAATGCCGGGATCGGCGGTCCGACACGGGCGGGCGAGGATTCGACCGCCTGGGGTCCGCCGCCTGCGATCGCCGGCAGAACGAATTCCAGGATCGACCGGCTGGCGGCGATCTGCGGCGATTGGATGTCGACGACGAAAGCGCCGAGGCTCAGCACGATGCCCGGCAGCCGTTGCGGCGGGTCCGGCTCCAGCAGTGCGTAGCGCACGTCCAGATAGGCCGAGAGACGGGTCGTCGAGGATTGCTCGGCCGACCAGTAGGACACCGCGTCCTCCGGCTCGACATGCCGGAACGAGACTTCGAGCTCGTTCTGCCGGTCGCGCAGGTCCTGCGGCAGCAGGCGCACGCCGGCGATCTCCGTATCGTCGCCGATGACGGCGAAGTCGTGCAGCGTCTTCAGCGCATAGCCCATCAGGCGCTGCTCGGTGATCGTATCGAACTGGCTCCGGACCGAATGGTGTGTGGTCAGGATGTAGTAGAGCACCAGCGTCATCGGCTTGGTCGCGACGGGCGCACGGTCGCTGCGGTTGCCGGGCAGGTTCCGGCGCTGCTGGTCCTCGGCCAGATGGTACATGTAGAGGTTGACGGTGTTGGACTCGCCCTCGGCCCGCTCCGGCGGCAGGCTGGTGACGTTCAGCACGCCGGCGAGGCTCGGATCGATCCGCTGCGTGATGTTGAGGCGCAGCGTTTCCGTCAGCACCTCCGTCACCCTGGACAGGTCGCTCAACGGCATGGGTCAGCCCCATCCCGGAAAGCGGCGGAGGCCGGCCCGGAGGTCGCCGATCGGTCCGATCACGGAGGCTTGCGCGGCGGTCCTTGGGGCCGGTGCCTGCGGTGCGGCGGGCTCCGGCGCGTCGCGGACGACTTCCACGACGAGGCGCCCGATCTCGATCTTCGGGCCCTCCGCCGGTGCAGGCGGTGGCTCCGGCAACGGCAAGGCCGTTGCCGCATCGCGTGCCCGTGGGGCGAGGGCTGGCGCCAGCGGCGCTTGTGAGGGCATGACGGCGGCTGGTGCCGCTTCCTGTGGCTCGTCGCCCCAGGCGGCGGGGCGCACATCAGGGATCTCTCGCGCCGATGCCGGGTAAGGAACGATTTCCGCGCTGAGGGGCGGCCGCGCCGCAGGAGTGTCGACGGTTTCGATCGACGGTCTCGACGGACCGGGTCGGGCAGGGGACGGGTCGTCGCTTCGGTCCGGCGCTTTCCGGGCGGCGGTTTGCAGCGGTCGCTCGGGCCCCTGCGGTGTCGGCGCGGGCGTCTGCTCGGGGACAGACGTCGAGGGCTCAGGGGAAGCCTGCGTGGGCCTCGGAGGAACAGGCGTCGCCACCGGCGGCGTGAACGGCTCGACCGACGGTGGTGCAGAGATCGGCGCTGACTGCCGTCGCGCCTCCTGAGCCGGAGGCTCCTCGGTTCTTTGCCGGCTGACTTCCTGCCGTTCGAAGGGCTCGGTACGGCGTGCCGGAGCGTCGCTCAGGAGAGTAGTCGGTGTCGGGAAAGCCGGAGCCGCCTCCTCCGCCGATGCGCTGGTCGTTTCCCACAGAGAGGCATCGTCCTCGAACGCGGGGGACGTGCCGCGCAGCACCGGTCGCAGGACGGGCGCCGGGGCTGCCGGTCCACCGCCCGCGTCACCTGTCAGCCGTTGCAGGAAGCCGCCGGTCATCCCGTCGCTCTCGCGCGGCCGCCGAATGCGTCGAGGGGCGTCGCCCGGCCGGGCCGCTCGCAGATCAGGCCGACGAAGTCCTGACGGTCGGCCCGCGACAGCCGCATGATGCTGTCGTAGCTCCATCCGTAGGCGGTGGCGATGCAGTGGATCTCCCGCTGCCGAAGCCGCCGTTCCTGGACGAAGCATTGCCGGAGGAAATCGCTGATCCTGAAGCGCGGCGACTGCGACGTCCCGCAATTCGGGCAAACGGCGTCGAGGTCGAGGTCGAGCACCGGCCCGGCCGCGGCCATGGCCGCTTCGATGTCCGTCTCTCGGCCGGCGGGGTCGCCGGAAAGGATGCAGGCGGTCAGGACGGCGGAAGCCGGGTCTTCAGCGGCGGCAGCATCTGCAAGGTCGCGGGAGGACGGCAGGCGGAAGCGGACGTCGCCCAGCCGGAAACGGCTCTCCGGATCCGGGCCTTCGACGAGGCTGTCTTCCGGGTCCCGCTGACTCGCCATCATCGCGCCGAGGCTGAATGCCATGGTGTAGGGCTGGCCGCAGGCGATGCAGGCCGCGTCGGCTTCGCACCGGTCGCCAAAGGCGTCCCTCTGGATTTCGGCCAGAAGCAGGTCTCGGTCGGCCAGCGGCAGCAGTGGTGCCTCGTTCGGCTGGACCGAACCCGGCCCGCCGTCCTCCAGGCAGTCCTGGAGCAGGCGAAGCGGATCGGCGCATGCCAGCTCTTCGGCGGCGCCGGTGAGCGGGCGGAGCCAGGCCGTGCGGCGGCCGAGAATGCCTGCGATGAGCGGAATCCGCTTCATGAATGAGCGCCGATCAGGTCTCCGCGACCTCGACCACGCCCTCGTCCGCCTCCCAGCCCTCGTTCTGCAGGGTGATCGACTGGATGGCTACGGCGTTCGCGTTGGCGTCCAGCTCCGGCAGGGCGACGAATTCCGAGGGCCAGCAGCGGAAGACGTTGTAGGCCTGGACGACGACGCCCTGGAGGTTCAGCAGCTCGATCCGGATGTCCTTGCGGAAGTTCGCCAGCGACACCGCGCCGTCGCCTTCCGTCGAGTAGACCAGGTTCGCCCAGTTCACGAACTCGGGGTCGTGGCTGACGCCGCGCTCCAGCATGATCGCTTCGAAGTTCGTGCGGCCGGGGGTGCGCCGGTCGGTACTGATGTCGTTGCCTTCGCGGTGGGTGACCACTTCGGTCGTCCGCTTCAAGGCGCCTACCTTGCTGACGCCGGCAACCACCCGGCCGTCCCATGTGACCACGAACTTGAAGTTGCGATAGGGATCGATCCGTGCGGCGTTCACGGTGAACTGGGGCATGCCTGGGCCTCCGGCTTAGGGTCGGGTGCGTGGGCGAGGGTCAGGTCTGGACCTGGCCCGCCAGCTGGCGAATGGTGATGACGACGAACTCGGCGGGTCTCAGCGGCGCAAAGCCGATCACCACGTTGACGATGCCGAGATTGATGTCGTTCTGGGTGGTGGTCTCGGCGTCGCACTTCACGAAGTAGGCGTCGGACGCCTTGCTTCCCTGGAACGCGCCGCGCCGGAACAGGCCGTTCATGAACGCCCCGGCGGCGAGACGGATCTGGGCCCAGAGCGGCTCGTCGTTCGGCTCGAACACGGCGAACTGAAGGCCGCGATAAAGGCTCTCTTCGAGGAACAGGGCCAGCCGGCGCACCGGGACGTAGCGGTAGTCGCTGTTGCCCGAATTGTCGAAGCCGGACAGCGTCCGCGAGCCCCAGACGACGATCCCGTTGGGGAAGCGGCGGATGGCGTTGATCGCCTGCGGGTTCAGAAGACCGTTCTCCGCATCGGAGAGAGTGCGCTCGGTCCCCCGGATGCCCAGGATGTTGGCCTCCAGCCCGGCCGGCGCTTTCCAGACGCCGCGGCGGCCGTCGATGCGGGCGGCGACGCCGGCGATGGAGCCGGACGGGTCGATGGTCTTCAGCAGCCCGGTCTGAGCGTCGACGATGCGGAGCTTCGGCCACGTCACCATGGCGTGGTCGCCGACCGCCCCGGTGCGCACGGCGCCGATGGTGGCGACGGCCGACTGGGCCGACGTCCACTCGTCCCTTGGATCGATCAGCAGGAAGGCGCGTTCGTCGCGGCAGAAGGCGCTGGCCGGCCCCCACAGCGGCTCGCGCTCGGCATCGCCCTGGGAGGCGCCCGAACCGTCGCTGAGGACGCGCGGCAGGATCAGCAGGTTGAAGATGTCGATATCGCTGGCGGCGATGCCATAGGCCCGGGCGTAGTCGTCGAGGCCCGGCATGTCGCCGTCCTGTCCGGCTGCGGTGCCGGCCACATAGTTGGACGGCGTCGCGTAGCTGCCGAGCGGCAACCGCCGCACATTCGGATCATGGGCGAATATGCCCGTTGCTGCCGTCGTAATGCCGTAGGCGCCGGAGGTGGTGAAGGCAGCGGTCTCCTGCTCGGCGGCGCTGGAGAAACCGGCGTCGAAGGTCAGACGGAAGCCTTCCAGGCCGGCTGTGTAGTTCGCGCCCGCCGTCGCCCCGACCCCCTGCATCACCACCTGGAGCGAGGCGCGCAGGTTGCGGAGGCTGGTGCCGGCGGCCGGTGAGGCCTCCCAGAGGCCGATGCCGCCGGTCAGGCCGGTGATCGTATAGGTGTCGGACCGCTGGCTGGTCGTGATGGTGATGTCGGGGAGGTCCGCCGTATCGGTGCGGGCGAGGGTCCCCAGGCGGTTCAGCCAGTTGGCCGATCCGCTGTCGAGATCGCCCAGCGACATGAACAGCCCCGTCGGCGCCGGCCGCAGCCTCGCGAAGCCGCCGACCTCCAGCCCGTCGTTCGCGGTGCCGAGATGCATGGGCGCGGCGAGATCGCCCGCGGCGCCCGGGAGGATGCGGACGGAACCGCCAGCAGTGGCGCTGGCGATCAGCAGAACTTCTTCCGCCCCTCCTGTCAGCGCCGGCGTCGATACGACCGCGAGGCTGCCGCCGACGGCCGTATCGACGGCCGACTGCAGATCGCTCAGTGCCGCGAGCGGGCCGTTCAAGGTCACCGGAACGGCGGGCGTCCCGTCGACCGAGATCATGAACGAGCCGACATTGCCCTGGGTCGCCAGTTGTGCGTTCAGCGCGGCGAGCCAGTCGGCTTCCCCACGCCCGCTCATCGAGTAGCCTTCGATCGGCGCCTGGCTGGCGACCGAACTCGCCCGGATCAGCCGCGATTCCTGTTCCAGCACGGTCTCGACGAAGCGCGTGGCGTCCGGATCCATGCTGAGCTCGGACAGGGTCTCCGCCTCGACCAGCACGATGTTGCCGGCGGCGTCCACCGTCTCGCGGGCCGCGGTCAGCGCGAAGGTCGCCTCGGGCTGGGCGGTGGCGTATGACACCTCGACGCGGATGCTCTCGCCGATACGGCCGGGCTCCGCCGCCGTGATCTCCAGCACGTCGTCGTCGTCGGCTTCGTTGCGGAGGACCGCCGCCGCGGCGGTCGCCGTGCCTTCGTCGGCGATGCGGATGATGTAGGCCTGCCGGCCGCCGTTCAGGAAGAACTGGCGGACCTGATCCGTCATCTCGGAGATCGTCGTGTCGGCGCCGAACGCGCGCTCGAACGCGGCGAAGCTCAGCACGTTCACCGCCGTGTTGAGGGGGCCGCGCCGGGTCATGCCTATGAAGAGCGCGATCGACGTGGAGACGCCGGTAATCGTCTGGACCCCTGACGCCACTTCCTGGACGTAGACGCCGGGGTAGCTCACTTGCACGGGCATGAAGCGGTCCCTCTCGTATGGATTGAGATGCAGGAGCGAAGTGCCGATGCGGCGCGTCCGCGCGGAGCGGCTGTCGGCTCGGTGCCGGGGCTTCCATCAGGCGCTCGCCGCAGAGCCGCCCGTTCCACTTGCGTTTCCAAGGACAAAGCCGTGCCCCAGCTCGCGTGAGATCGTTAACGCTCTGTTAGCAATCGGCATGCCGAGATAATTACTGTCATTAAAACAATGGGATAGCTTTTCGCTGCGGCGGCACGCTGAGGCGTGGACGCCCTAAGCGCGGACCAGGGCCGGGGCCCGATCCGGGATTGCCCGTGCGCGGATGAGGGCTTGGGGCTCTTTTGCCCCAGGCGGGTCTCGGGTGCCCCAGCCCGAACATTGTCGGATCAGTCGCGCGCGGTTTTCGTCACCCGGTGCCCGTCGTCGCGCACATCCTGAAAGACCCAGGACCGGCTGATTGCGAATACGGCCAGCGGCGTCAGCAGCAGCATGAAGGGGAGAGCGTAGTAATGGCCGAGGCGGAGCAGGGTCTCCACCAGATAGACGCCGCCGCTGTTGATGCCGAGGCCGATCAGCTTGGCGACGCCGAAGCGCCACACCGCAGCGCGTGGTTTACGGGCGCTCTGAAAGGTCCAGGCATAGTGGACGGCGAAGGCGAGGGCGGTCGCCGGGAGGAAGGCGACGACGTTGGCGGCCATCGGCTTTGCCCAGCCGAGATCCACCAGCAACACGTAACCGCCGCCCTGCACCCCTGCGACGACGGCGCCGGCCAGGCCGAAGCGGAGGAAGTGGCGCAGAAAGCCGGACGGACGGCGCAGCGGAGTCGCGTCCGGCTTTACTCCGCCGCCGTCTTCGCGGGCGCCGTTCCGTAGACGGTGTCGTTCTCCCAGGCGTCCACGTAGTCTCGGATCGAGAGCGTCCAGCCGTTCCGCATGTTCTCGTCGAAATATTCGAACAGCAGACCGTCCCGCGCCGTCATCGACAGAAGCACGGTGCCGCCGTCCGGCCCGCCCCATTCGTCGTGAGGGAGGGCGTCGGCCGGGGCGAGCGCGTAGTCGCCCGCCTTGCGGTGGATTTTCCGGGCCGTGCCGTCCGGCAGGACCTCTTCCAGGAACTGCTCGCCCTCCAGCACCATGGTCACCGTCGTGGCGACATGGCGGTGCGGGCGGCAGTGACCGCCCTTGGCGTAGCGGAGCAGCATGTCGAGCCGCCCGCTGTCGAAGTCGTAGCCCAGGAGGCTGTATTCGAAGTCGACCGTGAAGCGCGTGATGCTGGGGTCGACGACCCGCCTCCACGGGACGGTGTTCAGGTCGAAGGTCGGGGTCACTACGGGCATCGATCCGTCCTCCAGGATGGTGTGGCGGGCTCATGTCTCACATTGACGGACCGCTTATGCGCCATCGTATCGCATGTCTCAACCTTGGGGGTGCTCCCGCGCCGCCGCAACGCGATTTCCTTTGCTATTCCGGGCGATTTGTGTTCTTTGATACCCATTCGCGCCGCGCGTAGAGGACGACAGGGTCGTCGGCGGTGCGTCTTCTTGAGCAACCGTCCCCATGATCGTTGCCACAAGGTGTCCCCCCGAGGGGCACGTCGAACGCGGCGGCTGATCTACGCGAGCTCCCTTTAAGAAGAACATCGTCCGCATCGTCGGACCGATCGCGCCATATGCTGTGCCGTGCGACGGCCGGTGCGTGCGGCACCATATGAAAGTGACTGTTTGACCCAGTTCTCCGACCTCGGCTTGGCCGAGGCCCTCCTTCGCGCCGTATCGGCGGAAGGCTACACGACTCCGACTCCCATTCAGACCAAGGTGATCCCCGCCATGCTGGCGGGCCGCGATCTGGTCGGTATCGCCCAGACGGGCACCGGCAAGACCGCCGCCTTCGTGCTGCCACTCCTGAACGAGATCAGCCGGAACCCTGTCGCGCCCGGACCGCGCGGTTGCGGCACGCTGATCCTCGCGCCCACCCGCGAGCTTGCATCGCAGATCGCGGCCAGCATCCGTACCTACGGCCGCTTCACCCGCCACTCGGTGGCGGTGGTGATCGGCGGCGCCCGGCCGGGCCCGCAGGTCAAGGCGATGGCGCAGGGGGTCGATATCCTCGTGGCAACGCCGGGCCGGCTGCTCGATCACATGGCGACGCGGGCGATCCGGCTGGACGCGACCCGCACCGTGATCCTCGACGAAGCCGACCAGATGCTCGACCTCGGCTTCATGCCGGCGATCCGCCGGATCATGCCGAAGCTCGCGCCCGAGCGGCAGACCGTTCTGCTGTCGGCGACCATGCCGAAGCAGATCCGTGACCTCGCCGCCGATTTCCTGAGCGATCCGGTCGAGATCGCCGTCACCCCGGCGTCTCGGCCGATCGACCGGATCGAGCAGCGGGTGATGCATGTCGACGGCCCCGCCAAGCGCGGCGTGCTGGTCGACATCCTGGGCGGTGCCGGTGTCGAACGGGCGATCGTCTTCACCCGCACCAAGCGCGGCGCCGACAAGGTGAAGCAGCATCTGGAAGGGGCGGGCCTCGCCGCATCGGCGATCCATGGCAACAAGAGCCAGGGGCAGCGCGAGCGGACATTGTCCGACTTCCGCTCCGGCCGGGTCACCATCCTGGTGGCCACCGACATCGCCGCGCGCGGGATCGATGTGGACGATGTCTCGCACGTCGTCAATTTCGAGCTGCCGAACGTTCCGGAAGCCTATGTCCACCGTATCGGCCGCACGGCCCGTGCGGGTAAGAGCGGCTTCGCCGTTTCGCTCTGCGATCCGGCCGAGCGCGGTTTGCTGCGCGACATCGAGAAGCTGATCGGCCGCCGGATCGAAACGAGCGGAGCGCCGGTGAAGGCCGCCGCGCAGCCTTCAGCGCCGAGTCCGGCGGCCCCGGCCCCGGCTCCGCGTCCCGTGCCCGCTTCGGAAGGGCGGAAGCGGCCGCCGCAGGCCCGCAATGGCCGTGGCAAGGTCCGGACCTCGGCGGAAGCCGCTCCAAGGAAGGAGAACAGGCCGGACGGCGGTGCGTCGGCGGCTGGTCTCACGCGGATGCTCGGGAACATCGGCGACAAGCGCGAGGACGGATCGCGGTCCGGTCGCGGGCGGGGCCGGCGATCGCAGCGGCGCGTGGCGGCCAACTGATCCGTCGCCACTGATCGATGCGTATCGGGGTCCGATGCGACGCCTCGTTCCGAGGTTCGTGTCGGACCCTGAGTTCGGTTATGGTGTCACCGTCCCGTTGGGACGGTCACGAAACATAAATCCGGCAGCATCATCAGAAAGGCGACCGTCATGACTTCAGGCGTTCACACCACCCGTGCATTCGTATTCGCTGCGGCAGGTCTCGCCGCGGCGCTGGTCGCGGCACCGGCTTCCGCCGGCATCAGCTACGGCGACGACGGGGTCATCACCCTGACCGAGTCGATGGTCATCGACGACAGTCCCGCTGCGATCTGGGTGAAGTATGGCGGCTACTGCGCCATCCCCGACTGGATGCCGATCATCACCGAATGCGAGTACAAGGATGGGAGCGGCGCCAAGGGCAGCGTACGGCGGCTGACGCTCACCGGCATCGGCGACGTCATCGAGATCATGACCGACAAACAGCCCCATTCGTACACCTACGAGATGACCGAGGGCTTCCTCACCGAGTCGAAGTACCGCGCGACGATCTCCGCCGTGCCGGGCACGACGCCGGGCACCACCGAGATGCAGTACAAGGCGACGCTCAACGCCTCGGCGTTCCCCGAGGACAACGGCATCGGCGTCGCCAAGGCGCTGACTGGGGCGTTCCGCGCCGGCTTCGAGTCCATGAAGGCGATGGTCGAGAAGTAATGACGCGGCCGGCTTTCTCCGGGCGGCCGGAGGGGCGGCGGTGACGTTGCCTCCCCTGGACGCCGCGGTGTTGCCGGCGGGCGTGCGCAGCCGCTTCGTCGACGGCGTCAACGGTCTCCGCATGCATGTGCTGGAGGCTGGGTACGCCGACGCGACGGAGCGGCCGTGCCTGCTCCTCCTCCACGGCTTCCCCGAGATCGCCTATAGCTGGCGCAGGGTGATGCCGGCTCTGGCCGAGGCCGGCTATCACGTCGTTGCCCCCGATCTTCGCGGCTACGGGCGGACGACGGGATGGGACGCCGCGTACGATACCGACTTGCGGCCCTTCGCCTTGCCGAACGTGATCCGGGATATGCTGGGTTTGGTCTGGGCGCTCGGCCGGCGCCATGTCGACGGCGTGGTCGGACATGACTACGGGGCGATCATCGCCCCCTGGTGCGCGCTGGTCCGGCCGGACGTCTTCCGCACCGCCACCATCATGAGCGCGCCGTTCTCCGGCCCGCCGCCGGTTCCGGGCGGTGCGACGGGGGCCGATCTCGCCGACGCGGCGATCCACGAGGCGCTGGCGGCGCTTCCCCGGCCGCGCAAGCACTATCAGTGGTACTACTCGCAGCGGCCGGCGAACGACGACATGTGGCGCTGCCCGCAGGGCGTCCACGCTTTCCTGCGCGGCTACTTCCATCACAAGAGCGCCGACTGGGCCGACAACCGGCCGTTCCGTCTCGCCGCGTGGACGGCGGAAGAGCTGGCGAAGATGCCGACCTACTACGTCATGGATCTCGACCGGACCATGGCCGAGACGGCGGCGGAGGTCATGCCGTCGTCCGAAGCCGCCGCCTGCCGCTGGCTCACCGAGGACGAACTCGCGGTCTATGCGGGCGAGTACGGGCGGATCGGGTTCCAGGGCGGCCTCAACCCCTATCGCTGCCGCACCGACGACGCTTTCCGCTCCGACCTCGAAATCTTCGCAGGACGCACGCTCGACGTCCCATCCTGCTTCATCTCCGGCACCAGCGACTGGGGCGTCTATCAGATGCCGGGCGCCTTCGAGGCGATGCAAACCAGGGCCTGCACGCGGATGCTGACCTGCGAACTGGTCGACGGCGCAGGCCATTGGGTGCAGCAGGAACAGCCCGAAGCGGTCGTACGGTTGCTGCTCGGCTTCCTCGAACAGGCGGACGCGGACGCTTAGAGCGCCGCGAACGTTCGACCGAGCGACGCGCGGTCGGCATCTCCCTCAGCTCGAAACCTTTTCCCGCATCGTTGCCGGTCCGCGCCACCGGTCTTATTGACGTGTATCAATATTAGTAAATTTTACTTATGCGCGATACAGATGGTCCCGCTTGCCGCAGAAGCTTCCACAAGGCACGCATGCCGGAAGAGATAGGTCCGCATCATTGAAAATTTTCCCCGATAGCGCGGAAGACCAATGGACTCTTGCCGTAAAGAGAGAAAATACTAACCTCGTTCATGGAATATCCCTTCCAAGGTCATATGCACATCGCAGAATGCGGTTGAGGGGGAGCGCGAATGGGGTCCAGGTTGAGGGGGCGTCTGTCAGCTCACGTCTTGTCTCCTGCGGAAAGCATCGCTGTCCATACGTTTAGGGGAGCGAGGCCCTGACCGTCCGCCTGATCGTGGGTTGCCGTGAGGCGGTGCGCAGCGCCGCGCCCGTTGACCGGAGAGTCGCCGAGCGATGAAAGCCGGCGCCATACCGGTGAGAGGCTTGACACTGTCCGCCCGTTTGACCGTCGCCATGGTCGCCTTGGTCATCGTGACGGTGGCCGCGGTCGGATGGTTTACATACAGCAATCTCCAGAAGGCGATCGTTCCGGTCGAGTTTGACCGGCTGCTCGTCCATACCCGTGCTGCCGCGGTCGATCTCGCCAACTATGTCCGCGAACCGGGGAACGACATGCTGGCGCTCAGCGGTTCGGAGGTGTTGAGCGGACTTGTACGCGCTTCGGTGAACGGGGGGACCGACCCCGAAAGCGGGCTGTCGGCAGAGATGT
>PBKC01000098.1 GCA_002721365.1 Rhodospirillaceae bacterium | reverse complement strand
GGTCTATGGCGGCTTCGCCTTCGGCGCCCGCGATCATGTGGAGATGCCAGCCCCCGGCGACGTCCGGCCGGCGCGCTTCCGACGGCATCTGGACGATCCGGCCTGGACGCTGATCTATACCCCCGTGTCGCAGGCGGTGGCAGCGGTGGCCGACAAGCTGAACCGGCTGCAGTTCCTCACCATCCGCCGCTATCTCAGCCTCGTCTTCCTGGCGCTCGTGCTGCTGCTTCTGGTGCTGGCGCTGTGGTGATCGCCGATCTTGCGATCCAGGGCGCGCAGATGGCCCTGGTCCTCCTGCTGGCGCCGCTGCTGACCGGCTTCGTCCGCAAGGTGAAGGCAAGGCTTACGCGCCGCCGCGGGGCCTCTGTCCTTCAACCCTATCGCGACCTCCTCCGCCTGCTCCGGAAGGACGTGGTGATGGCGGAGAACGCCTCCTGGCTGTTCGGTGCCGTCCCCTATCTCGTCTTCGCGTCGACCTGGGTGGCGGCGGCGCTGGTCCCGACCTTCGGCACCAACCTGATGTTCAGCTGGTCGGCCGACCTGATCGCCATCGTCGCCCTGCTGGGCAGCGGCCGCTTCTTCCTGGCGCTAGCCGGCATGGACGTCGGCACCAGCTTCGGCGGGATCGGCTCCAGCCGCGAAGCCATGATCGCGACGCTGGCCGAGCCGGCGATGCTGATGATCGTCTTCACCCTGGCCCTGGTCGCCGGGTCGACTCAGCTTTCGACCGTCGCCGACCACATGCTGCATTCGGACGTCGGGCTCAGGGTTTCGCTCGGCCTCGCGCTCATCGCTCTGGTGATGGTCGCGATCGCCGAGAACGGCCGCATCCCCATCGACAATCCCGCCACCCACCTGGAACTCACCATGGTCCACGAGGCGATGGTGCTGGAATATTCCGGCCGCCACCTCGCCCTCATCGAGGCGGCTGCGTCGCTCAAGCTGCTGCTCTATCTCTCGCTGATCGCCTGCGTCTTCACCCCCTGGGGCATGACCCGGCCGGGCGAGACCGTCGTGCCGCTGCTGATCGGCGCCGGTGCTTTCGTCGGCAAGCTCGCTATCGGCGGCTTCCTGCTCGCCCTGTTCGAGACGGCGATCGCCAAGATGCGCGTCTTCCGCGTTCCCGACTTTCTCGGCGCCGCGCTGATGCTCGGCCTGCTCGGAACCCTCCTCCTGTTCGTCTCGCAGCGCTGGTAGATGAACGCCCTCGAATTCGACCTCGCCCATCTTCTGGCCGGCGGCATGGTGCTGGTGAGCTTCATGCTGCTCTACCAGAACCGGCTCTACGCCCTGCTCAACGTCTTCGCCCTGCAGGCGGTGGTCCTGGGGCTCGCCGTCGCCTGGCAGGCCTGGGTTCAGGGCGCGCCGCACCTGTTCGTCACCGCCGCGATCGCCATCGTCTTCAAGGCCGTCGTCATTCCCGTCGCACTTCACCGGATCGTCGCGCGGCTCGGCATCCACCGCGAGGTCGAGACGGTGGTGAGCGTCGGACCGACCATGCTGGCCGGGATGGCGCTCGTGGGCCTCTCCATCGTCGTGATGCTGCGGGTCACCGCCGGCGCCGACCTGCTGGCCCGCGAGGACCTCGCCTTCGCGCTGTCGGTCATTCTGCTCGGGCTGCTGATGATGGTGACCCGCCGCAACGCGGTCAGTCAGGTGATCGGCTTCATGTCGATCGAGAACGGGCTGATCCTCGCCGCGGCCGGCGCCAAGGGCATGCCGCTGGTGGTCGAGATCAGCGTCGCCTTCTCGGTCCTAGTCGCCCTGATCGTCATCGGCGTGTTCCTGTTCCGCATCCGAGAGCGCTTCGACACCGTCGACGTCCAGGCCCTCGACCGCTTCCGGGGCGAGCGCCAGTGACCGCGGCGGCCGGACTGGCGACGATCCTGGTGGTGCCGATCGCCGCCGCAGCCCTTCTCGCCGCGCTGCCGAACTACCGGCTGTCGGCGCGGATCAACGTGATCGCGGCCTTCGTCACCCTGCTGGCGGCGCTGTCGCTGCTCCTTTGGCAGCCGGAACCGGGGCGGTACTTCGTCGTCGACGACCTCAACATCGTCTTCATCGTCCTCAATACCTTCGTCGGCTTCACCACCAGCGTCTTCAGTGCCAGCTATATCGGCCACGAGCTGGAGAACGGCCGGCTGAAGCCGGTGCACATGCGCTTCTACCACGCGACCTATCAGGTTCTGATGTTCGCGATGAACCTGGCGCTCGCGACCAACAACATCGGCGTGATGTGGGTGGCGATCGAGATGGCGACGCTGACCACCGTCCTGATGGTCGGGATGTACCGCACCCATGAAGCGATCGAGGCGGCGTGGAAGTACTTCATCCTGGGCAGCGTCGGCATCGCGCTCGCCCTGTTCGGCACCATCCTCGTCTACCTGACCGCCCAGCCGGTGGTCGGCGAAGGCACCGAGGCGATGGTGTGGACGGTGCTGATGGCGCATGCCGGCACATTCGACCCGGCCCTCCTCAACGTCGCCTTCGTGTTCCTGATGCTGGGCTACGGCACCAAGGTCGGGCTGGCGCCGCTGCATGCATGGCTGCCGGACGCCCATGCCGAGGGCCCGACGCCGATCTCGGCGGTGCTGTCGGGGCTGCTGCTCAACGTCGCCCTCTACGCCGTCCTCCGCTTCAAGCTGCTGCTGTCGGCGACGCCGGGGGCCATCGCGCCGGGGCCGCTGATGGTAACGATGGGGCTGTCGTCGCTGATCTTCGCCGGCTTCATGCTGTACCGGCGCCGCGACATCAAGCGGATGTTCGCCTATTCCTCGATCGAGCATATGGGCATCATCGCCTTCGCTTTCGGGATCGGCGGGCCGCTGGCGAACTTCGCCGGGCTGCTGCACATGACGATGCACAGCCTGACCAAGTCGGCGATCTTCTTCACCGTCGGCCACATCGCCCAAGCCAAGAGAACCCAGAAGATCGCCGAGATCCGCGGCCTCACCACCAGCCATCCGGTGCTGGGCTGGGGGTTGGTGCTGGGCGTCGTCGCGATCGCCGGCCTGCCGCCGCTCGGCATCTTCATGAGCGAGTTCCTTGTGGTGAGCTCGACCTTCGCGCGGGAGCCGCTGCTGGCCCTGCCGCTGGTCTTCGGCCTGCTGATCGCGTTCGGCGCGCTGATGCTCCGGGTCCACAGCCTTGCCTTCGGGGAGCCGACCGGACCCAGCCAGCCGGTTCATGCCTCTCACTGGCCGATGGTGGCGCATCTCGCACTGGTGCTCACTGCCGGCCTCTATCTGCCGCCGCCGCTGGTCGCGTGGTTTCAGACCGTCGCGCGGCTCCTCGGGTAGCGCGCGATGGCGACATCCCCTCTCCTGGAAATCCTGTCCCGCGGCCGGCCTGCAGAGGCCCATCGGCCCTGGCCGCGGTTCGTCGTCGGCGGCGATCTGTGGATCGCCCTCACCAACGGGCTGGTCGAGAGGCATTGGACGCTCGCCGGGCTGTGGGGCGACGACGGGGCGGTCCACATGGCGCTGATCGAGGAGGCCTCGCAATCCCTCGCCATCGCGACATATGACTGCCCCGACGGCCGCTATCCCTCGGTCGGCAAGTACCATCCCCCGGCTATCCGGCCGGAGCGGGCGCTGCACGACCTCTTTGGGCTGGAGCCGGAGGGGCTGCCCGACACCCGCCCGTGGCTCGACCACGGCCGCTGGCCGGTCCGCCATCCCCTGGCCGCGGAACCGGCGGCAGGAACGGAGGCACAGCCCTACCGCTTCCTTCCCGCCGAGGGCGAGGGCCTGCACCAGATCCCGGTGGGGCCGGTCCATGCCGGCATCATCGAGCCCGGCCATTTCCGCTTCACCGCCAACGGCGAGACCGTGGTGCGGCTGGAGGAACGCCTGGGCTACACGCACAAGGGTACCGAGCGGCTGATGGCGAGCATGCCGGTCACCGAGGCCGCGAGGCTCGCCGCGCGGATCTCGGGCGACAGCACGGTCGCCTACGGGATCGCCTTCGCAAGCGCCACGGAAGCCGCGCTCGGCATCGAAGTGCCGGCGCGGGCGCACTGGCTCCGCGCCCTCATGGCCGAGATCGAGCGGCTCGCTAACCATTTCGGCGACATCGGCGCGGTCTGCAACGATGCCGCCTTCGCGATGATGCTGGCCCATTGCGGTGCGCTCCGCGAACGGCTCCTCCGCGCCGCCGCCGCAGCCTTCGGCCACAGGCTGATGATGGATCGCGTCGTGCCGGGGGGCGTCGCCGCCGACCTGGACGAGACCGGCATCGCCGCCATCCGCGACGCCGTGCGCATCGCCTCGGCAGCGTTTCCGCGGCTGATCGAACTCTACGACAACACCGCCTCGCTCCAGGACCGGATGATCGGTACCGGCATCGTGAGCTCGGCGCTGGTCCATCGCTACGGCTGCGGCGGTTTCGTCGGTCGTGCGTCAGGACGCGGCTTCGACGCCCGGCGTACCCTGCCTTATCCCCCCTACGACGCCCTCGATTTCGAGGTGCCGGTTCTGAATCAGGGCGACGTCGGCGCCCGCGTCTGGATCCGCATCCGCGAAGCCCAGCAGAGCATGGCGCTGATCGGGCAGATTCTCGACCGCCTGCCGGACGGTCCCCACCACGTGCCCGCGACCGGCAGCGGCCCCGGCGAAGGCGTCGGGATCGCCGAGGGCTTCCGCGGCGACGTCCTCGCCTGTGTCGCGGTCGACGGCGACGGCAAGGTCCGGCGCTGCCATCTCCGCGACCCGTCCTGGTTCCAGTGGCCGCTTCTCGAAGCCGCAATCGAGGGGAACATCGTCGCCGACTTCCCCCTCTGCAATAAGTCCTTCAACTGCTCCTATTCCGGGCACGATCTCTAGGCGCGCCATGCGGAAGATGCTGCTCAACGGGTTGATCCACCCGCCGCTCACCGAGGCCGGCCCTACCGCCGACGAGATCGCGGCGCTGGCCGCCGAACTCGACCATGCCGCGCGCCGCCGGCTTGGCCGCAGCCTCTCGATCCGGGAGGTCGATGCCGGGTCCTGCAACGGCTGCGAGCTGGAGGTCAACGCCCTCGGCAACGCCTTCTACGACCTCGAACGCTTCGGCATCCGCTTCGTCGCCTCGCCGCGCCATGCCGACGTCCTGCTGGTCACCGGCCCGGTGACCCTCAACATGAAGGAAGCGCTCGAGCGCACCTGGAACGCCACCCCCGACCCCAAATGGGTGGTCGCCGCCGGCGCCTGCGCCCTCGACGGCGGCCTGTTCAAGGAAAGCTACGCCTGTGCCGGCGGCGTCCACGCGGTGATCCCCGTCGACCTCCACATCCCCGGCTGCCCTCCGACACCGATGCAGCTCCTAGCCGGTCTCTTGGCGCTGATGGAACGGTAGTCGCTACCTCGCCGAGACGTCACAACCGATGAAATGGACTGTCTCGGTCACGAAAATCGTCACGCATGGCCACCCCCGCCTATAGCCGCCACAGGAGGACGTTATCCGGTTTCGCGTCGCGTCCGAGCACTGCCGGAACATCGACCACCAGACCACCCGCGGGCCGCAACAAACCTTGGATCAGCGGCCATCCCCCATCACGGAAGGCTGCATGGGGAACGGCGAGGATGACGGCGTCGGCAGGCGGCATTTCGTCGAGAGCCACCGGTCGGATCCCCATCTCCTCCATCACCTGGTCCGGGTCCGCCATCGGGTCATGCGCGCTGACCGATACGCCGAAGGATTCGAGCTCCGTAACGATATCGAGAACCCGACTGTTACGGATGTCGGGGACATCACCTTTGAAGGTTAGCCCGAGCACCGCAACGCTAAGAGGCGTCCGATGCCCGGCGGCGAGCAGACGCCGGACCGTTTCGGTCGCGACATGGGCCCCCATCCCGTCGTTGATCCGCCGTCCGGCGAGAATGACTTCAGGCCGGTAGCCGACTTCCTCCGCCCTATGGGTGAGGTAGTACGGATCGACCCCGATGCAGTGACCACCGACCAGCCCCGGCGTAAAGGGCAGGAAGTTCCATTTCGTACCGGCCGCGGCGAGAACATCGCGCGTGTCGATGTCGAGCCTGTGGCAGATAAGGGCGAGCTCGTTCATCAGCGCGATATTGAGGTCGCGCTGGGTGTTCTCCAGGACCTTCGCTGCCTCGGCCACTCGGATCGTCGGCGCTTTGTGAAGGCCGGCCCTTACGACGCTGCCGTAGACCTTTGCCACCGTCTCACAGACTTCGGGAGTCTGCCCGGATACGATCTTCGTAATCGTCTCGAACCGATGCTCACGGTCGCCAGGATTGATCCGCTCCGGCGAATAGGCCACGTAAAAGTCCTTCCCGCCCTTGAGCCCGGACTCCGCCTCGAGGATCGGCAGGCATACGCCCTCGGTAGCCCCCGGATAAACGGTTGATTCATAGACGACGATCGACCCCGGACGGATAGCGCGGCCTAGCGTGCGGCTTGCGCTCTCGAGAGGACGCAGATCCGGCTGCCTATTTTCACGGATCGGTGTCGGCACCGTCACGACATGAAACTCGGCCGAAGCCAGATCCGCCGGGTTAGTCGTCAGCAGAAGATATTCGCTCGCTTTCGCCAGATCTTCTTCCGGCACCTCGGCCGTGACGTCGTGGCCGCGCGCGAGAGCCGAGACCCGCTCTTCATTGATGTCGAATCCGACGACGCGCATGCCGGACTTGGCAAAGGCGACCGCAACCGGAAGACCGACATATCCGAGACCGACGACCGAAATTGTCATGTCGAGTGGCATAGGCGTGAGAACTCTCGAACTCAGCAGTTTGAATAAAAGGTGATCACTCTACCGCCCAAACCGACAGCGGCAAAAACGCGTCAGCAATCGCATTTGGGGCACACTGATGGCGTCTCGCGCAAAATGTCGGCTTTGACGGGTGACGGGCCCAGCTTCCGATCGGAGAGCCAGTATCGGGTGACACAGAGGCTTGATAAACGGACGCTTCCCTCAGTGCCAGAGCCTTCTGCCGGCTCAGCCGACTTTCTGACAGATCTGTGGCATCGATGACCGGAACTGGCGGCATCGGCCGTTACGGCCCTTCATTGACGAAATCGCCGAATATCCGGTCCGCGACCTCTTTGACCGCGACCGCGATCTCGGATGTCGGTGCAGCGCCGGGGTCGAAACACCCGCCTTCAACGCCATAGACGATGCAGACCGGTGGAAGCTCGCCGAGAGCACGGGCCAGCTCCACCGCTTCCCCCACGCCAAAACCGTGCGAGGACCAAGGTCGGATAGCCGAGGGCATCGGGTCCCGGGAAACGTCGAAACGGTGAATGGTGCCGGGCAGCGCTCCCGACAGGCAGGCGTCGATGAGCACCGCCGAACTCGCGCCGGCCATGGCGGCAAGGAGCTCGGTCGCCTCGCCCGCACACTCCCTAACCTCGACATTGCTGTTGACCCTGCCGGCCAGACGGCGGGCAACCATGCGTCCCGCCGCGTCGTCGCCGCGGTCCGGATTGCCGACGCCGATGACGACCAGGCGCCCCCGTGTCGCCATCAACCGCGATCCACCTCCAGCCGCAGGAAGTGTGTCGCGCAGGAGATGCAGGGATCATAGTTCCGAACAGTCTGCTCGCAGCGATGGCGCAATGCCTCGTCGGGAAGGTCGAGGAACCCTTCGGCATAGTTGGCGAGATCCTCCTCGATGCTCGCCTGATTCTGCGAGGTCGGCGGGATGATGCGGGCCTCGGCGATGCTCCCGTCATCGTCCAGCCGATAGCGGTGGAACAGCATCCCGCGCGGTGCCTCGGTGGCACCGAAGCCGATCCCAGCCCGTGGCGTGATGGCTACAGCCGGATGGTCCGGTTCCTCATAGGCTTCGATGAGAGCGATAGCCTCGTCGCAGGCCTGCAGCACCTCGACCGCCCGGACGACGATACTGCGATAGGGATTGCGGCAGACGGGACCAAGCCCGGCATCGCGCGCCGCCTCCCTGGCCAGCGGCCGCAGCCGGTCATGGTTCAGGGCATAGCGGGCGAGCGGCCCGAGAAGATAGCTGCCGCCGTCCCGCATCTGCGCGTAGAGCGCCGTCGAATGCTGCTCATGTGACTCGACAAAATGCGAGTCGTAGTCGGCGGTCGCGATGTCGAGGCCTCGGTTCGAGACGATGCGGCCTTCGTTGAACGGATATTCGTCGGGATGGCTGACAGAAACGAAGGTGTAGTCGCGCTCGCGGTCGGGAAAATCGAAGCCCGCGGTCCACTGCACCGTCGCGAGCGCCGCCTCCCGCGCCCGTTTCAGCCGTTCTGCCAACGGCGCGAGGTCGCGTTTTGTCGGTACCCGGTAGAAGCCGCCGACACGGACGTTGATCGGATGGATTTCCCGTCCGCCGAGAAGGGCGACGATCTCGTTGCCCGCCTTTTTGAGATCGAGGCCCCGGCGGACGAGATCGCCATGGTCCCGCGCCATCTCGACCGACCCCTCATAGCCGAGGAAATCCGGGGCGTGCAGCATGTAGACGTGGAGGGTGTGGCTCTCGATCCATTCGCCGCAATAGAGCAGGCGCCGGAGCGCCCTGAGCGGCCCATCGACCGTGACGCCGAGGGCGTTCTCCATCGCGTGGACAGAGCTCATCTGATAGGCAACCGGGCAAATGCCGCAGATCCGCGCGGTGATGTCGGGGGCCTCAGTAAAGTCCCTGTCCCTCAGCATCGCTTCGAAAAAGCGCGGCGGTTCGAAGATCGAAAGCTGCGCCTGATCGACCCGTCCGTCGCGGACGACGAGCTTCAGCGACGCCTCGCCCTCGACCCGCGCCAGATAATCGACCTTGATGGTCCTAGTCGCCATGGCGCTTCGCCTCGTCACGGAAAGGGGCGGCACCGGCGTTGAAGGTGCTGTAGAGCCGCCGGATGTCGCGCTTCTCAAGGCCAAGGGCACTGAGCCCGGCGCTCAGGGCCTCCGTATTCGGCGTCTCCTTAGGCCCGAAGCACCCATAGCAGCCGCGGTCGTAGGACGGGCAGATCGCCCCGCAGCCGGCATGGGTCGCCGGGCCCAGGCAGGGCGTGCCATGGGCCACCATCACGCAGACATTGCCGCGGAGCTTGCACTCCATGCAGACGCTGTGAGCCGGCGTTACCGGCTTGCGACCGGCGAGGAAGGCCGACAGCACCTCGATGAGCTGGCGCTTGGAGATCGGGCAACCACGGAGTTCGAAATCGACCGGCACGTGATCGGCGATCGGCGTCGAGGTCGCAAGGGTCTTGATGTACTCGGGCCGGGCGTAGACCACCGCCAAGTAATCTTCGACATCGGCGGCGTTGCGAAGCGCCTGAATCCCGCCGGCCGTCGCACAGGCGCCGATCGTCACCAGCGTCTTCGAATGCCGACGCACCTCTTGGATTCGCTCAGCGTCATGCGGCGTGGTGACCGATCCCTCGACCAGCGAGAGGTCGTAGGGCCCGCCGACCTTGGCGCGGGTCGCCTCGGGGAAATAGGCGATGTCGACAGCACCGGCCACGGCCAGCAGCTCATCCTCACAGTCGAGCAGGCTAAGCTGGCAGCCATCGCAGGAGGCGAATTTCCAGACCGCCAGCTTGGGCTTCCTCGGCGCCTTGGCCATGCCTCATATCTCCTTCGTGGCGAGCATGGTTCGGAGCCGGTCGTAGCGAAAGACTGGGCCGTCCCGGCAGACGAGCACGGTCCCGAACTGGCAATGGCCGCACTGCCCGATCGCGCATTTCATGTTGCGCTCCATCGACAGGTAGATGGCGGTGTCGGGCAGGCCCGCGGTCAGCAGGGCGGCAGCCGAGAACCGCATCATCACCTCCGGACCGCAAACGAAGGCGATCGCATGCAGCGGATCGAAGTCGGCGCGCGGAATCAATGCCGGCACGACGCCGACATGGCCATGCCAGTTGCCGGTGGCATGGTCGACAGTCACAAGGATGTCGATGTCGAGGCGGCGGCGCCATGCCTCGATCTCGTGGCCGAAGAGGATATCTTCGGGGCTGCGGGTGCCGTAGAGCAGCACCACCTGACCGTACCTCTCCCGTTCCGCCAGCAGCCGATAGAGAACCGGGCGGACGGGCGCCAGCCCCAGCCCCCCGACAATGACGACCACGTCCTTTCCCAACGCCTCATCCATCGGCCAGCCGGCACCGAACGGACCCCGCACGCCAAGCGTGGCGCCGACCTCGAGGCCGGCCAGCATCCCCGTCACGGCCCCCACGTTCCGCAGGGTGTGGAGACAGGCGCCGGCCGCGGGATCGCCGCTGAAGCTGATCGGGACCTCGCCGACACCGAAGGCGTAGAGCATGTTGAACTGGCCGGGCGCGAACCCGTCCGCTTCCGGGTCCTCGATCTCCAGCGTGACGGTGCCCGGCAGCTCACGCCGGCGACGGACCACCCGAGCGAGGCGCGGCATCATCGGTTCAGGCGCCATGCCCCGGAACCGCTCAGGCTGAGGTGCCGTAGACATCGAGCATCTGAAGACGGGTTGAGTGCAAACGCTGGACGATCACGGGCATGAAACGCTTCATCATCTCGTAGCCCAAGTCGTGATCGGCCTCCGACTTGTTGCGGAGACATTTGGCGTCGATGGAAATCGCCCGCACCAGCTCGAGCGCTCGCGCGTCATAGGTCCAGCGATAGGGCGGCACCAGCCAGGACACACCGACGATCTCCCCGGCCGAAACCGTCTGGAAGGCGATCGCCCCGCGGCCCGGCGTCACCACCTCCAGAGCGGCGCTGCCATGACGGATCAGATAGAAGGCATCAGCCGACTCGCCTTCCCGGAAGAGATAGCTACCGGCATCGAAGCGGACGTTCTTCGCACAGCCCGTGACGAGGTTCAGAAACCGCTCCTCCAGTCCTGCGAAGAACGGATGCTCCCTGACAATGCGTTCGAGACCTTCCATGACCACCTCTCAGCGCTGACCGCCGCCGCGGATCGCGCGCACTTCTTCGGTGATGTCGATTCCCACCGGGCACCATGTGATGCAGCGCCCGCAGCCGACGCAGCCGGAAGACCCGAACTGGTCGTACCAGGTGGCGAGCTTGTGGGTCATCCACTGCCGGTAACGCGACCGGGTGGTGGTGCGGACGCTACCGCCGTGAATGTAGGAATAATTGAGGGTGAAGCAGGAATCCCAGCGGCGCGACCGCGAGGCCTGCGAACCGTCCAAGTCGCTCTGGTCCTCGACCGAGGTACAGAAGCATGTCGGGCAGACCATGGTGCAGTTGCCACAGGTGAGGCAGCGGGCCGCCACGTCGTCCCACCTGGGATGTTCGAGGTTGTCGAGCAAAAGGTCCCGCACCCCCGTCTCATCGATGGCCCGCCCCATCGACCCCTCGGTCCGGCGCACGACCGCCGCCGCAGCGTCGATCTCCTCGGCCGTCGCCGCCCGGCAGTCGAGGGCCGCCATCACCTCTTCGCCGGCTTCGCTGCCGGCTTCCATCAGGAAGACATGGCGCCGGTCGTCCAGGAGTTCGGTCAACGCTAAGTCGAAACCCTTCGTGGCTTTCGGCCCCGTCCCCATCGACGCGCAGAAACAGGTTCCGCCGGCTTCTCCACAATCGACGGCAACGACGAACAGGCCCTCTCGCCGGGCAGCGTAGTGAGGATCAGGGACATCGCCTTCCAGCAAGACCCGATCCTGGATGGCGATCGCATGCAACTCGCAGGAGCGTGCGCCGATCAGGGCAAGCGGTCTATCGGGCGGCGAGTCGGCCGCGAATCGCAAGTCCCCGTCGCCATCGCGTTCGACCCGCCACAACGTCAACGAAGGCTCGTGCAGAAACTTCTTCCAGGAATGCGGGCCGACGGCATAGCCGAACAGCGCCCCGTCTTCCCGGCGCGACAAACGATAGCTCCCGCCGTCCTGGGCATCGGTCCACCCCGCCGGCAGGTCGGCGGTCGAGTCGATATCGTCATAGACGATCGCCTGATCCCGCAATGCAGGGCCAACCACACGGTAGCCGCGCGCACCCAACAGCCGAATCAGCGCATCCAATCCGTTGGCGGTCAGGACCTGCGGTACGGTCACGGCACACCTCGCACATCGGATATCGGGCCGGACCAAACGACGTCGAAGCTCAACACCGCCCCTCGCATTCCAGTCCTCTTCCACCGGCGGCGACCACCACCAGGGCCAACGCGACCGACCATAGCGGAAGCCGGCATGGCCGACACTTGCTTCAGGTTAAAGCCGTTTCCATCCGCTCTGTCACCGTACTCGTCGGTGCCTAGCGGGCGGAGCGGAGGAGGATCGAGTCGTGAAGCAGCGAGACGTGCCGCATCATCAGCCCAGGATCGACCGGCGGATCGCCGAACACGTCCACGACCCCTACAAGACGCGCATGAAGCTGCCCGAGCCTACGGTTTGTCCGGGCTGTGGCGCGGTCTACCAGGACGGCCGGTGGAAGTGGCCCGCCTTGCCGGTCCATGCGGGCGCGCACCGTGAGCCCTGCCAAGCGTGCCGACGAGTCGAAAACAACGATCCGGCCGGATGGGTGACCATCAGCGGCACATTCGTGGATGGGCACAGGAAGGAAATACTCGGGCTCGTCCATCATCAGGAAGAACTGGAAAAGGCCGAGCATCCGTTGAACCGGATCATCCGGGTCGAAACGACCGACAAAGGCATCGTCGTCACCACGACGGACATCCACCTGCCTCGCCGCATCGGCGAAGCCCTGCAATCGGCTTATGACGGCGAACTCGACTATCAGTTCATCGAGGAAACGTACCTGCTGCGGGTTCACTGGTCCCGCAACTGACCCCGCCTGGAGCGCATTGCCCGGAGTGACCGGGTGAGCGGGTGAGCGGGTGACTAAGTCTCGATGATGCGCACGTCCTTCTTCTTCGAACGCTCCCGCACGGGCGACGTCGAACGGTCCGGGCACCCCGGCCCGGTGTCTGACGCGCTTGATCAACGATAACGACCCATTGGAACTAGCACTATGTTTAGCTGGGCATGAAAGTCCGGTGTGTTAGTTTTGACGAAAGCATCCGCTCGATGGTCTGATTGACCCCTTCGCGGAAGAAAAGGGCGCCGACTTCGGGCAACTGACAAAGGTGCGGGAGGAAAGGCCAGTTGGACGCGGGGCAGCGACGCTAACCCAACCCAATTTGGACCGATGTATCGACGCAAACGTATCCTCGTCACTGGGGGAGCCGGCTTTCTGGGCTCCCATCTATGTCACCGGCTCGTCGACGATGGCGCCTATGTGCTGTGCGTCGACAACTTCTTCACCGGTGCCCACGAGAACGTCGCCTCACTTGTCGGGCGGCCGAACTTCGAGCTGATTCGCCACGACATCACATTTCCGCTCTACGTCGAAGTCGACGAGATCTACAACTTCGCTTGCCCTGCGTCCCCGGTTCACTACCAGTGGGATGCCGTCCAGACCGTAAAGGCGAGCGTGCTGGGCGCGATCAACATGCTCGGCCTCGCAAAACGGACCAAGGCTAGAATCCTCCAGGCTTCGACCAGCGAGGTCTACGGCAACCCGACGGTCCACCCCCAGCCCGAAAGCTATTTCGGCAGCGTCAATCCGATCGGCCCTCGTGCCTGCTACGACGAGGGCAAGCGCTGCGCGGAGACGCTGTTCTTCGACTACCACCGTCAGCATGAGACCAAAATCCGGGTCGCCCGCATCTTCAACACCTATGGGCCGAACATGAGCCCGGACGACGGGCGAGTTGTCTCGAACTTCATCGTCCAGGCGCTGAACGGCGAACCGCTGACGATCTACGGCGACGGCAACCAGAGTCGGTCGTTCTGTTATGTCGACGATCTCATCGAGGGTTGCATTCGCTTGATGAATGGACCGGACGACCTGATCGGCCCGGTCAATATCGGCAATCCTTGCGAGAGCACCGTCCGCGAACTGGCGGAGATGACGATCGCCCTCACCGGATCGCGGTCGGTCATGGTGAAGCGTCCCTTGCCGACGGATGATCCAATCCAACGCTGCCCCGACATCTCGGTCGCGCGGGCACAGCTCGACTGGGAGCCCGGCGTTCGGTTGGAGGACGGCCTTCAGAAGACGATCGACTACTTCCGCGGCGTGCTCATGTCGCACAGCCGGCCGGGCTGATCGGCCCGGCCGGGCGCCGGATCGCCCCCTCGGGCGGACGACGCTCTATACGGAAATATTGTCGGAGAGAACCGAGAAGCTGGTTTCGGCGTCCGTGAAGACCAAGTCGCCGATGGTCGCCACCGTAGTGTAGCCGCTTCCGACATCCGCCAGAACGGCAGTACTGCCATCGCCAGCGTCGGCGAAGTTCAGCGTGCCGTCGGTGAAGAAGGCCGTGAACGCGTTGTCGGATACCGAACCGAGGATGGCACCGAGATCCATGATATCCCCCCCGGTGCCGCCGAACGCCGGCGTTCCGGTATCGAAGCCGGTGATCGTATCGCCGGCATCGCCGATTCCGTTGAAAACCAGGACGTCGGTATCGCCGTCGGGCGTCAGGTCGATCAGGTCGGCACCGACCCCAGCCATCAGGATATCGTTGCCATCGCCGTCCGAGATTTCGTCCTGACCGGCGCCACCTATCAAGAGGTCGTCGCCGACACCGCCTGAAAGGGTGTCGTCGCCGGCGCCGGCAACGATCAGGTCGTCACCGGCGTCACCCGACAGGAGATTACCTGCGTCGGTATCGGCCGATTCGTCGATGACGTCGTTACCGTCACCGCCGGAAACCGTGTCGACGCCCTGACCGCCGACCATGGTGTCGTCGCCGACACCACCCGTGAGCGAATCGGCGCCATCATCGCCGAGTGCGAGATCGGCGCCGTCGCCCAGAACGAGCACGTCGTCACCGCTGCCGCCGAGGACGAGGTCGTCGTCGGCACCGCTGTCGACAAAGTCGTTGCCCGCGCCGCCGACCAGCAAGTCGGCACCGGCTTCACCGAATATCCGGTCGTCACCGTCACCGCCCTGCGCCGTATCGTCGCCGATCCCGCCGAGAATCGAGTCCGCGCCGCCTTCGCCATCCAGGAAGTCTCCGCCAGCGCCGCCGGCAAGGGTATCGCCGTCGAGGCCGCCGAACATCGTGTCGTTGCCGCCGCCACCGATGAGGTTGTCGAAGCCGCTGCCGCCTTCCAGCAGGTTGGCGCCAGCGGCATCGGCCCCCTCATTGATCAGATCGTCGCCGTCACCGCCCCGTAAGGTGTCGCTCCCGGAATCGCCCACGAGCACGTCATCACCCGCGTTGCCATCGAGCACATCCGAATCGGCACCGCCGGACAGGGTATCGTTGCCGCCTCCACCGTCGAGTTGATCGAGGCCGACGCCGCCTTCGAGCAGATCCGCTCCGCTGCCGCCGAACAAGCTGTCGTTGCCGGCATCGCCGAACAGCTCGTTCCCGTCGCTTGTGTCCGCCGTCTCGTCGACGAGGTCATCCCCTGCTCCGGCGAGCAACCGGTCGGCGCCCAGGCCGCCACTCAGCGTATCGTTACCGTCCTCCCCATGGATGACGTCGTCGCCGGCATCACCGGTCACACTGTCGGCGCCCAGCCCGGCCGAGATGAAATCGTTGCCGTCGCCGCCAAGCAGGATCTCCCCGCCACCACCGCCGAACAGGCTGTCGGCCCCGGCCCCGCCGTCGAGGCGGTTCGCGCCGGTCGCGTCCGCCGTCTCGTCAAGCAGGTCGCCGTCGGCACCGCCGACTAGCGTGTCATCGCCGCCACCGCCGACCAGCACATCGGCGCCGTCGCCACCCGAGAGCTGGTCGTTGCCCAGACCGCCGTCGGCGGTGTCGGCACCGATGCCGCCCTCAACGGTGTCGTCACCGGCCTCGCCCGAAAGGACGTCGCTTCCGGCACCACCGAGCAAGCTGTCCCGGCCGCCGCCGCCGGAGAGGGTGTCCGCATCGTCGCCACCATCAAGGGTGTCATTGCCGCCACCCCCGGTGAGCTGGTCGAAGCCGGCCTCGCCCATCAGCAGATTGGCCCCGGCCCCGTCGCCGCTTTCATCGAGGATGTCGTCGCCGACACCCCCCATCAGGATGTCGGAACCGCCGCTGCCGGCGATCACGTCGTTTCCTTCATTGCCCGTGACGAAGTCGTCGCCTTCGCCGCCATCGACGGTGTCGTCGCCGATCCCGCCCTGAGCGCTGTCGTTTCCGGCACCCGCGACGACGTAGTCGTTCCCGGCACCGCCCGCGAGAATCTCGGTACCGGCACCGCCATACAGGCTGTCGGCCCCGTCACCGCCGTCCATGAAGTTGCCGCCGCCGGTATCGACCAGTTCGTCGAGAACGTCGTTGCCGGAGCCACCCAGCAGCGTGTCCGACCCGGCACCGCCGACCAGGAGGTCGTCACCGTCCTCGCCCTGGACCATGTCGTCGCCAAGTCCGCCGTCAGCGGTATCGTTGCCTCCGCCGCCACGCAGGAAGTCGGCGTCTGCGCCGCCATCGATCTGGTCGGCGCCACCTCCGCCGATCAGGCTGTCAAGCCCGGCCCCACCTTCCAGGAGGTTGCTGCCGGTCGGATCATCGGACTCGTCGACGAGGTCATTGCCGTCGCCGCCGAGCACGGTGTCGTTGCCTGCATTACCGGCGAGAACATCATCGCCGATGCCGCCCTGTACCCGATCGTCATCCGCGCCGCCGCGAAGCGTATCGGCGCCATCACCGCCTGAGAGATCATCGGCACCGGCGCCACCGTCCAGCATGTCGGCGCCAGCGCCGCCCAGCAGGCTGTCGTCACCGGCTTGGCCATAGACTTCGTTGCCGCCGTCGAGATCGGCCGACTCGTCCACGGTGTCGTTGCCGTCACCGGCCATGACACGGTCGGCTCCGGCTCCACCGGACAGGACGTCGTTTCCGCCGCCACCATCTATGACGTCGTCACCGGCGCCGCCGAAGGCACTGTCCGCGCCCAGCCCGGCAATGACGAAATCCGCGCCGTCTCCGCCGAGAAGCGTATCGGCCGCGCCGCCACCGAACAGACTGTCGTCGCCGGTCCCGCCATCGAGCAGGTTGAATCCAAGAGCATCGGTCGAGTCGTCAAGGACATCAGCATCCGCACCGCCGAAGAGCGAATCGGAGCCTGTGCCGCCCACCAGCACATCCGAACCATCATCGCCGCGCAGCAGGTCGTTACCGGAACCGCCATCGCCGGTGTCGTTGCCGGAGCCGCCCTCGACCGTATCGTCGCCGATACCGCCCGACATAATGTCGGCACCATCTCCGCCGAGCAGGCTGTCGCCGCCACCGCCGCCAGTGAGGGTGTCGGCATCGAGACCGCCATCGAGCGTGTCGTTGCCACTGCCGCCGGTAAGCCGGTCGAGGCCCTCATCGCCCACGAGAAGATTGTCGCCGGTCGCGTCGGCGCTTTCGTCCAGCACATCGTCGCCGGCGCCGCCCCGCAACTCGTCGTTGCCCGAACCGCCGGTCAGAAGATCCGCGCCGTCACCGCCGGTAACCAGATCGGTGCCTTCGCCGCCTTGGCCGGTGTCGTCGCCGGCGCCGCCGACGACCGTATCGTCACCCGACCCGCCGACCAGGTTGTCGTTGCCGGCACCGCCCAGCAGGCTGTTGGCTCCCTCAGCGCCGTTCAGGGTATCGTCGTCGATACCGCCGTCGAGGGTATCGGCCCCGCCACCGCCGGTCAGGTTGTCGGCGCCGTCACCGCCTTCGAGAAGATTGAACCCCGCCGCGTCGCTGCTTTCGTCGAGGATGTCCGCACCGGCACCGCCGCGAAGGGTGTCGTCCCCGTCCCGACCCAGCAGAAGATCGGCTCCGTCGTCGCCGGAAACGACGTCGTTACCCGCACCGCCGTCGACGGTGTCGTTGCCAGCGCCGCCGGAGACCGAATCGTCGCCGCTGTCGCCGGCCGCAAAGTCATTGCCGATGCCGCCCAAGACAGTGTCGTTTCCGTCGGCGGCAATCAGAACGTCGTCACCATCGCTGCCGAGCAAGCTGTCGTTGCCGCCACCGCCGCTCAGGGTGTCGTTCTCGGTACCGCCGTCCAGGGTGTCGGCTGCGGCCCCGCCGGTCAGGGGATCGGAACCGGCCCCGCCCAGAAGGAGGTTCGAGCCGGTGAGGTCGGCGCCCTCATCGAGCGAATCCGCGCCGTCACCACCATCGAGCGTATCGTCGCCGGCATCGCCGAACAGAAGATCGTCGCCGTCGTCGCCTGACAGCAGGTCGTTGCCGCTCCCGCCCGAAGCGGTATCGTTGCCGGCACCGCCTGCCGCGGTATCGTCGCCAACCCCGCCGTCGAGCACGTCCGCTCCGTCGCCACCAAGCAGGCTGTCCTGCCCGCCGGCGCCCGAAAGAGTGTCTGCGTCGAGGCCGCCATCCAGGGTATCGTTGCCACCGCCACCGGTGAGCCGGTCGGTCCCGGCATCACCGACCAGCAGATTGGCGCCGGTAGCATCCGCCCCTTCGTCGATCTGGTCGTTCCCCACGCCGCCGCGCAGGGTATCGTCGCCAAGACCACCGATCAGCAGGTCGTCGCCCGCATCGCCATCGACGAGGTCGGCGCCGTCGCCGCCATCGGCGGTATCGTTGCCGTCTCCGGCGGACACGGTGTCGTTGCCGGCGCCCGCCGACAGAACGTCGCCTCCGCCGCCGCCGATCAGACTGTCCTCACCCGCGCCGCCATCGAGCGTGTCGGCATCGGCGCCGCCGTCGACGGTGTCGTCGCCAGCGCCGCCGATCAGTTGGTCGGTCCCGGCACCGCCGCTAAGGGAGTCGGCATCGTCGCCGCCGTCCAGCATGTCCGCGCCGCTACCACCGAGAAGGCTGTCGTTCCCGGCCTGGCCGAACAGTTCGTTTCCGCCATCGAGATCGGCGGATTCATCCAGGATGTCCACGCCGTCACCGCCGAGAAGGCGATCACCGCCGGCATCGCCCGACATCGTGTCGTCGCCCGCACCACCGTCGATGACGTCGCTGTCGGCACCCCCCGAGACACTGTCGCCCCCCGCTCCGGCGACGATGAAGTCCACCCCGGCACCGCCGGCGAAGACTTCCGCGCCACCGCCGCCATAGAGGCTGTCGGCGCCATCACCACCGTCGAAGAGGTTGGCGCCGGTGAGATCGGCAAGTTCGTCCATGACGTCGTCGCCGTCACCGCCAAGCAGCGTGTCCGATCCCGCTCCGCCGGCAAGGTTGTCGTCGCCCTCATCGCCCGAAAGCTGATCGTCGCCGACACCACCCTGGAGCGTGTCGCCCTCGAGACCGCCCGAGAGGGAGTCGTCACCGTCGCCGCCGATCAGAAGATCGTTGCCTTCTTCGCCGATGATCGTGTCATTGCCGGTGCCGCCGTCACCGGTGTCGTTGCCGAGACCGCCGACGATAAGGTCCGCCCCTTCGCCGCCGGAACCGAAGTCGGCGCCGTCGCCGCCCTCCAAGGTATCGTCGCCGATATTGCCGGAGAGCTGATCATTGCCCGCTCCACCGAGCAGACTGTCGGTTCCGGCGCCACCCGTCAGGGTATCGGCGTCATCACCGCCATTGAGCGTGTCGCTGCCACCGCCGCCGGTGAGCTGATCGAGGCCGGCTCCACCCTGCAGCAGATTGGCGCCGGCCGGGTCCCCGCTTTCATCGAGCACGTCATCGCCGACGCCGCCGATCAGCGTATCGTCGCCAATGCCGCCGAACAGGAGGTCGTTGCCCCCATTGCCGGAAACAATATCGTTGCCCGCGCCGCCCTGCCCGGTATCGGCACCGAGCCCCCCGACAACCGAATCGTCGCCGTCTCCCGCCTCGGCGAGATCGTTCCCCGCTCCGCCGATCAGCGTATCGGCGCCCGCCCCGGCGATCATGACGTCATTGCCGTCGCCCCCGAGCAAGCTGTCGTCGCCGCCACCGCCGGTCAGAGTGTCGTCGTCGGCGCCACCATCGAGCGTGTCGTTGCCCCCGCCGCCCGTGAGCTGATCGAAGCCGACGTCGCCGAGAAGGAGATTGGCTCCGGCGGCGTCCTCGCCTTCGTCGAGGATGTCGTCGCCGATGCCGCCCATAAGGGTATCGTCGTCGAGGCCGCCGATCAGAAGGTCATTGCCCTCGTCACCTGAGACGAGATCGTTGCCGGCACCGCCCTGGCCGGTATCGTCGCCAAGACCTCCCGAAAGGGAGTCGGCCCCATCGCCGCCATCGACGGTATCGGCGCCGTCACCACCATCGACGGTATCGGCGCCAGCGGACCCGAACAGGGCATCCTGGCCGTCACCGCCCATCAGGCTATCCGCACCGCCGGCACCGGTCAGGGTGTCCGCGTCGAGGCCGCCCTCCAGTGTATCGTCGCCACCGCCACCGGTAAGCTTGTCGGAGCCGGCCCCGCCTTCGAGCAGGTTGGATCCGACCGCGTCATCCCCCTCGTCGAGGGTGTCATCGCCATCGCCGCCGAGAAGGGTGTCGTCACCGATCCCGCCGATCAGCAGATCCGCGCCGTCCTCACCCGACACCACGTCGTTGCCGGCGCCGCCTTGGCCCGTATCGTCGCCAACGCCACCGACGATCGAGTCGTCGCCATCGCCGCCTTCGCCGAGGTCGTTGCCCGCGCCCCCGATCAAGGTATCGGCCCCGGCACCGGCAATCAGAACGTCGTCGCCGTCCGATCCCAGCAAGCTGTCGGCGCCACCACCGCCGGTCAGGGTGTCGTCGTCAACGCCACCGTCGAGCGTA
The DNA here is from genome assembly GCA_002721365.1 of Rhodospirillaceae bacterium. GTDB lineage: Bacteria > Pseudomonadota > Alphaproteobacteria. Next base: position 66,976 of record PBKC01000098.1, on the reverse strand, counting down.
TCGTCGCCCCCGCCACCCGTGAGGTCGTCGAAGCCCTCTTCACCCAGGAGAAGGTTGGCACCCGACGGATCCTCGTCGTCACTGATGACGTCGTCGCCGACACCGCCCATCAGGGTGTCATCGCCGAGACCGCCGATCAGAAGATCGGCGCCGTCCTCGCCGAATACGATATCGTTCCCCGCACCGCCCTGGCCGGTGTCGTCGCCGAGCCCCCCGACCACGGAATCGTCGCCATCGCCACCGTCGACCGTATCGGCTCCATCGCCGCCGAGGACGGTATCGGCACCGGCGGAACCGAACACAGCGTCCTGCCCGTCACCGCCCATCAAGCTGTCCGTCCCACCGCCGCCGGTCAGGGTGTCGTTGTCGAGACCGCCTTCCAGCGTGTCGCTGCCGCCGCCGCCGGTGAGCTTGTCCGATCCGGCTTCACCCCGGAGAAGGTTCGCGCCGGCCGTGTCGTCACCCTCGTCGAGGACATCGTCGCCTTCGCCGCCCAGCAGCGTGTCGTCGCCGATCCCGCCGATCAGCAGGTCGGCACCATCCTCGCCCATGACGATGTCGTTGCCGGTGCCGCCCTGGCCGGTATCGTCGCCAAGGCCACCGACGATCGAGTCGTCGTCATCACCGCCTTCGGCGAGATCGTTGCCAACGCCGCCGATGACCGTGTCCACACCGGCTCCGGCGATCAGAACGTCGTTCCCATCGGCCCCGAGCAGGCTATCCGCGCCGCCACCGCCGGTCAGCGTATCGTCGTCGGCACCGCCATCCAGGGTATCGGCACCACCACCGCCGGTGAGTTCGTCAAAGCCTGCTCCGCCGAGGAGAAGGTTATTGCCGGAGGGGTCTTCGTCTTCGTTGAGGACATCGTCCCCGGCGCCGCCTTCGAGGGTATCGTCGTCGAGCCCCCCGATCAGCAGGTCTGCTCCGTCCCCGCCCAAAACGAGGTCGTTGCCGGCACCGCCCTGGCCGGTGTCATCGCCCAAGCCACCGACGACCGAGTCGTCACCGGCCCCGCCATCGACCGTATCGGCGTCGTCGCCCCCAACTACGGTATCGGCACCATCCGATCCGAACAGAGCATCCTGGCCATCGCCTCCGACCAGGCTGTCCGCTCCACCGCCACCGGTCAGCGTATCGCCGTCGAGACCACCGTCCAGCGTGTCATCGCCGCCGCCACCCGTGAGCTTGTCGAAGCCCGCGCCACCTTCGAGGAGGTTCGCGCCGGCGGCATCGTCGCCCTCGTCGAGGACATCGTCGCCTTCGCCGCCCAGCAGCGTGTCATCGCCGATCCCACCGATCAGCAGGTCGGCGCCATCCTCACCCATGACGATGTCGTTGCCGGTACCACCCTGGCCGGTGTCATCACCGAGTCCGCCAAGGATGGAGTCCGCATCGTCACCGCCTTCGATGAGATCGGACCCGGCACCGCCGATAGCCGTATCCGCACCGGCCTCGCCGATAAGCGTGTCGTTGCCGTCGCCGCCCGAGAGACTGTCCGCACCCTCGGCACCGCTCAGGGTGTCGTCATCGGCACCGCCATCCATGGTGTCGGCACCGCCACCGCCGGTGAGCTGGTCGTTGCCGGCATCGCCCTGAAGAAGGTTGTTGCCCTCGGTGTCGTCGCTCACATCGAGAATATCGGCGCCGTCGCCGCCGATCAGCGTGTCGTCGCCTTCGTTCCCGACCAGCGTGTCGTTATCGGCCCCGCCAAGGATGGAATCGTTGCCGGCACCGCCGCGCAAGGTGTCGCTGCCCGCCTCGCCCTGGACCACGTCGTCGCCGTCGCCACCATCGACCAGATCGCTGCCCTCACCGCCGAAGACCACGTCGATGCCCTCGTCGGCATTGACCTGATCATCGCCGGCACCGCCGATCAGAGAGTCGTTGCCCTCGCTCCCGGCGAGCTGGTCATTGCCGCCACCGCCGATGATGGTGTCGTCGCCGGTGCCGCCGAACAGCTTGTTGGCCGAAACGAGGTCGCCGCTCTCGTCGATGAAGTCGTTGTCGTCACGGCCATGGACGACATCCTCACCGTCACCGCCGGTCAGCCAGTCATTTCCGACGCCGCCGTCGATCGAGTCGATATCGGCACCGCCGAAAATCGTGTCGTCGCCGAAACCACCGGCAAGGTCGTCGCGTCCGTCACCGCCGAGGATCGAATCGGCGTCGTTGCCGCCGAATAGCAGATCCGTCCCGGCCCCACCGACCAGCGTATCGGCGCCCACCCCGCCCCAGGCTTCGTCGAGACCGTCGCCGCCGACCAGACTGTCGTCGCCTTCGTTGCCGATCAGCCAGTCATGGCCGCCTTCGGCAAGGATGGTGTCGTTGCCGCCGCGCCCGACCAGGATGTCGCGGAAGTCACCACCGACATAGAGATCGCCGGCAGCGGTCCCGAAAACGAGATTGGTGCTGTCGGGATCGACGACCGTGAACTGAGGGGCATGGACCTCGAAACTTCCGTCCAGCATGTAGGCGGGCGGTTCTTCCGGTGGAACGAATCCGGCGGCCACGGGATCGAAGACGACATCGTCACCCCCGCCTTCCGCAAGACTGTTCCATTCCTCGATGTCGGTGCCGGACAAGGTCCCCCACCGCCAGAGGTCACCGCCGGCTTCGTGGAAGAACTGATTGTCGCCGATCGCGTTGACTTCGTCCGACGACGGAATGTCGACCAGGAAGGCCGCGACGTCGCTGTCGATCGCGTAGAAGATATTGTCGTGAATTTGGTTCCCGAACGTCAGGTCGAACAGCTCTCCGCCCAGGCTGCCGACCGTCATTTCCGCCTTGTTGGCGTGCGTGTTGAATAGGTCTACGGAGTTTCCGTATGCAATATTGTCATAAACAAGATTGTTGGTCGCATCGTATAAATTGAGACCTGGTCCGGCATTGGCAAAAACGATATTCCCGTAAATCTGGTTATCGTTCGAATATTGATCGGCTTGAATCCCGTTTCCATCATTACTATCAGAGTCATTCTGATGGGAAACGGTGTTGTATCGAATTATATTGAAATCACCCGCAGCAACTTCATTGCTTTGTGCAAAAAGATGGATTCCGCTTGTCCCAATAATTCCACTAATACCGTTATTGTGGATCTCGTTGTTCTCAATAACGTAGTAATTTCCAATAATACCGACGCCATGCATGCCATTGCGGTAGATCGTATTGTCCGCAATGACTGTTTCCTCGCCCGCTGCCGCACTGACGTCGACGACGGAAATTCCGCTGGTGTCGTTCGAGTGGATAATGTTGTTGAGCAGCTTGTGGCCGGTGCTGCTGCCACCGGAGCCATCGGTGATCTCGATGCCGACGGCGCTGCGCGTGATGGTCGAGTCGGTCACGCTGATCGACTGGCTGCCGTCCGTAATCAAGACGCCGGCGATGTCGGAGTCGGTGACGGTGAAGTCGTGAAATTCGACGTTCGCCGCCCCGGAAAAGATCACCGAGCCGGAGATGGTCGGCGGTGCCCCCTCGCCATAGGAGCCGATGTAGATCGGATGATCGGCGGTGGCCTGAACGTCGACGAACAGGCTGTCTTCGAAGACGGTATCGGCCTTCTGCAGATAGGTCTTGCCCGCTTCGAACGTGACGAAATCCCAGGACGTGAAGGGATTCTCGAACGAACCGTCGCCGATCCCGTCGCCGGTCGGATCGACGAAGACCGTTTCGAGCCAGGTCGACTCGTCGGGGACCGCGAAGGGATCACCATTGACGGTAAGCGCTTCGACATTGCTCACCGTCAGCGCCAAACCGTTCACGGTAAAGGTCGCACCGTCATCGACCGCCGAGTCGGCCGAGTCCGTGATGAAATCGTTGAGCGCCGAAAGCTCACGAAGAGTTGCGGCGTTGAGGAACTGCTCCGGCGTAAGGTCCAGGTCGAGGGTGTCTTCGCCAAGCCCCCCATCGACCACCGTCTCGTGCTCTTCGGGCAGAACGCCGACGATCAGATGGTCGTCGCCTTCCCCGCCGGAGATCGTTCCCCCGTCGACATCGGACAGAATGTCGTTGCCCGCGCCGCCGTCGAGCGTATCGGCGCCTTCGTCGCCGGAGAGGCTGTCCTGACCGTCCCCGCCCAGGATTTCGTCGGCACCGCTGCCACCCTGAATCGTGTCGTCGTCGGCGCCGCCCGACAGGCTATCGTCTCCAGTACCACCGAAAACGAGATCATCACCCTGGCCACCGGAAAGATCGGATGGCGCATCCGACCCGAGAAGACTGTCGGCACCGGTCGTGCCCGGCGAAATATCGGTATACTCTATGCCGCCGGTTCCGAAACTCGCGACGGCTGTACGAACGGCACTGTTTCTATCCGAAACGACATAAGTGAAGGAGCCGCCGATCGGTGCGGACGAGTCGATGGCGGTAACGACGACGTTACCATCGGCATCGATCTCCGCCGTCGCATTGATCAGATTCGTACCGTCGACGGCTTCAAGGAAAAGCGTATCGCCATCGGGATCGACGTCATTGAAAAGGAGGGCTGCCGGGTCGATGACCACGACGTCGGAATCGGGATCCCCGAGCGAGATAACGTCGTCGGCCGGAATCGGCGGCACAGTCATGATCAGCGTCCCTCTGCGAAACGAGGGATGGCGATCCCTCGGCAAACATATACCATATTACCTAGGACCCGCCTGCAGGCCGCACAGACCCAGTAGCATGATGCGTGAGCGTCATTACACTGACAAGAATGAGAGGAAAACGTGCGAGGGGATTCCGGCAACCGGCAGTTCGGACAGGCTCACACACGGCCGAAACCTTGGTAGTCTCGACAGCAGCGCCATGCAGGTCTCGGACGGCCAGTGATGACATGAGCGGTCCGTTCATCTTTCCTCGTGGGGACATATCGTGAGCAAGATTGCGTTAATAACCGGTGTAACCGGGCAGGACGGCGCGTATTTATCTGAGCTTCTGCTCAACAAAGGCTACACCGTCCATGGCGTGAAGCGGCGATCCTCTTCGTTCAATACGGGGCGAGTCGACCATCTCTACACGGATCCTCACGAGGGCGAGCCGCGCTTCTTCCTACATTTCGGGGATATGACGGACGCGACAAATCTCATCCGTCTCGTGCAGGAAACCCAACCGGCGGAGATCTACAATCTCGCGGCCCAAAGCCATGTGCAGGTGAGCTTCGAAACGGCCGAATACACGGGCAATGCCGACGGCCTCGGCACGCTCAGGCTGCTCGAGGCGATCCGCATCCTCGGCATGGAAAAGTCGGTCCGCTTCTACCAGGCATCGACATCGGAGCTCTACGGCAAGGCCCAAGCCGTGCCACAGAGCGAGACGACTCCGTTCTATCCTCGGAGCCCTTACGGCGCGGCCAAGCTCTACGCCTACTGGATCACCGTGAACTACCGGGAAGCGTATGGGATGCACGCCTCGAACGGCATCCTTTTCAATCACGAGAGCCCGATCCGCGGTGAAACCTTCGTTACCCGCAAGATCAGCCGGGCCGTCGCCGCGATCGAACTGGGGCTCCAGTCGCGCCTCTTCCTCGGTAACCTCGATTCCAAGCGCGACTGGGGGCACGCCCGCGACTACGTCGAAGGCATGTGGCGCATCGTCCAGCACGACACGCCCGACGACTTCGTTCTGGCGACCGGTGAAACCCATACCGTCCGCGAATTCGTGGAAGAGGCCTTCGCCACCACTGGTCGTCAGATCGTCTGGAAAGGAACGGGTGTGGACGAGAAAGGACACGACGCCGCGTCCGGCACGGTCCTCGTCTCCGTCGATCCCCGCTATTTCCGCCCCACCGAGGTCGATCTGCTTCTCGGAGACCCGACGAAGGCGCGGACGGAGCTCGGCTGGCGCCATACGACGCCGTTCAAGGAGCTGGTGCGCGAAATGGTCGAAGCCGATCTCGCGCTGATGAAGAAGAAGGAAGAGCGGCACAAGGGGGACGCCTGAGTGCAAAGCCTCGCGGCGGCGGCGTCCGGTTGTTCGTGCCCGCCGTCGCGCTGCCCTGGGGGAGGCCTCGACAGGCTTACAGCCGCGCGGTCAGCTCTCTTCCGCCAGAAGTTTGTCTCGCTCCGCTTCCGCCATGCGCCGGACGATCTCGGCCAGATCGAGCTCGGCCCGCCATCCCAGCAGCCTCTCGGCCTTGCCGGCATCGCCGACACCGACCTCGATATCGGTAGGCCGGAAAAGGGTCGGCGACACGTCGACATAGTCCCGCCAGTCCAGATCGAAAGCCTCGAAGGCCAGACGCGCGAAGTCTTCGAGGGCATGGTCCTTGCCGGTCGCGATCACGAAGTCCTCGGCCGTATCGGCCTGAAGCATGCGCCACATCGCATCGACATATTCCGGTGCCCATCCCCAATCCCGGCGCACGCCGAGATTGCCCACCTGCAGCCGCTCGCGCCGACCGAGCGCGATTTCGGCGGCTCCCTTGACGATCTTCCGCGTCACGAAGCGGTCGGGCCGCAAGGGGGATTCGTGGTTGAACAGAATCCCCGAGCAGGCGAACAGATGGTACGCCTCGCGATAGTTGCTGACGGTCCACACCGCCGCCGCCTTGGCGACCGCGTAGGGGCTGCGCGGCGTGAATGCGGTGAGCTCGGTCGCCGGATTTCCGGCCGTATTGCCGAAGCATTCACCGGAGCCGGCGTTGTAAAGACGGATCGGCTTGTCCAGCATCCGCACCGCTTCGAGCACGTTGAGCGTACCGAGCGAGATGCTCTCCATCGTTTCGACCGGCTGCGCGAAGGAAAGCCCGACCGAAGTCTGCCCGGCCAGATTGTAGATCTCGTCCGGTTCGACCTGACGAATGACCTGGAAGATGCTCCGAAAGTCCGTCGGACTGGCCGAATGGCAGGTGACCCGGTCTCGAATACCGAGCGCACGGAGATTGCCGAACCGGGCAAGCTCGGCGTCTCGCGACGTCCCATAGACGTTGTAGCCCTTCTCGAGCAGGAACTCGGCAAGATAAGCGCCATCCTGTCCCGAGACGCCAAGGATCAGAGCGGTCTTCATGTCGTCCTTCCCCCAAGGGCGCAAAGGCCCGACTGGTCGCCGACCATCGATGTCGAGCGCGCCGTCATGCCATGCGCATTGCGCTGACGAACCCTTTCTGCTGGCCGCAGGTCCGACGCGGCTCCGAGCGTCTGCTGCACGACCTCGCGGCCTATCTTCACAGGCGCGGACATGAGGTCTCGGTCATCACTTCGGCACCGACCGGTACCGAACCCGAGTTCCCGCCGGAGATCGAAACGATTGTATGGCGACAGCGCTGGCAGGCTCTCGACTTCGGACGATGGACGGGCCCCGGCATCGCCTTCGCCCGCTTCTGCCGGCATACCCTTCTCCACCGGGACTTCGAGGTCGTGCACTGCCTGCATCATTTCGATGCTTACGGCGCGGCGCTCGCCCGCGCGGCGCCGGCGACAAAGTTCAAGCTGGTTCATCAGTTCATGGGGATACCGGTCCGCCGCTACTTCCTCCCCGCGCCGCACGAACTGCTGATGTTCCGAACCGTGCTCAAACATGCCGACCATATCCTGGTCCTCAGCCGCTATGCCGCCTTCACGCTGGAACGGGACTTCGCAGCGAAAGCGACCACCATCCCCCTGCCAGTTGAAATGGCGTCCTTTCGGAATACCGCCAAGGCGGTCCCGGCCGATTGGCCCAGCATCGTCTTCCTGGGCGATGTCGGAGAACCGCGGAAAGGCGCCCTGCCCTGCGCCGAGGCATTCGCGGGTCTGAAGGATTCGTTCCCCGATGCCGTTCTTCATTTCTGCGGCAACGCCCCCGCGCGGGACGTCGAACGGATCGTCGCGGCCGTGCCGCCGGACGTTCGGGACAGCATCCGATTTCATGGCGCTGTCCCACCGAGCGATCTGCCGCGCCATCTGGCGTCGGCCACAGTCATGGCCCTGCCGTCCATGTGGGAAGCATTCGGAGTGGTCTTCGCCGAGGCGCTGGCCAGTGGAACGCCGGTGGTCGGTTGTCAGCACGGCGGTGTTCCCGACATCGTCGACGACTCCCGGATCGGTGTTCTGGTCGATCCCGGACAGGCGCGCGGCGTGCTTCAAGACGTCGATGCGCTGGTCGAGGCTTTGCGCACCGCTGTCGCCTTGGCCAAGGACCCCGCTACAGAAGCGTGCTGCCGCACACATGCCGCGCGCTTCGGTTGGGACCGTCTGGGCCCCTCCTACGAGGCGCTGTACGAGCACCTCCTCGCCGAGGGGAGCTGACCACTCCGGGATTCACCGCGACGAACCGCCGGAGTGACGGTCGACAATCCCGGTCTCTCAGAAGACGTTCTCGTGCGCCTTCCCGGGCCAGAAGGTGCGTAGCAGGATGAAGAAGTCGAAGCTCAGCGACCAATTCTCCGCGTAGTAGAGATCGTACTCGATCCGCTTCGACATCAGGGTGCAGGCGTCGGTGAAGTCAGGGGGGGTCCCGCGAAAGCCGTTGACCTGAGCCCAGCCGGTGATCCCGGGCTTCACCCGAAGCCGCGAACCGTATGAGGGGATCAGGTCGGCGAAGGCCTTGCCGCGGAAATGGAACTTCGGCGGCAACGGCCGCGGACCGACCAGCGACATGTCGCCCCGGAGCACATTGAAGAGCTGCGGCAGCTCATCGAGGCTCGTGCGCCGAAGGAAACGCCCCACGAACGTAACGCGAGGATCCCCGGGCTCGGTCAGCCGGTCCGCATTGGGATCGCTCTGGGCGTGGCTCATGGTGCGGAACTTGAGCATGGTGAAGACCCGCCCGCCGCGGCCGAGACGGTTTTGCCGGAACAGCACCGGCCCCGGCGAGTCGAGCTTGATCACGACCGCGATTACGGCCATCGCCGGAAGGGACGCGGCGATCAACAGGATGACGCCGACCAGATCCTCGACGGCCTTGAGAATCCGCGCACGAAACGGCAGCGGTTCCCGCAGGACCGGCCAGGATGAGATCGCTCGTGCGGCTTTTGCGGACGCGCCGCGATCGACGGCATCGCTTTCCGTCGCGAGATAGATATCGACCGGCATCACGCACAGCGTCCGCAGGATTTCCGCGAGACGCTTCTCGGATATGCCGGGCAGAGCGACCACGACCTTCTCGATCTTTCCGGCCGCCACCGCCGCGACCAGGTCCTCTAGCGATCCGCGCATGTCGACGCCGTTGAAGCGACCGGAGTAGCGGCCGTAGCGAGCATCGTAGAGACCGGCGAAACGGTAGAGGCCATGTTCGGCCCCCAGGCCCTGGGCAAGGTCCAGGCCGCGCTTGTTCGCTCCGACGATCGCTGTCAGGTATCCGAGATGTCCCGCCTTTGCCAGCCGGTTCACGGCCAGAAAGCTGACGCTCCGGCCCACGGCCAATCCGCCCAGCGCCACACCCAGCCACGGCACCAGCCAATCCGACGGGATACCCTTCGTCGCCCCCAAAAGGGTCGCTACGAGCCAGACGAACGCCACGGAAACGACGAATAGAAGCGGCGAGAGGGCCAGATGGCGCCCCGGACCGATGATGCTGCGCGGGCTGAAGCCGTCGAATGCCACCGTCAGAATCGACATACAGAACGCAGCCGCCACGACCATCGTCATGGCGCTTGATCCAACCGTTCCGGCGTCGAGAACCGATGCAACGCCGTCCGGCAGATAGGCGGACGCCGTGAAGACCCCGGCGGCCGCCGTGACGGCGAAGTCGCCGAGGCAGAGGACGATAGGGACGATAAGATTGAGTGAAACCGGCGAACGCGTTTCCCGGGACCGGACGATCCTCAGAGCCGGGGCGCCGCTTCGCGCGGTCACGTCCGAAGCTTGTGCCGGCCGTTCGACCTCGAGCGTCTCGTCGAGGCCGAGCTGACCCTGGGTCGCGTACATGCTGCTATCGAGCGCCATGACCTGACTGACCCCTCTGCAGATCCGCTTCCGTTTCCCACCGCTCGGCCGCGGGCACTATGCCCTTTGTCGAGGATGGCATTGTCACAACCCTCTTCCGCACCGCCCCGGAACTTTATTGCATCGCAGCATACGGCATTTGCCGCCAGCTGTGAATTACTTCATTCGGATAGGTGAGAGGTAAAATTCCAGTGCCAGATCGGCTGGTTACTAGGTGGAAGACAATTCCTCTGTCTTCTCGACTCAAGGTTGTCCTTTGCCGCCTTGCACCATCAGGCCTGGAAACGCCTGATCAACGGGGACGGGGCGACAGCGAAAGCGACGCCCCATCCCTTAAGCGAGTAACAGCAACTAGGGCCTAGCCCCTCTTTGCAGGGCGGAAAGGCCGTCAGACGGCGCTTGCCTTCCGACGTCCCCGCCGCATCGCGACAAGCCCGAGGACACCCATCCCCATCACCGCCAAGGCGGACGGTTCGGGAACCGCGGCAGCGATCGGCGCAACGATGTACTGACCGAGGGACGTCCCGTCGGCGAAGTTCTCAAAATTCAGGAACCACGAAATCGGCGTATCCGACTCGGACCGGAAGGCCTGCGTGAAATCGGTCCCGAAAGGATTGAGGTCGGCTTCCGTATACAGGGTGATCTCGTCGACCGTTCCCGGAGCCAGCTTCATGTAAAAGCCGATGATCGACCCACTGGAGATCGGCGCGAACGTCGTCTGCACCTCGCTGGCGTCGTAGTCCACCACCAAGCCGCCGGAAAAGCTGATCAGTGCCGTCTGATCGGGCGTCGCCTGGTCGGACGCATCGAAAATGGTGTAGAGGCTGCTCGGATCGCCGGGAAGATAAAACCCGAATTCCGAACCGACGCCGACCGTCCCCAGGAGATCCATGACCTCGATGGAGATGAGCGGATCGGAAAGGGGCGTGAACAGCTCGACCCCGGTATCATTCTGATAACCGACCGGCGCCGGGATCGCTTCGGCCTCACCAGCGAAGCCTACAAGCATCGCAACCGCCATGCCGGATGCCACAGCCGCGGAACGCCCGCTGTGAGCAATGCCGCCCGCGAACGATTCATACTTGCGAAGAAGTTTCTTCATCTGACACCTCACAACTTCCGCATTGCCTGCGGCTATGCCCAGAAGGCTATTACCAAACTCATACCCGAGATCGCGTAAAAATCTCGTGAACATGGGCGGTGAGCTGGTGAAACCTAAGTCGCAGCTCGTCAACGGGACGAGCGATTTTAGGTAAAGCGACACAAAAATCGTGCCAAAAGGTGCACCTCTTTGTATTACCTCGGAAATCGAGCGACTATGCCCACTGGCATCATCCCAAATTGTAAGAAATATCGACACAATCGCTGTCCGGCGCCGGGTCGGGTGGATTCTGCCGCCCCCTCCACATCGCGTCTCCGAAGGGTCGAGCACCCGCATGGCACGGGGCATCCCGGTCGCAGAAGGCCGCCGACGGCATCTCTTTCGTCAAGTCGGTAAAGACGCTTGAGATCGGTGCATCGGCGCCGCCTGGCGAACGCCGGTTCAGCGGAGACGGCTTCGTTCCTCGAGATAGCCGCGCAAGGCGGGAAAAAGAGGATGGCGCAGGCATTCGTCGGCCGTCAGATAGCCCGTCCAGACGATCTCGCGATCGTCGATCTCCGCCTCTACCGGCCGATCCACGTGAATTTCATACAGATGGACTTCGTCCTGCCGGTACTCGAAGACGTGATGAACGACGGCGGCATAGGTGAGCTCGTCGGCCCGGATCTCGATTCCGGTCTCTTCCCGAAGTTCGCGGACCGCGGCGTCGATCGGCTCCTCGTTCGGTTCGATGAGGCCGCCCGGAAAGCAGAGCTGAGGGCGATAGGACGTGCGTACCATCAGCACCTTGTCCCCCCACCAGATCGCCACGTTCGCTCCGCGCGACGACGGCCGCCGCACATACCACCAGGCGAGGGCCAAGCGATAGGCCGACCGGAAGGCGAGGCGCGCGCACCCATCCACCAGCCGGAGATGCAACGCCTTTCCTGCTGGCCCGGCCGCCTCGCCTTCCATTACGAAGCGACCGGGCGTGCAGTGCTCGGATCAGTTACCGAGGTTTCCGAGATCCTGCTGGTTGACGTCATAGCTGAACGTGAACCCGAAGCCGTTGTAGAGCAGAATGCCGCGGAGCGTCTGGTCGATGAACCGCCCGGCCAGCGCAAGATCGGTCGGCGGCACGTAGACCACGCTCTTGCTCGGCACCAACATATCCTGCTCGATCCGGAACTCGTCGACGATGTCATGCAGGTTGATTGAGCGGACCCGACGCGCGCCCTCGCTGTCGGAATAGAACACGCGCACTTCGTCGGATGCCCCGGTGGGCAGAACCCCGCCGGCGGCGGCGATCGTCATCAGCAGCGTCCGCGGCCCCGTCACCACCTGTGGTCCGGGCGTACCGACCTCGCCGAACACGAAGATCTGCTGCCGGGCGGTATCCACCAGCAGGACGCTGATTTCGACGTCGACGTTGCGTGCCGCGTATTCGGCTTCGATCGTTTTGCCGAACTTCTCGGTGGTTTCGCCCGCCGCCGCGGTCGGGTTGAGCAGCGGCAGGGAAACGGTGCCGTCGGGCGCGACCACGACACGCCGCCCCTGCCCCGTCTGGACCGACTCGACAACCTTCGCCAGCCTCTGGGCCGCCGTTTCGAAGTCCATCACGTTGATCGACACACTCGGGTCGACGAGAAGATCTCCGTAGAGATCCTCGAGCCACAACGCGAGATCCTCCGGCGTCATCCCCGCGACGACGATGGGGTTCTTGGCCGGCAGGGAGATCTTCCCGTCCGGCCGGACCGACACCGTGCGGTTGAATTCCTCGTTATAGAGGAACTCGATCTGAAGCGTGTCGCCGACGGCTATGGAATAGCTGTTCCGCTCGATCTTCTGCGACGGATGATAGAGGACGTCGATGGTGTCGCCCGGCTGCAGAAGGTACGGCTCGAATCCGCGCTTCAGCCCTTCTTCGACCCTGGCGCGCGCCTCGGCCTTCTGCTGGTCGGAAAGATCGTCCAGATAAACCCTGGAGCCGTCATGGGCGACTTCGAAAGACCGCTCCTGGGCGCATCCCGCGATCAGCAGCAGTGACATTACAGCGCCGGCGAGCCGGCGGAGCGGCCTGTAGCTCACGCCGGCGCCTCCGCCTGACGCGGCACCGGTTGGCCGGCACGCTCGACGACGTTTTCCAACCGGTCGTCGAGCTCGCTCACGAATCGCTCCCACGTAAACAGTTTCGCACGTTCTGCCCCCTTTTCCCCCATCCGCCGGGCGAGGTCCGGATCGGCCGCCAGTTCGGCCATGGCCGCGGCGAATGCATCCTCCTCCGCCGGCATGAGACGGCCCGTCTCATGATCGACCACCACCTCGCACGGACCGCCGCTGGCAACGGCGATCACGGGCTTGCCATGCACCATCGCCTCGATCGGCGTCAGCCCCCAGTCTTCATTGAATGCCGTGAAGAGCAAGCCATAGCAGCGACGATACAGATCCTGCATCTGATCGTCGGTCGGCGTTTCGATGAATTCGATCCCGTCTTCGCCAGCCGCAAGCGCCCGCAGCTTCGCGTAGTACTCTTGGCTCTTGGCGTCGACCATGCCGGCGATGACCAGACGGAAGTCCTTCGCCCCTGGCGTTCCGGAGCGGCGGAATCGCTTGAATCCTTCGATTCCGAGCTCGATGTTCTTCGTCCACATCAAGCGGCCGGGCAGAAAAAAGAACGACTCGCGCTCCGGGCTGACCTTGATCCGGTCGGCTGGCACACCCGGATGGCACAAGCCGATCCCCTCGGCCGGAAACAGCCCACCGTCGATCACCCGGCGCCGGACGGTGTCGCTGATGCAGATCACGTCGTCATAGCGTGCCCAGGCTAAGCGGTCGAACCACTTGAAGACGGTTTCGAAGATCAGCGCGACCGGCCGAATGGCACTGTAGCGCGCCAGATGGCGCGCCCTGTAGGCGTGATCGTAAACCGCACGCAACGGCGTGAAACACAAGCAAATCGATGGCTTGGAGCCATTCCTGAAATTCAGGAAATTGCCCAGCCCATCACAGGATACGACCATCGCATCATAGTCGTCGAGGTCGAGCTTGAGCCGCCCGATCGTTATGCCGGCGCGAATGACTTCGCTGAAGTTACGCTTGACCGACACCTTACCGACTTCCACGACCCCCAGGTCCTTCAACTCTGCGAATGTGCCTTCTCGATCGTAATGCGACGTAAAGAACGTCCAATCATGCCTGCTCCGGCGCGCTATTTCTATGAATGTCCGCTCCGGACCACCCTTCAGATAAATCCAAGGGTAATACATCGCTATCTTCATTCAGATGCCTATTTCTTTGTTTTTTGCGCCAGGTGGGAACCGATACCAGCAGCTTCTCCTGCATTCTTTGCCCCTCTTGCAGGTTCGGCACGTCGCTGGGACAGAACCTCGTCGTAAATGGCGAGCTGATGGGCGAGCGTAGCATTCCGGTTATGGGCGACGGCGAGCTCACGATTCTCATGGCCCAGCCGACTTGCCAGCGCCGGGTCGTCCCGGAACATCCTGATCGCCTCGATCATGCGTCGGGTGTCGCCCGCGGCGACTTTCGTTCCCCGGAATTCGAGCTCGGAAGTCGACACGATCGCGCAGCCCGCCGCCATCGCTTCCCGCACCACCAGACCGAAGGTCTCTTTCCGGCTCGGGAACAGAAAAATGGGTGCCCGTGCGAAGGCATCGAAAAGCGCGGGCCCGCGAGGGAGCGACTGGAGGTACAGGTTCGGGGATATGCGCGGCCTCAGGCGCTCGAAATCCTCGGTCCACCCGATCGCCCGAAATTCGATATCGGGAAGCGCCTGCGCCACTGCGATCAGATCGTCGATACCCTTGCGCTGCTCGAACTTGCCGACGAACAGCACGTAGTCGTCCTTCTTGTCCGCCGGCTTGAACTGTCCGGTGTCCACCGCCGGCTCGAGGGTGACGCACCGCTCCGGCTTCGCACCGAGCTGAACGGCGTCCGCATGCGAGAAGTCACTCAGGAATATGGCCCGATCCCAGGGGAGCCGCAGGAGCATCCGTTCCCACCGGCGGTAGGCCCGGCCGACGACAGGCCCCTTCATTCCCAACCATTCGGAACCGAACAGTCCCAGGAACTCGCAGACGATCGGAATGCCGAGGAGCTTGGCGGCGATGATCGACGGAAGCGCGCCGTTGTAGGTGAAGGTATGGATCAGATCGACGCCGCGCGCTTCGCGCATCACCGCCCGCACGGCGAGATTCATGGCATGCCGGCGGATGCCGAGCCGCTTGACCGGCACCTCACGGTAGTCGCCGAGCGCCGTATCGCCGGCGACGAGCACGCGGACATCCGCGCCATGTTCCAGCATCCCCCGGACACGGTCGTAGACGATCAGCTCGCCGCCGCCGCCAAAATCCGGCATGAACCGCTCATGTGTGAAAAGTACCTTCACGCCAAGCGACCGGCCGCAAGTTCACTACCGCGATACATCGTCACCGCCCTCATCACAGCACGACGGTCCGCGCCCGAACGGACCCGTAAAGCAGCGCGCCGAAAGCGACGAGCGCCCGCGGCAACCCGATGACCGTGTAGGCGAGCTTGTCCATCCATCCGGCGTCCCGGCTGGCGCTGATGTAGCGGCCGGCGACGTAAGGAAGTCCCAGAACCAGCCAAGCTTCACTGATCGCCACCCCCAGCACCGCAGAAACGAAGAAGACGTCGAACAGAAACGTCATGGGGGAAAAGAAGAACCTCAGGAAATACGTGTTGCGGATCGGCGGAAACTTTTCGGTGAGCGCCGGCCACACCTTCAGTCGCCAGGGCTCGAAGATCCAGGGACACAGACGGCTGCGGCTGACCTCATGGTAGACCAGGGCGTCGGAGCGGAAGGCGACACGGTAGCCCGCGCGCTTGATTTTCCATCCGAGATCGGTGTCTTCGCCGAAGAAGCGATCCTCGAACTCGGGCGAGAAGCCGCCCACCGCCTCGAACGCCTTGCGGTCATAAAAGATGTTGCAAGTTTCGAAATAGTGGCTGGGCCCGGAGACCATAATCGTGCGGTCGAAAGGCCCGCCGGACGCTTTCGACCCCGGAAGGGTCATTCCCTGGACCAGAGCCGCGCCCGCGGTTAACGCTTTGGCTCCTTTCGATATCCAGCCCGGTGACGCCCGGCAATCGTCGTCAATGAAGGCCAGCACCTCCCCCTTCGCCATGCGCGCACCGAGATTCCGGGACGCACCGGGACCGGCATAGCTCTTCTGCACATAGTGGATGGGAATCCGCGCCGAAGCCGCGAACTCCCTTATCATCACCGCCTTGCGCTCATCGTGGTCGTTGTGAACGACGATCACTTCGTAGCGCTCTGCCGGATAGTCCTGATCCATCAGCGATTCCAGGAGCTGCAGGACCTGCTCGTGCCGCTTGAACGTCGGCACGACCACCGTCACGAACGGATTGTCTTCCCGATGCTGCGTCTTCTTCCGGGGGCTGCCGCCGGACCCGGCGAGCCGTCCGTAGGTTGCCAGATAGGCGGGCCCGAGCTTCTGCCAGCTGAACAACTCGGCATGGGTGCGACAGCGCTCTTCCGTCGCCGGGTCTTGCGCAAGCTCGACGCCCTTTCGAAGCGCCTGCACCAACCCTTCCGCGTTGCGCGCCGCGCCACGCGATGCTTGCGGGTCGAACATCACACCCACCGCCGGATCGGTGATGACGTCCCGAATGCCCCCGTCGCAGGCGCCGACAACCGGCGTTCCGCTGGCCAGCGCCTCGACCAGCACGAGACCGAAAGCTTCATGCAACGCCGGCAGAACCATTACCGACGCCTCGTGGTAGCGGTCGACCAGGCCGTCCAGCGATCCGACCCCCAGCAATTCGACGTCCTTCTGAACCGACTGCGGAAGATCGCCGAGCAGCGCCGCGCGATTGGATTCGTCGGCACCGTTCCCGACGAACTGAAGAACGGCGTCGGGAATCTGCACCTTGAGATCGGCAAACGCCCGTGCCAGCAGAGCGGCGCCTTTCCGGCCTTCCATGAGATCGCCCGCGAACAACAGACGCGGCCGTTCGAACGGCGCCTTGGGGTCCTTGCGGAAGTTTCCCGTCTGCACCGGGGGCGGCAGCACGCAGGCGCGGCGACCGAAGTTCTTTTCCATCTCTTCCCGGCAGCCTTCGCTCAGGACCGCCACCTCGTCGGCATGTGCGACGGCATACCGGAACATGAACATATCCAGCGGCCGGGTCAGGAAGAGCGTCCGGACCGGCCAGCCGACGAACTGAAACAGAACCTTGGGGCGACGCGCAGGCTCAATCGCGTTGC
The DNA here is from genome assembly GCA_002721365.1 of Rhodospirillaceae bacterium. GTDB lineage: Bacteria > Pseudomonadota > Alphaproteobacteria. The sequence goes on along the minus strand of PBKC01000098.1, from coordinate 49,788 downwards.
GGGCGAGAATCGCGCCGAAGGCGTCGTAATGGCTCAGGCAATGTACGACGTCCACGTCGCTCGCCAGCAGCGCGCGACGACACTGAAGCGCAAAAAGATGGCCTACATTGAGACGGGACCGGATGTTCGGGGTAAGACGTTGCCGAAAGCCCAGGACCTGAATGCCGTCCTCGACCTCAAACCGCCCATCGGGCGTGGTGGTCAGCACGGTCGTCGCATGCCCGGCCTCGGCCACGTAATGCGACAGATCGTTCAACAGCCGTTCCGATCCCCGACGCACCTGCGGCCAGCAGAAAGGGTTCGCTATGGCGATGCTGAGACGATCGCTCACGGATCCAGCCCGTATCCGAGGGTCGCATGGAGCGTAGCCATCCAGGCCCGAGCGCAGGGATTCAGGAGAATGTTCACGGCGTTATCAGGCCACACGGTCGTCGCGCACCGGTGATGCGGATTGATTGCTCGACAACTCGGCCCGAACCGGCCGCCGCCGCCGACCGGACAGTCGGACTTCGGGGAACCATCGACGGTTCATGAGCCTCAAAAGCTGGGAATCGGGCGTCCGGCGCGCCTGCTGGGTCGCGTGGCGAAGCCTCAAAGTCTCCGGCAGCACCTTGAGATTCCAGCCAAGGCCGGCGAATTTGGGCTTGCGCGGCGGTCGAAGCGTCGCGTCGGCCACCGCATAGGCCAGATAGATCGGCAAAGCAGATGCGAGCCGCCTGCCGCTCAAATTCTTGAGCATCGACCGCAGCCTGTTCTTGCAGGCGTGAAAGACGATCTGCGGACTGCTCTGGCCGATCGCCGCCCCGACCCGATGGAATGCCAGCGCCGTGGGGATCACCAGAACCTTCCAGCCGAGAACACCGAGGCGCCAGCTGAGGTCGGTGTCTTCATGGGCATAAAAGAAGACCGCATCGAAACCACCCGCGGCCTGGAACGCCGAACGCCGGACCAAGGTCGCCGAGCAGCTGATCCACAGCGTCTCCTCGACCGAATCCGCCGAGGTCACGGCCTCTCCTTCCCGCGCATCCCAGGCAAGACCGATAGGACTGAGCACGCCGCCGTAGCTGTTCAGGAAGTCTCGGTGCGCATCATAGATCACCTTGCCCCCGACCTGGCCCACGCCCGCGTCGGCATCGAGAACCGCGGCCGCCTCGGCCAGCCAGTCGGGTGCCAAGCTGACGTCGCTGTCGACGAAGGCGACGTAGTCGCCGCGCGCCATTTCGGCGCCGAGATTGCGCGCCGCACCCGGGCCCTCAGGTTCCTTTCGGCAGTAGCGGACCTCGATGGATAGACGCGCCTGAAGGTCGGCGATCATCGCCTCAGTGCCGTCTGTCGACGAATTGTCGATAACGATCACCTCCATCCGGTCGGCCGGATAGGTCTGCCGTTCGAGGACTTCGATCGTGATTTGCAGATCGTCACGACGGTTGAACGTCGGAACGACCACGGAAACGAAAGGCCGGATATCGTTCCGCGCTGCGTCGCTCACGATCCCACCTCGCGGACCTGCCCGCCGACAACGGCATACGTTTCCCGAGACTCGACGTCCTCGGATGCCGGCATCAATGCCGGCGCCAAGGTCACTAAGCCGAAGATAATGCCGATGGTGATCATGCCCACGTCATACCAAAGAGAGAAATCGATGGTTTGCTGGAAAAGTTGACCGAACAAGCCAATTGTCAGGCCAACACAAAATGAGCTGGCAAGAGTATCCGATCTCGCCACAGCCGATAGCCCCCTCAACATCACTCCGAGATAAAAATAAAAGAAAGCGAACAGCCCAACTACACCTATTTCTGAAAGGATCAGAAGATACATGTTATGAACCGGCGCGAATGTACGCAGATTATATTGCTTTCTTAGATCTTTCTCTAACTTATCGTTTATTCGCGCTAGCGTCGGCGCCCTCTTCCTCAGCCCCTCCGAGAAATTATTCAATCCGATACCGAGGATGGGGTTTTCCTCCCAGATCGAAATGGCGATGTCATTGTATTGCTCGCGGAACTCCACCGACCGCTGCAGATCGGACGTCAGCCGGTCGACGATCTTGTCGAGAATTGCCAGCCCTCCGACGGCGGCGAGCATCGCCCCGAAGGCCGCGAGCGCGATGGCGCGGTTGACCGTCAGCATGCGGAGCCAGACCAGGGCCGCCAGAAGGATCGCGGAGTCCATGAGAACAACCGCGATCGGCATGCGCGACTTGGTGAGAACGATACCGCCGAAGCCCAGAACGGCGACGCCGAGCGCCAGGATCGACAGCCACCATTTCTTCGAAGCCAGCCCCAGGGCCAGGAAGGCCGGGACGATCATGATTAGCCAGGGACCGAGAATGTTGGGATGCCCCATCGTGCCGCGGGCGCGGAAAGCGGTTTCCTCGGACTCCGCCACATTGCCGCCAAGTCCGGCATGGCGGAGCGCGCTCTGCAGAAGATTGAATACCGCCTGATCGGCACCGAGCACGGACTGGAACACCACCGCCGTCCCCAGCCCGGCGACGATCGACCACCATTCGACCTTGCCCACGTTGTAGCGGAAATACAGCAAGACCAGCCCGACCTTCGAAAGCCGGATCACCTCGAACACGCCCCACTGGATGTGGACGGCCGCCAGCGCCGAGATCCCGCAAGCGAACAGGAACGGCATGACCCAGGGCCAGACCGGCTTTCCTTGGGGCTGCTGCGGCTTCTTGAGGATCGCGGCCTCGAAGAACCAGATCGCGTAGAGCAGGAACAGCAGAGCGTCCGAAGGCGTCCAGTAGAGCCCCTGGGAACCGAAGTCGCCGAGAATGTTGTCGAAGGAATAGATGTGCCGGTTGTAGGTGATCGCGAACACCCAGGAGAACAGCAGCACCGCCTTCGGCTGTCCGGAGATGAACGCGAGCGCGACGACGCCGCCTCCCGCCATAAGTAGCACCAGCGGCTTGAGGCCGACCGACAGCATGAACATGGCGAGGAGGCAGGCCATGATCCCGATCAGGACCGACATCAGTCCGACGGCCCCCGAGGCCGCCGCGTTGCCGCTGTCCGCCATGCGCGGTTCCCGGCTCATTGAACCCGTTCCGGGTTGTCGGCATCCCAGGGGCAGGGATGGAAAGCGCAAAGCGAGTCGACCAGACGCGCGGTCCGCACGGCACGCCCCAGATCGTTGGGGTGATAGGCCGTGTCGAACATGTCGTCGAGGTCGAGCATCGCATCCTCGGGCCGACCGACCATCGGGACGCCCAGCGCCGCATAGAGCCGCTGGAATTCGGTGAAAAACGCCGGATAGGGCGGCTCCGAATAAGCCGGTCGGCGAAGGACATTCGGCCAGGTGGCGACGACCTCGACCTGGTGCTGCCGGCACCAGTCAACGAACGCGGCGACGGACTGGACGATCTCCGCCTTCGGTTCCTGGAAGACCCGGACCGGGGGATCGGCCAGCACCACCTCGTGCAGGAACGAATCGACGATAGAGGCCTTGTTCACCGTCTCGTTCCCCCGCTGGTCGAGGGAATCGGCCGAGAGGCGGAAGCGGCCGAAGATCAGCGGCTGATCGGTCCGCACGGCAGCGGTCACCCGGGTGATCAACTCGTTGGGCGTCAGCGCGAAATAGAACTGCGGCCACGCCCAAACGGGCTGACGAAGGACATAGTCCGAGTCATGGAAGTAGATGACCTCGCGCAGCAGATCGGTGGGAAAATCGAGCTGGTCGAACAGTTCGTACTCGATCGCCATCAGAACGGTATCGCCGGCAGAGAGGACCTTGCGCGCACGGTAGAGGTAATAGTCGATTCCGAGCCCGCCATGGGACCCGAAATTGACCGAAGGGAGACCCAATCGCTCCTCAATCATGTTGGTATCGATGCCGAAATGGGCACCCGACCCGCCTACCACGAGCAGCATAGGACCGTCGATGGCGCGCGCCGCATCCGATTTCGCTTCGTACATGCGCCACACCCACTCCGCTTCCGGCCCCGGCACCATGACCTTGTCGTACAAAGCAAACCATATGCCAGCGCACAGGGCCGCTGTGGCAATGATGGCGGTCACATAGCGCAAGGTTCCGGCCTCAGAACCGGAAATAGATGAATTCGGGCGATCGCCCGCCGACCATCGCCTGAACCGCGATGAACAGGAGAACGCCCAGAGCCATGGCGGTCACGAGGCTGGGCCGCCAAGCAGCCGTGATCGCCGAGGGAACATTCGCGAACCGCCGATAATCCAGGGTCGGCTGAAAGCGTTCGAGCCACTGGAGCGTGTTGGGCAGCAACAGCACGATCGCCATGCCGCCGGCGAGCCAAGCGAGCATGGTGGCCATCTGGATGCCGCCCATGCCGCTCTCCTGAATCCAGGAAACTCCGCCGACCATCGCATGGAGAGAGCGGGGAAGCGCGATCCCGTTCAGTCCCGCCATGCCTTCGAGCACGCGTTCCGCCCCGTCGACGGTCGCGCAGCGGAAGAAGGGCACCCCGATCAGCCAGCCGCCGAAGGTCAGTGCCCAGGCCACCCCCCGTCCCCAGCTTCCCTTCCCCGGAAACGGCAGATGAAGTCGGCGCTGGGCGCGGCGCCAGACGTAGTTGACGACCAGGAAAGCGCCATTGACCACGCCGAACAGAAGGAAGGTCCAGCCGGCGCCGTGCCACAATCCTGCAAGGACCATGACCAGGAAAACCACCGCGTACTGGGTCATGCGGCTGTGGCGCCCGCGAGTGAGCGGGACGAACAGATAGTCGCGGAAGAAGCCCGTCAGCGTCACATGCCAGCGCCGCCAGAGCTCGACATAGTTGGTCGCCTTGTAGGGCGAAAAGAAGTTCGTGGGCAGGACCACGTTCACCATGCGGGCGAGCCCGGTGGCCATGTCGGAATAGGCTGAAAAGTCGAAGTAAACCTGGAGCGCGAAGCCGATCGATGCCGCCCAGGCCGCCACCAGATCGAGATCGGGGCCGGCTTCCGCCTGCAGGTACAGCGGATCGACATAGGTAGCCAGGCTGTCGGCCAGAACCGCCTTCTTGAAAACCCCGATGACGAAGATCGTCGCGCCGACCCGCAGGTTCGTCGCATCGAAGCGAAAGGTTTCGGGCCGCATGAGCTGCGGCATGATCTCGCGGTGGCGGACGATCGGACCGGCGATGAGCTGTGGAAAGAACGAGACGAAAAGGGCGTAGTCGGTGAAGCGCGAGCGGCTTTCCTGCCCTTCATAGGCATCGGCGAGATAAGCGATCTGCTGGAAGGTGAAGAACGAGATCGCCAGCGGCAGGACGATATAGGCGGTGGCAAAGGAATAGCCGGTGACATCGCCGACCACCGACAGGAAGAAATTGTAGTACTTGAAGTAACCGAGCAGCCCGAGATTGAAGACGATCCCCGCCACCAGGGCCAGATGGCGCACCCGCCGGTTCCGCCCCTCGGCCAGCAGGACCCGGCCGAGTCCGAAATTGACGACGATCGAAGACGCGATCAGAAAGATGAAGGCCGGATTCCACCAGCCATAGAAAACGAGAGAGGCAATCAGCAGCCATAGCCGGGCGGCATAGGGGCTGCTGTAACGTACGAGCAGAAAGAAGCCGATCAGGACGACGGGCAGAAAGACGAAGAGGAATGGGACGGAGGTGAAGACCATTCCTGCCGTTACCTGCCTTTGACCGTCTTAAGCCCCTGACGCCGCGAACCGGACATAGCGCCCCTGTCCGCCTGCCGCCGCGCGCGGCAGAGCGCCGCCCGGAAGCCTGTCCCGCCTAACGTCGAACCAGCTCGATGGCGGTGACGGACAGCGGTGGAAAGCTGTGCGTGAACTGGGCGTCGAGCGAGCCAAGATCGACGGTCTCGACACCGACCTCGCCGGGGCCGCCTCGGTCGAAGCGCCCCTTCGAGCCGGCAACCGCCTGCTTCGCCCAATCGAGACCGGGAATCCGCGGAAGCTCGGTTCCGGTATTGGCGTCGACGGCCGGACCGCTGAGGACACGAGCCGTGCCGCTGAAGCCCTCGCCGAAGCCGGACACGTCGATCTCGGCGTCGATCGCGGACTCCAAGCTTCTGTTGACCACGATCAGATAAGCCCGATCCCCGCTTTCGCTGCGGCTCGCCACACCGTCGAGCATGGGCACGTCGGAGACCGCTTCCATCAGGCCGGCCCCCTCGCTGTCATAGGTCGGAGCCTGCACGGACGTCGGCACCAGAACATCCCCGAAATGTCGGGAATAGAGTTGGAACGCCAGATAGGGCGCGGTCGGCGCGTAGCCGTTCCCGCGTTTGCCTATCCAGCCCATGAAACCGTATTCGGTCAGCTTGAAGAAGTTCGCGAGATCGACGCCCGGGACGCGCAAGAAAGCGTTCAAAGCCCCGGAAACGTAAAGCGCGGACCCCAACGTCTTGACGTGGTCCACCCACTTCGACTGCGGGCTGAGAGCGTAAAGCGGGCCCCACTCGGTCACGCCAATTCCGATCTCGCCGCCGCGGCCGGGAACCAGCCGGTCTATCTGCGCGACGGTATCCCGCAGGTTCCGTTCCACCATCACGGGAGCCGCCATCGCCGCGCGATAGACCTGCTCCGGATCGAGGCTCTTGTCACCCACTACCGGCGAATAGGCGTTGTGGATCGCCATAAAGTCGATCTCGCTACCCGCTTCACGCAGAACGACCTCGTTCCAGTCGTCATGGGCATTGAACCGATAGCGGCCAAAATTCTTGAGCCCGACCGCCCCCAGCTTGATATTCGGATCAACGGCCCGCATCGCCCGGGCGAAAGCGAGGAAGGTCTCGGCGTATTCTTCAGGCGACATCTCACCGCCCGAAAGATCGCCCTCCATGTAGAGTTCGTTGCCGACTTCCCAGTACTTCACCCGATGCGAGCGCGGGCTGTCGCCGTTTTCCCCATTCACATACCGCACCCAGTCGGCGGCGAGCTCCGGCGTACCGTTCCCAGCATTGACGGTTATCAGAACGTCCGCGCCGACCTGATCGGCGAGAGCGAGGAGCTCGTCCGTCCCGAAGGTATGGCGCGACCCGCCGCTCTTGTCGCCCGGGAGATGAGGCGTCTTCTTGCGCTCGCTCTGAGGCCCGACGCCATCACGCCAGTCGTAGTAGTCCGAGAACACGCCGCCGGGAAACCGGATCAGAGTGACGCCGAGGTCCTTGGTCAATCGGAGGATATCGGGCTCGAACGTGTTCTTCCCGGGAACCCAGATTCCGTTGCCGTTGAAGATCCACTCGACATTCGTCCCGAACAGAGTGGGCGGAACATGGCGGACCATCCCGGCCACATCGACCGAGATCGACGCCTTCCCGTCAGCGGCCTTACTGCCGCCGCCGGCCGGCGGTGCGGCAGAAGACGGTCCTGCACCGGCCTCGGCGATGACCACGTCATCCACATAGGCCGTTCCCTCCAGCCCCTCGGCGATCACGAAGACGATCAGGTTGGCGATGTCGCTCGAAATCGTGACATCCAGATCGGCCTCGTAGCGCTGGAGCTTGCCGTCCTGCACTTCTGGGCGCAGCAGCACGGACCCGGCGCTGCTGCCGTCCGATCGAAGCGCATGGAGTCCGACCACGGGAACGGCCCCTCCCTGCCCTGCCATCCAGGCCGATATCGCGATGCGTTCGCCGCGGAAAGCGTCGGGCGGAACCAGCTGGCCGATCCCGAGACGCTGCGGACCGGGCGTATTCTCGGCATTCGGCGAAAGAACCAGGCCGTGGCTCCCCGACTGCACCCGCTCGGTCCCGATCCCGATGCTTCCCTTGGAGGTAACGGCGGGGTCGAGGACCCAGTCCGCCGGAACCGCATCGCCCCTTTCGAAACTGCCGTTCTTCGGCCACTCCCCTCCCGGTTCCGCGGCACAAGCGGAGCAGACGGCCATGAACAGCACCGCCAGTCCCGCGCGTGGCAAAATCCGCCAGAGTCCCTCTCGCCCGGCTTTGGCCGAGGAAAACCGGCTCACCAGGGAGCCTAAGAAAACCGTCGTCATTCGTCGCAGCCTCTGAGATGACCGGCGGTCCGGAGAGGCAATCGCACGCCCCGCATGGGCCGCATTGGAATTGGCCGCCTCTCGCAGGAAGCGGAATGCTGACACCTCTTTCGAGGCGGAACAAGATTTGCCGATCATGAGGCCCACCCGGTTCAGGAAATTCGAAAAATCGTCGTGTTAACACCCAGACGGCGCCAGGCGACTACGACGAGAAAGCCATTGGTTCCAATCACCGAAAACATGGTCGCCAGCGCGGCGCCCATCTGTCCGAACATCGGAATCAATAGAAGATTCAGTGCGATATTAACGGCGACACCGCCAAGCAGCGCCTGAGCCACGATCCGGCTGCGGCCGGTCAAGGCGAGCGTCCCGCCCACGGAGCCCAGCGCCGCCACGGTCAACTGCGCCGCACAGAGACAGACCAGCGCCCCATAGCCGGGCCTGAACGCTTCTCCGAACAAGCCGAGAATCCAGTCCCCGAACAGAATGAGGACGATCCCGGCGGGAAACGAGATCAGGCAGGCGATACGCGCGCCCTGGGTAACCACGCGCTGGAGCTCGCCGATGTTCTCCTGAGCATTGAAACGGGCCGTCAATGGCCCGAGCAGGGCGTTGGCGGAGGCAAGGCCGAATGCCAGCAACTGTGCGTTTCGGGACGCGACGCTGTAGACGCCGGCGTCTCCGGAACCCAACAGCAACCCGATCATCAGCACGTCGGTTCGTTCGTTCAGGAACGCGGACCCGAGCAACACGAGGAAGGAAGCCCCCATCGCGAGCCAATTGCGCGGCTCGTAGCTCGGTACCGCCTCATTCATCGGTTCGGGGATGGCACCGCGCAGCAGCGCCCACATCACCAGCAGCACGAGAATCGAGGCCGCGAACGTGACCCACATGGCCGACACCGCGTCGACCGCATCCGTCCCCCAAACGAGAATCACGATGCCGACGCCGGTCACGATGAACAGCGGCCGCAACACCTGCTGCGGCCCTTCGGTCTGCATGATCCGGCGCAGCGCCTGGAGGATCGAGCCGGTGAAGATATAGAGGGCGTTGGCCGGGATGATGAGCGCCGCGATCACGAAAGCGGCCACGGTCTGTGCGGAGAGATGCTGATCGAACAGCAGGACGACCGCGGCCAGCCCGATGGCCACCAGGATCGCCGAGACCATCGTCGCCAAGTAGCCGAACCTGACGAAACCGCGCATCAGACTGTGGTTCACCCGCGCCTGATGCTCGGCGACGAAGCGGATCGCGGCCATCGGCATGCCGAACCCGGCAAGAACCACCAGCGCGTTGGCCCAGGTAATCGCCAGGGCGTAAACGCCGTAGTTCTCCACCGTCATCAGTCGCGCGAGAAGAAGCTGCACGCCGAAGGCGAGCGCCGTTCCCGACATCTTCAGGAAAAAGGAGAGGCCCGCAGCCCAACGCATGCTGCCGCCGCTCGTCCCAAAAGCCGTCAGCGACTTGAAGGTTCTAATCAGCACCGTATGCCGGCCAGTGGGCCGCGGATCGTCGCCGCTTTCCCCGCTAAACGCACAGGATCACCGAATGAACCGGTAGAACCATCCAGGAATGAATCGCTTGTGCTTGTTCAGGATCGTCCCGAAGAGGACAACCTTGTTCTCGTCCAGCTCCTTGCGCACGCGGGCCAGCGCTTCACGTGGTGATTGCCCCGCTGCCACAACCAGGAGGACATGGCCCACCACACGCCCCGCCGCGATCGAATCGATAGCGCTCAAGATGGGCGGTCCGTCGATGATGAGAATAGGAAATCGGTCATTGACCGTTTCCTTGACCTTCTGAAGCCCCTGGATCGCCAGACGGGTGCTGGCCTCCCCATTCGCCCCTTCGGCCGGGATGACCGAAAGACCGCCGGGGATTTCCTGAATCGCGTCCTCCACCGAGCATTCGCCCGCGCCGACCTTCTCGATCGACCGCCGCACATCGAGTCCGAAAGCCCGTGCATACATCGGCCGATAGACGTTGACCTCGACCAGGAGCGGCTTCAGGCCGAAATCGCGGTCCAGGTCACGTGCGACGTGGTAGGCGACGGTCGTCGCCCCCTGCCCCCGGGTCGGAGAAGCGAACACGATCCCGGACAGCTGCTTCTCGTCGACCGCATTGGCCAAGGACAGTGCCACGCGGCGAAAGCTCTCGAGCGTTTCGAACTTGAGATTCGGCGTCAGGGCCTCGTTTCGCTGCCCTGCGGATCGATTCGAGAGAGGGGGAGGAGGAGGCTTCACGTTCCGACACGAAGACGAGGATCAATAGGGACGACGGCAAGGGCCGGCGCATTCATGCGCCGCGCGAGTTCCTCGACCGTGAACACACGGTGGTCGAAGAATTCCTGAAGCGCCGCCCAGCAGATCGCAGCGATGATTCCGAAAATCGTCGCGACGGTCAGCAGCAGGGCTTTGCTGAGGCCGACAGGCTGAGCCGGGGTGCGCGCTTCCTGGATAACCAGGACGTTGCCGATGCGCGCCTCCTCCAGCGCTTCAACCGCCAAAGCCTCTTCCAGCTTGTCGTTGTTGAACTTGTAGGTCTTTTCGGCGCTCTCCACTTCGCGGACATCGGCCTTCCAGGTCACTTCCGCCTGATGAAGGGAATCGAGCTGATTCTGGAGGTCTTCCTGGCGTGAGCGCTTCGCCTGATAGACAGCCTGGCGCTCGTCCAGAACCGACTGGAGATGTGCCCCCAGCATCGACAGCAACCGATCGATGTTCGCTTCCGCCCGGCGCAGTGCGGGGCTCTGGGCGCTCTGGCTGAACAGCAGGTCCTGGCGTTTCTGCTCGGCATCCGTCAGCTGGAGCACGAGCTGATGGCCGATGGAGCCTTCGGCGAAGTCGCCCAAACCGGCAAAATCACGACCGTTGCCGGTCTTGGCCGCCTCCAGCCGCGATACCTTCTCCTGGGCGATGAGCAGAGCGACATGCGCCTGAGCGGTTTCTTCCTCGGCAGCGGAAAGCGCTTCCAGAAGGGTCACCTTCTGCTCCTTGAGCAGTCGGATCCCCGACTCGTCCTCGAAGCGGCTGAGCTTGTCCTCGACCGTCTGCAACTGCTTGAGGGCCTCGTCCGTGCGCTGGCGGAAGAACGCGACTGCCGTGTCGCCGTGGTAGAGCTCTCGGCGGAATTCCAGATAGAGGTCGATCAGCCGGTTCAATGCCACCGCGACCACATCCCGGTAGGGAAGGGTCAAGTCAGCCGTGATGACGGTGCTCTCGATACTGCTTTGGACATTCAGCGAGTTCTTGAACAGCGTGAAGAAGTGCTCTTCGGGCGTGAGACGGGTCCGGAAGCCGATGGCGATCAAGCCTTCGTTGATCCAGCCGGAGACCGTCCGAAACACCTCCTTGGTGTAGTAGCGGATCTGGCCGAACAGCGTGTCCGGCACCGGCGGCTGAGGAAGGTTCGCGAGGTCCAGTTCCCTGATCAGCTTGGTGATGAGTTCCGAGCTGGTCAGGATGTCGATCTCCGATGCCGCATAGGCGCGAGTCTGGTCGATGACCACCGACTGCTCGCCCAAAAAAGTGGGCGGCGGTGCGGATTCCTGGCCGATCCGCATCATCAGTTTCGACACCGCCTCGTATTGCGGCGAAGCGATCAGAGTCACGTACGCCAGCACCGAAACGATCGTCGTAAAGATGACGATCAGAATGCTCCATTTGCGCTTGAACCCGATAAACGCGAGTTCGCGCAGCGAGATGACGAACTGACCTTCGCTCATCTGACGTCGGATGCCTTCACAAACCTGGGACGGGAGAAACGGTCATTCAGCAGACCGCCGTCGCCGAGACCCGCTCGGGATGAGCGCGGTACCATGCTATCGTCTCTTGCAGGGCCTGCTCCAAGGAATAACGAGGTTTCCAGCCGGCGAGACGCCCTGGGTTCGCCTCCTCGGTCGCGGACGCCGACTTAGCCCCCGAAGGTGCCCCGCGAACCTCCGGCTCCAGATCGCTCCGCCCCATAAGGCGAATGATCATCCGCGAAAGATCGAGAACGCTGGTCTTCACGCCCGAGCCGACGTTCATCGTCATCCCTTGCACACCAGGACCATCCAATGCTTCCGCGAGGCAAAGGTATGCTTCACCCACATCCTCGACATAGATGTAATCATGGACCGGCGACCCGTCACTCAAGATCACGGGCGGGTTTCCCGAAAGAACGGCGCGGATGGTACCGGGAATAAGACGGCTGAAATTAACGTCCTCTGGACCGAACACATTTGCTGTACGCGCGATTACCACGGGAAGGTCGTATGCTAAGCTATAAGTCTTAACGATTTCTTCCGCGCAGAGCTTGGAAACCCCATAGACATCGGCGACCCCTTTGGAGTGACCACCTTCGGCCGGCCCGGATGCCCGGTACAGACGGTCGGTCGATGCAACGACGACGCGTGGCGGGGTCCGCGACCGCCGACAGGCCTCCAGGACGTTCCAGGTGCCTGCGACGTTGGCTTCCAGCGTCTCTCGCGGCTCGCGACGCGCAGTCTCCACGATGGCCTGAGCACCGAGATGGAAAACCACATCGAAACCGCGCTCGGAGATCGTCCTTTCCAGGACTGCGTAATCTTCGAGCCGGCCGACTGCGACTTCGTAACCCGCCCCCTCCGGCCCGCACGCCTCGCGCCCGGCCCGGGCTCGAACGAAGCCGACGGCCTCCGCCCCAAGCCCGCGCAAGCGCTCGACGAGGGATCGCCCGACCAGACCGTTTGCCCCGGTTACGAAGACACGCCGTCCCCGCCACCAGGTCCGATGGTCATCCGCGAACGTCACGTCGAACGGCGATGCGGCGATCAGGCCGCGAACAGTTCGAACTTGGCCGAATGGAACAGCTCTTCCATTTCGAGCTGATCCTTGTGCGTGTCCATCGACTTGAAGAAGCCGTCATGCCGATACGTATACAGAAGGCCTTCCTTCTGCAGGTTCGGCAGAACCTCGCGCTCGAGGTTGTCGCCCTTCCAATGGTCGAAAATGGCCTTGTCCATCACGAAGAAGCCGGCATTGATCCAATGCTCGCGAAGGATGGGCTTCTCGCGGAAGGCGAGAATGCGACCGTTCTCGTCAGCGTCGATCGTTCCGTACTGCGACGGCAGCGGCACGCTGGTGATCGTCGCCAGACCGTCGTGGGAGTGATGGAACTCAAGAAGCTTGTCGAGCGGAACGTCGCAAACCGCATCGGAATAGGTCGCCATGAACGTATCGGAGACCCGGTCGCGCACGTTGTAGATTCGCCCGCCGGTGTCGGACTCGTCTCCGGTATCGACCAGAGAGACTTTCCAGGGCGTCGTGCGATCGGCGAAATAGTCTTCGATCGCTTCCTTCCGATAGCCGAGCGAAATGATGAACTCTTTGATGCCCTGTTTCGCATACAGGTTCATGACCCGGACGATAATCGGCTTACCGCATACCGGAATCATCGGCTTCGGCAAATATTCGGTGAACGGATAAGCGCGCAGGCCTCGACCGCCTGCTAGAATCACGACATTCATCACGAACCCCCGAGAAATGGACAGAAAGCTGATAAGAGAGTTATGGCGGTCACGACATCACACGAGCCGCGCCCAAGAACCACGCCAAGCAAGTTTTAGTTGTTATGTCGACAGCGACCACACCTCTTGTCTTGGCCCAACCTCCCTTGGAGCCGATCTCTCCCGAATCCTTCACAGCACCCAATTCTGCGACGAATTCCCTAAGATTTGACAAACTCACCTACCTGCTTAACCAACGTAACCTTTGGAAAAGGCCGGTAGGAGTCAATGCCCTACCCCTGCATGCTACAACCAGCCGCCCTGACTATTCCGCGCGGATCAGGCTCCAATACCGGTCACGCGGGTCGACGGCATGCGTATCCCGCAGCGAAGCCAGGACAGTGACCCGCTTGAAACCCGCGTCCTGCAGAAGCTGGCAGAGAATGCTCTGACCGAAGCGCCACCAGCGCGGAATACGCCCGGCGCCGACGTATTCCATCACGTCGCTGGGCTGGAAGCGGTCGAGATCGGGGTCGTAGCGCTCGCACAAAATGACGGCCCCGCCGGCGACCTCACGAAGATTCTCGGTGACCTTCGCCGGGTCGGTCGCCCGACGAAGCTGATCCGCACAATGAACGAGATCGAACGTGCCGAGATTGGCACCGGCCAGGTCGTAGGGGTGGCATGCCACGGCCTTGGTCGCCTCGCCGTCGGCCCCCAGCGCACCCAGCGCCGGAGGAGCCGAGAGCTCCTCTTCGCTCATGGTGGCCCGTACCGTCGGCACCATGTCCATCTGATCCAACCGCGCAAGGCCGGTCACGACGACTTCCTGGGCGCCATGCTTCAGGAAGCCTTCCGACCCGCCGCTGGTCCCCGCCCCCACATCGAGAACACGGCTGCCGGACAAGCTGCCGAGCCGTCCGATGTAGCTTTCAAGCGGCGGCGGTGGGGCGTCGTCGGCGGTTCCGCCGAGACCGGGGCTTGCAGTCCCTGCTCCGCCGAAAAGGCCATTCAGCGGTCCGAGTGGGATAGAAACGCCGACACCCGAGCTCAGGTGATCCGCGAATGCCATGAGGCCAAAACCAAGGGCGCCGCGGCGAATGAGGGGCATGTATGCGCTCCTATTGATTAAGCTCTACCGCCGAGCCGTCCCGCGGCCGCGGCGATGGCCCTGCTGTCCGGCCTCAGGAAGCCTTGTAGATGCGGTAAGCCATCGACGCCGGCGCATCGTAGGGCCCGTGATCGAACTCGTTCAGAATCTCGACCTTCGAGAATCCGGCCCCCTCCAGCATGGCGAGGAATGCCGGCCGCGAGAACCTGTACCAGTTACAGTCCTCACGCCCGCCGCGGCATTCGACCAGCGGCTTCGGACCGTAGCGTTCCAGATCCTTCTTGTACGGCTCGGAGATCAAGGCGTAGCCCCGCGCCACGCTCCGCATCCTCTGAAGGGCGCGGATGGGATTGCGCATGTGTATCAACGCCGAGCCGATATGCACGATGTCGAACATGCCGTGCACGGCGGGGTCGATCTCGTAAACCGTGTTCACCACCCGCTCGACCCGGGACCCCAGGATGTCATGGACAATGGCGAAACCATTGCCGAATTTCCGGTTGAGTTCTTCCTGGGACGTCTTCGCACGGACCTGGGCCGGCAGGTCGAGTTGCCCCGCGTTGTCGAGATCGAGCGCCACGACGGTCGCCCCCCGCTTCTCGAACTCGAATGCCCAAAAACCGTCGAAGGTGCCGATATCGAGCACCCGCTTCCCGGTCAGGTCGTCAGGCACGCAATACTGATCGAGAACCGGGAGATGGTTGAAGGCACCGGGCGTCGCCACCCCATGACCTAGATCAATAGTATGGTACCAAACTATGCCTTCGATCCTTTTCCGGATCGCCGCCGCCTCGGGATCCTCGCCGCCTGCCTCACTCGCTGGAACGGGCTTGGAAAGCGCCACCTGCGGCGCCTCGGATCGAGTAATCCTTTTGAGAGTACGGTAAATTGCGGACCAGGGAGCCCCTTGCAGGCGCCCCTCCACGCTCAGTGTTCCGTCGCCGAGCGTAACTCCCGCGCCAAACGGGCCTAAACGAAGCAATTTTGACGGCATGACCAGCCTGAGCCGATGAATGGAACCTTGGATGTGGGCACCGCCCTCTTCCGCCCACCGGGCTGCAGGACCATGCTCCTATCGGTACCGAGATATTGCCCACAGGATCGGGACTTATGCAACCACTTCGTGTTGCGCCGCAAAAACACAGATCACGAACAAGCGACCGAGTCTCCCTCCAATAGAGGTAGAGTGGCTCTAATATAGGGACTTTCATTGACCCCACGGCCGCCTACCGCTATGCAATAAAACTCTCAGCCACGGCTCCGTGGCCGGCTCGACACCTATTTTGGCATCGCCAAGGTATATCCAACGGGGTATAGCCTAATGGGCATAGCGGTCACGGTCATCATTCCCATCAAGAACCGGCGCGGCTACCTGCTGGATGCCCTTGCGGGATTGTCGGCACAAACCTACGCCGAGCCGTTCGAAGTCATCGTCCTGGATAACCAATCGCAAGAAGACATTCGCGGCGCCGTCGAGTCGTTCGCGGCAACCGCCCCCATGCCCGTACGCTACCATCTGATGGCGGAGGACCGCGGTCCGACGCCGGCGCGCAATCTCGGCGCGGCGATGGCGCAGGGGCAAATCCTGGCGTTCACGGACAGCGACTGCCGGCCCCATCCCGGTTGGCTGGAGCATGCCGTCGCGGCATTCGACGACGAAGATGTCGGCTTGGTGAGCGGGCCCGTTCTCTACAAACCCGAGCAGACCCGGCAGCTGATGTCGAAGGTCACGGCCCAGACTCTGGTCGAGCACCCCACCTACCCCACCGCAAACGCCTTCTACCGGCGAAAGGCATTCGAGGAACTGGGCGGATTCGATGAAAAACTGTGCTTCAAGGATCCCTTCGACCGCGCCGTCGAATGCGCCGATTCCGATCTCGCCTGGCGGGTGATCAAAGCCGGCTACCGGAATCGTTTCGTCCCGGAGGCGATCATCTATCACGAGATCGAGCAGCTCTCCTTCTTCCACTGGATGATCGAGCCGTCGCGGATCTTCGTCCTGCCACTTCTGGTGAAGCTGCATCCGGAAATCCGGTCGCGGATGCTGATCTGGAACCTGTTCATGTGGCGAAACTGCATCTGGATGTACGTCATTCTGATCGTCGGCATCCCGATCGTATGGATCTTTCCGCAGGCGCTGTGGCTGGCCGCCGCCGCGCCGGTCGCCGCAGCCATCGCCAAGACCAGGACCGTAAACCCGGTCACCGTCGTGACCGCCACCGGACAGACCGTCTTGCGGGCGATTCGGGTATTGTTCATGTCGATGGCGCTGATTTACGGAAGTATCCGGTTCCGCTCACTGGTCCTTTGAAGAATCGCGCGATCCGCGCCCTGAACGAGCCAACGGAGGTGCCGAGCCACCATGGAAACGACCACCTTTCTCAGTCAGACGGCCTCTTACGGCGGCCGTCGGGTGCTGGTGACCGGCCACACGGGCTTCAAGGGAAGCTGGATGTGCGCTTGGCTCAAACATGTTGGTGCCGAGGTGACGGGACTGTCGCTGGCGCCTGAGGAAGGGCGTCCGAGCCTGTACGAGAGCGCGTCCGTCGAGGATGGGATGACGTCCGTGATCGGCGACATCCGCGACGCCAAGGCGGTGACCGACTGCATGAACGCCTGCCAGCCGGAGATCGTCTTTCACATGGCGGCGCAGGCCCTGGTGCGGCGTGCCTACCACGACCCGGAGGGGACCTACGCCACCAACGTCGTCGGCACCGTCAACGTGCTGGAGGCGGCGCGCGCCTGCCCGAGCGTGAAGGCGATCGTCGTCGTCACCTCCGACAAGACCTACTACAACGCCGAATGGGCGTGGGGATACCGCGAGACCGACCGCCTGGGCGGACGCGATCCCTACAGCTCCAGCAAGGCCTGCACCGAACTCGTCGCCGAAACCTACCGCGAAGCGATGTTCACTCCGGACCACCCGGTGGTGATGGCGACGGCGCGAAGCGGCAATGTCATCGGCGGCGGCGACTGGGCCGAGGACCGACTGGTGCCCGACGTCATCCGGGCGATGATGGCCGGCGAGCCGGTGGTCATCCGCAACCCGCATGCTGTCCGCCCGTGGCAGCATGTCCTGGAGCCGATCCGAGGCTATCTGAACCTCGGCTCGCGGCTCCTGGACGAAGGCGAAGCCTTTGCCCAGGCGTGGAACTTCGGTCCCGGCGAAGGCGATCAGGTCGACGTGCGCCGTCTGGCGGAGTCCCTGTTCAAGGAGTGGGGACCGACCGAGACGACGATCGAGATCGTCCCGTCACCTCTCCGGGAATCCACCTTTCTCAGGCTCGACATCTCGAAGGCGGCGCTCGGCCTCCAGTGGCGGCCGGCGCTCGACTTCGACGACACCATGCGCATGACGGTCGGGTGGTATCGGAGCTATTCCGACGATCCGGCCTCGGCGGCTTCGAAGCTCGAAGAGCAGCTCATCGAATATCTGGCCCGGTCTCCGCGCACCATGTGACCCCGCCCTCGGGGTAAGCGGCCCTCAGGCTTCAGCCGGAAACGTCGATATCCAACCCGATGTCGAGGCTGGGGGCGCTGTGGGTCAGCCAGCCGGCCGAGATCAGGTCGACCCCGGTCGCGGCGATCGCCGGCACCGACGCCAAGGTGATGCCGCCGGAGGCTTCGGTGGTCGCCCGGCCGTCGACCCGGCGGACCGCTTCCCGCAACTCGTCGGGCGTCATGTTGTCGAGAAGGATGGCGTCCGGTCCCGCCGCCAGCGCCTCGTCGAGCTGATCCAGACTGTCGATCTCAACCTCGACCTTGACCAGATGCCCGACCCGGGCGCGGGCGCTCCTCACCGCGACGCCGACGCCGCCGGCCAGAGCGACATGGTTGTCCTTGATCAGGACAGCGTCGTCGAGGCCGAAGCGGTGGTTGACGCCGCCGCCAGCGCGCACCGCAAACTTCTCCAGGGCACGGAGGCCGGGCGTCGTCTTCCGCGTGCAGGTGATGCCCGCCGGATGCGATCCGACCGCGGCCACCAGGGCCGCCGTCGCCGTCGCTATCCCTGACAGCCTGCCTAGAAGGTTGAGCGATACCCGTTCGGCCGAAAGAATCGGCTGTGCCCGCCCCGCGACCCGCATCAGGACCTGTCCCGCTTCGACGTCAGTCCCGTCGGCCACTTCCTTCCGGCAATCGATCGCTGCGTCCATCAGACGAAAGACCATCCGAGCGACGTCCAGACCTGCGATCGTGCCCTTGGTGCGCGCGACAAACGCCGCCGTGACGGTCGTATCCTCCGGCACGACCGCCGCCGTGGTGATGTCGCCCGCGCGGCCGAGGTCCTCCATCAGCGCGGCGCGCACGATCGGCTCGATCAGCAGATCGGGAAGGGGCGGCAGAAACTTGGTCAAAGACAGGTCTCCTCTCTGTTTCCCTCGGCGAACGAAGCGGCCGCCGTTTCGGCCTCGACAAGGGTGATGTCCTGATGCCTGGGCGGCGATGACGGCGCCCGAGGCGCGTCGCGCCGGGAATGGGCGCCGCAGCTTTCCGTCCGGTGGAGGGCGGCCAGGGCGATCATGAGGCTCACCTGCGCTTGGCGCCGCAGCCTTTCCGAAGTCCCAGAACGCCGCACGAGGCCGGAGAGCGTCGCGACCGCGCGGGCGAGCCCCTCACCGTCCCGCACCACGCCGACGTCCCGCTCCATGAGGCGGCGCAGGTCCGACAGGCCGACCTTGTCGGCGTCGCTCAAGCCAACCGACGGTGCCGATTGCGGCCCGACCGCAGGCTCCAAGGCCGGAACGGCCTCGCCTTTGATGTCATCGGCGATCCACGCGGAGAAGGTCACTGCCTCGAGCAGGGAATTGCTGGCTAGGCGATTGCCGCCATGGAGCCCGGTCGCCGCCACCTCTCCGCAGGCCCAAAGGCCGGGGAGCGAGCTGCGGCCGCGGCCGTCCACGCGGATGCCGCCCATGTGATAGTGCGCCGCCGGCCGGACCGGAATCGGCAGGGACGCGGGGACGAGCCCGGCCGCCTTGCAGCGCGCGTCGATCCCCGGAAAACGCTTCGCGAAACGACCGCCCATCGCCCGGGGCGTGTCCAGGAGGACCGTCCGGCCGCCGGCGATGGCCTGGAAGACGGCGCGGGCGACCACGTCGCGCGGTGCGAGGTCGCCGCCGGCAATCCCCGCCATCACCGGCGCACCACGGTCGTCGATCAGCGGCACGCCTTCGCCGCGGATGGCCTCGCTCGCCAGGGGCAGCGGGTCGACCATGAGGTCGATCGCCGTGGGATGGAACTGCACGAATTCGAGGTCGCGCATCACCGCCCCGGCCCGCGCCGCCATCGCCAGCCCCGCCCCCCAACTCGACGGCGGATTGGTCGTCGCGGCGTAGAGCGCCCCCGCACCCCCGGTCGCCAGGACGACGGCGCGCCCGTGAACGGAGAAAACCTCCCGACCGCGCCGCACGCGAACGCCCGTCACGCGGCCCGTCCCGAGAAGGTCTTCGGCGACCGCGTGCTCCATGATCGTAATCGACGGCGTCGCCCGCACGACATCGGCCAGTGCCTTCAGGATCGCGGCCCCGGACCGGTCGCCGCCGGCATGGAGGATGCGCGCGCGGGAGTGGGCGGCCTCGGTGCCGCGGGCGAGCACGCCATCGGCATCGCGGTCGAAGGGGACGCCCCATTCGATCAGCCGGGCGATGCGTTCGGGCGCCTGAGCAGCGACCCGCACCGCGATATCGCGGTCGCTGAGGCCCGCCCCCGCCGCCAGGGTATCGGCGGCATGGAGGGCCGGCTCGTCGTCGTCCCCGATGGCGGCGGCGATCCAGCCCTGCGCCCATACGGTGGAGCCCGGTGCCTCCAACGCGCCGCCGGTCACCAGCAGGACCGGCAGCGGCCGAAGCTCGAGCGCGGTCGCCAGTCCGGCGATGCCGCTGCCGACGACGATGACGCGGTCTTCGGGTGTCATGGCCGTGATCCGGCGCCGCTCAGGCGACCGCCAGCATGCGTTCGACCGCGACCCGCGCCCGCTCGGCCGTCGCCGGGTCGAGCTCGACCCGTGGTTCCAGCGTCTCCAGCGCCCGGCGGATCTTGGTCAGAGTGATCCGCTTCATGTGCGGGCACAGATTGCACGGCCGGACGAACTCGACGTCGGGCGCCTGGGCGGCGACGTTGTCGCTCATCGAGCATTCGGTGACCATCAGCACGCGCTGCGGCTTGCGGTCGCGGACGAAGTCGGCCATCGCCGCGGTCGAGCCGACGTAGTCGGCGACATCCAGCACGTCCGGCGGGCATTCGGGATGGGCGATGACCGCGAGGCCGGGAAAGTCCTTGCGGTAGGCCTCGATCTCGGCGCCGGTGAAGCGCTCGTGGACCTCGCAGCGCCCGTGCCAGGCGATGATCTCGACGTCGGTCTGGCGGGCGACGTAGTTGGCCAGATAAGCATCGGGAATGAAGATGACGCGGGGTACGCCAAGCGACTCCACCACCTTCACCGCGTTGCCCGAGGTGCAGCAGATGTCGGCCTCGGCCTTCACCTCGGCGGAAGTATTCACATAGGTCACCACCGGGACGCCGGGATAGGTCTCGCGCAGCAGCCGCACGTCGGCGCCGGTGATCGAGGACGCGAGCGAGCAGCCGGCATCGTCGTCCGGGATCAGAACGATCTTCTCCGGGTTCACCAGCTTGGCGGTCTCGGCCATGAAGTGGACGCCGGCAAGAACGATCACGTCGGCATCGGTCTCGGTCGCCCGCCGCGCCAGGGCGAGCGAGTCGCCGACGATGTCGGCCACGCCGTGGAATATCTCGGGCGTCTGGTAGTTGTGGGCGAGAACGATCGCGTTGCGCTTCTCCTTGAGCGACCGGATCGCATCGATCTCCGGGGCATGGATCGGCCATTCGATCGCCGGCACCACCCGTTTCATGCGCTCGAACACGTCGGCCGTCCGCGCCGCCACGGCTGGTGTGTACGGCAGCACTTCGGCATGGGAGAGATCGCCCGTATTCATTCGAGCCTCCTTATGCTCAAAATGAGCATTTCACGGTCAAAAAAGAGAGGCCCGACTGCCGAACCCCTTATGCTCAGATTGAGTATATGAAGGGTCGTGCGGGAATCAAGGGTATCCTGCGCGGCGGGTCGCCGTAACCCGAACGCCGGGCGCGGGACGCTCCAGCGTCACTTCGCGGCGGAAACGCATCAGCTTCGCCGGACGGCCGCCGGTGTCGGTCGCCATCTCGCCCGTTTCCTCGACCAGCCGCTGCTGCTCGACGAGACGGCGGAAATTCTGCTTGTGAAGGCGCATACCGGACAGCGCCTCTGCGGTGCGCTGCAGTTGCAGCAGCGTGAACTTCTCGGGCAGAAGCTCGAACAGCACCGGCCGGTACTTGATCTTGCCGCGCAAACGGCTGATGGCGGTCGCCACGATGCGCCGATGGTCCTGGATCATCGGCCGCCCGGCGAGGGCCTCGATATCGGCGGCGGTCGCCTCCCCCGCATCCGACCGTGCTTCGGGCACGAGCTTCGCCTCGTAGAGCAGCTCGTAGCGCTCGAGCGCCCGTTCGTCGTCCCACGCCCGCTCCGACAGGCCGAACGTCAGGCCGATCCTCTCGGCCCGCGCCGTCCGGCCGCGCGGCCCGGCGGCGGCGCTCCAACCTTCGAGATGCGCCAGCAACGGTTCGCGGACCGCCGGCGTGCCTTCGCGCCAGTCTTCCAGGGGAAAGTAATCGTACCAGGAGCGCCAGGCGGCATGGCCAACGAAGGACGGATGCGCTTCCTGGACGAGTGCGAGATAGGCAAGCGACAGCGTCCGGCCGCCGGTACCGGCATCGAGCCCTTTGGGCCAAGGGGGCCTGTCGCCGAAAGTGTAAAGCTGCTCGATATAGCCGAGACGATGCTGGGTCCGCCGCTCCACCCAGCTCCGCATTCCGGCCTGAAGCGTTCCGTGGTCCTTCTGCAGAGGTCCGAACGGCAAGGCGTCGAAGCCGCCGCCGGAATCGCGAAGGACAAGGACGTAGGGCTCCCCGTCCGCCACCATCACGACGACGGCGGTCAGGTCGATATTGATGATGCTTGCCGGTGATTCGTCGACAGTCATCCGTTACCCGTCCGCATCGCTTCCCTGCCTCGCGGAAAGCGCGCTCAGTCGAGATGCACCAAAGCCCGCAAAGCCGAAGCTTGTGCGGGCTTCTCACGGATTGCGGCGCGCGCAATCACAGCCGCGCCAAACTCGCCTATCGCGGCGGCCCAGTCCAGGGTGAATCGGTACCGGCGGCAATCGACGCCGCCGTCCAGCTACCGCCCGTGGCGGCGCGCGTCGTGGGCGTTGCCGGGAAGATTGCGCATCCAGTCGGCAAGACCGGCAAAAGCGTCATAAAGGGTCTCGCGCGCCTGCGAGTCGGCGATCGTTTCATCGAGCGCACCGCGCATGCAGAGAAGCCACGCATCGCGCTCCGCCTCACCGATAGGGATGTGCAGATGACGCTGCCGAAGGCGCGGATGCCCTTTCTCCGCCGAATAGAGCTTCGGCCCGCCCGTCCATTCGCCGAGATAGCGCTTGAGGACCTGCCGCGTCGGCCCGAGATCGGGCGCATGCAGCGCACGAATTCCTTTCGCTTCGGGCAGGCTGTCCATTCGCGCGTAGAACGCATCGACGAGGCGATCGATGGTCGGCGCACCGCCGATCCTGTCGAACAAGGACACCTCTTCGTCAACGCTCGCCATCGTCAGCCTTTCCTCCGGACGGCGAGACGTCGCCGGTCACACCCGCACTTGATAGCGCGAGGAAGGCTGGTCCCTCAACCAGAGACCAAACCGGCTGATCCGTTCCGCGAGCCGGTCCAGGCACCGGCCCGCGCCGGAGAGCCTACAAAATGTCGATCTCCACGGTATCGGCGAGATTGCGCGCGGACTTGAACACCGCCCCGGGATTGCGGGCCATGATGCCAGCGGCGAGATCGGCGAGCCCGGCCGCAACCTGGATGACCTGACCGATGGTTTGCAGGGTCTCGATCTTCTCGCGGCCCGCGTTTATCACCGATCGCAGAGCCGCAGTCGGATTCTGAAGCTCGTCAAGCGCCAACCCCACCGCCTCGGTCGTCGCGAAAGACGCCAGGCGAAGAAGCGTCTTCTGGGACTCGTTCAGCGCCTCGTACTCGGCGCGGGTCATGCTGCCCCAATTGGCATCGAGATATGCATCGATCGACTTCGCCGCGGCGAGCAGGTCGTCGGCGATGGCCCGAGCGTCGTCTGCTGACAATGGCATGGCTGCAATCCTCCCCTCAGGCCGCAATCAGGGTTCGGATATCCCGGCGGATATCCTTGGCGAGCCGGAACAGCTTCTTGGCGAGGCCGACCGAATCCAGTTCGCCGCGGGCATCGTAGAGCTGCTGATGGCCAGCGGAAATCTTGTCGAGCACGCTCACATAGGTGTCCACGGCCGTCTGCCGCTTCCGATTCTCCGCCTTGCGGATTTCGTACCATTCCTGAAGAGCGGCATTCGCCGTCGCGGAACCGCCGCCGGCACGCAGCAGCCCCTTGAAATAGCTGTCGAGAAGCTGAGCCTCGATCTCCAGATCGCGCCGGAAGTCCTCCGCAACGATCGCGCGGAGCTCACTCGCCAGGATCGTCTGCAACGGGGCATTGGCCTGCTCGACCAACCGTTCCACGGCACCGGCACGCCAAGCCCCGGCCGCCGCATTCACCATGGTCTTCATCAGGCCGCCGACCGCCCCCAAGGTGGTCGCAGAGATCGGCGTGTCGAGGTTCCTCAGCGAAGCGACGAGCGCATCGGTATCCCGGGAATAGTCGACCGTCGCGTCCGAGGAGAGGGTCGCCAGCACCCCCATATAGTCGGCGACCACGTCGAGCTGTGTCTTGAGCGCCTCGGCCTGTTCGGCGCGAAGCGCCGCCTGCTCCGTCCAGGCACTCGCCGCCGCGGGAGCGTCATAGCGCGCGAGCCGGGCCGGTGTCTCGGCATAGGTCGCGACCAGTTCGTTGTACTGGGTCGCTTCCAGCGACGTGGACGACCACTCCCGGACCGCCCCCAGATCGGTGCAACCAAGCAGAAGAACAGGCATGGCAATCGCCACGCCCATTCTCTTCAAGACCGAAACCATGACGCCCCCCTCAGTGTTCCGCTTGCTGAAAAATCGGACTTTCGAGAACCCTACCGGTCCACGAGGACGAACCCGCCCCCGTCCTCCGCCGGCTGTCGCCCCGCGATCAACCGGGCATCCACGCCGTCCAGAACGTCCAGAAGGTCCAGCCGCACACGCGGATTGTTTCGGTAGTACTGGTGACCGGTGTCGTCTTCCTGCCACTTCTCGCCCGCCGGGGCATCCCACAGGATTTTCCGGGAGACGTTCACCGGCTCCACCTTTACCGGCACCCCAGCGGCACCTTTCGGCCCCGACCGTCCCAGACGATCTGGATTGCCCATGGCCCAGTCGCTGGCCTTCAGCGCCCAGTCCTGATGGTTGTAGTAGACGGTAACCCGGCGGCTTCCCCGAAGAAGGGGCGCCAGCTTATAGCCTTGCCCCAGGGTATCGTCGTCCTCGTCGGCGGCGATCAGAATCACCTCGTCGAACAAGGGCGGGATGTTCTCGCCGACGAAGGTCTTCATGTACTGGACCGCCCCGCGCAGCGCCCAATTGCCCATGCTGTGCGCCAGCAGGTGAATGGACCCGTCGCAGCGGTCTTCCCGCTTGATCGCACGGAGGAAGTCCGTCGCCTTCAAGATGGCCCGCCCCAGCGCCTCCCCAGACGCCCGGGCGCGAGCCCGCTCATCGTCATAGAGTCTCGGGGTCACACCTTCCCCGCGCGACGGCCATGAGAACAGGAGCATGACCGGCGGCTCCGGCCGCTCCCCCCGCATGTCGGATGCCTCGGGTGCCAGCCACTGGCCGAGCTGGGCCGCGCGCGCCACCGCCTGCCGAAAGGTGTAGTTGTAGCCATGGATCGCCAGGATCGCGTCCGCACCCGCCTTCATACGCTCGCGTATTCGGGAGAAGACGACGTCGCTTCCCACACGGGATGCCCGCGCATCCTCGGCATTCATGCGCTCCGGCTCGACAGAGATCGTCGCCCGCTCCGCTAGGACATCCACGTCCTGCTCGAAGAGATTGTTCCCCTCGACGGTCCCGGTCCCGACCCGGAAGGAGTTGATATCCGGCGTGAATTCGGAGGTGAAATCCGTTGGTCCGTTCTGGCGATTGGGCCGCCGGTTCGTCGCAAAATAGACTTCGACCATCGTCCCCTCCCCCTATCGGCCGCTCGCCAAAAGGCGGCTCACCCTTTCGCATGGGGAAGGAGTTTCGAAGACGGCCGCCGCCGCGGCAATTACCCTTTCAGGTAGGTCGATCGGCCTGGACGGCCCTTGCGCCTATTTCGCCTGCGCCGCGCGCAGGTATTCGACGCACTTCGCCAGCGTGTCCATCCTGCCGTAGTCGGCCTCGGGAACGTCGACACCCAACCGCTCGCTGACGGCAATGACGAAGTTGAGGAAGTCCATCGAATCGAGATCGAGATCGTTGCGGAGGTCGGTGTCGTCCTCGACCTCGCTCAGATCCAGTTCCGGCGCGACGCCGGACAGGCTTTCCAGTACGGCGTCGCGAATTTCCTGCTCGGTCATAGGCCCTCCGGTTTCTGGAGCAACGCGTCGATCGCCGCCAGCAGCAGCCCGCCGCTATGGCCGTCGCTGCCGCGATGATCACCCGCGAGAGACGCTCGGACGACAGGGCGGACGGAGACAGCGCCATCGATCGCGAGAGGCGCCTGAGCCAAGCGGCCGAAACCGACCAGGGCGAGCTGCGGCGGGTAGATAAGGCCATGGACCGCCTCGGCGCCGCGCTCTCCCAGGTTGGTGATGGTGATCGTCGGATCGGTCATCTCCGAGCCGCGAATGCCGCCGGACCGGGCGCGCGCCACAAGATCGCGCATCGCCGCCATCAGCGCATCGAGGCTCATCGTGTCGGCATCGTGGATCGCCGGTGCCATCAGCCCACCGCCACGGAGGGCGATCGCCCAGCCGATATGGACCCGCTCCGCCGGCCGCGCCCCGCCGTCGATCCAGAAGCCGTTCAACTCCGGCACCTTGCGGAGAGCGAGCGCCGTCGCCTTGATCAGCAGGGTGGCATAGAGCAGGCGCTGGGCCACGGGGCGCTCGGCATTGGCGGCCTCCAGCCAGTGCATCGCCGCCTGCATGTCGATGGTGGTGTCGAGATAGTAATGGGGAATCTCACGGTGCGACTTCGCCATCGCCGCGGCGATCCCCTGGCGCATGGCTTCAGGGTCGAAGCCGCGGCGACGGCCCGGAGGTGCGGCCGGTGCTTCCCGTCCCGACGCACGGGCTCGGCCCGCCGCCTGCTCGACGTCCACCGCCTGGACGACACCGCCGGGCCCCGTCCCTTTCACGTCCGCAAGGTCGACGCCGAGCGCTTCGGCGCGCCGCCGCGCATAGGGCGAAACGCGCCGGCGGCCCTCCTCGGCGGCCACCGGAGCCTTCGGCTTGACCTTCAGCACGTCTGGCCTTCGGACTTCGCCCGCCATCGGAGGCGCCGCAGCAGGTAAGGGGGCTTTCGGCGCGGCGGCAGCCGAGGCGCCGCTGCCGTCGCCGATCATCGCCAAGGCGGTACCGACCGGAACCTCCTCGCCCGGCGGAACCAGAATTTCCTCGACCACCCCATCCTCGAACACCTCGACCTCGATCGCGCCCTTATGCGTCTCGACCACCGCGATCACGTCGCCGTGGTGAACGGTGTCGCCGACCTTCCGCAGCCACTCGACAACCGTCCCCGCCTCCATGTCCGCGCCGAGAGAGGGCATGACGAACGCGCTCATCGCCGGCCGACCATCTCCCGCAGCGCGGCGGCGATGGTGTCGGCCTGGGGCACCGACGCATCTTCCAGATGCTTGGGATAGGGGATCGGGACCTCGACACCCGCCAGCCGGGCGACCGGTGCGTCGAGTTCGTAGAACACCTGCTCGTTGATCCGGGCACTGACCTCCGCCGAGAGACCGCCGCTCCGCCAGCCCTCGTCCACGACCAGCACGCGATGGGTCTTGGCGACCGATGCCATGATCGTCGCGTCGTCGAGCGGGCGGAGGGAGCGGAGATCGACCACCTCGACGTCGACGCCCTCTCCGGCCAGGGTCTCAGCCGCCGCCACCGCCTTGGGGACCGAGCCGCCGAAGGTGACGACACTGGCATGCTTGCCCTCCCGGCGTATCGCGGCGCGGGTGATGTCGACGGGTCCCGCATCGGCGGGCAGCTCGCCCTCCATGTCGTAAAGCTGGACGTTCTCGAAGATCAGCACCGGGTTGGGATCCTCGATCGCCGTCCACAGCATGCCGCGGGCATCCTCGAGCGTCGCGGGCGCCAGGATCTTGAGGCCGGGAATATGCGCGTACCAGCCTTCCAGGCTGTGGCTGTGCTGGGCGGCGAGCTGGCGCCCCGATCCCGTCGCCATGCGGATGACCAGCGGCACTGCGAACTGCCCACCCGACATGTGCGGAATGGTGGCGGCGTTGTTGACGATCTGGTCGAGGGCGAGCAGCGAGAAATTGACCGTCATGACCTCGACGATCGGACGCATGCCATTCAGTGCCGCACCGATGCCGGCGCCAACGAAGGCCGATTCGGACAGCGGCGTGTCACGGATCCGGTCCTCGCCGAATTCAGCCAACAGGCCCTTGCTCACCGCGTAACAGCCGCCGTAGCGCCCGACGTCCTCACCCATCAGGAACACGCGCTCATCGCGGGTCAGCGCATCGCGGATCGCCTCGCGCACCGCGTCGCGATAGGTGAGGCGAAGGCGGGGCGCGGCGGTGCCGTCGCCATTCATGCCGGCACCTCGTCCATCGTCACGAATTTCTGCAGATCCTCGACCGGCTCCCAGGCGCCGGCCTCGGCGAAAGCGACCGCCTCGGCCAGCTCTGCCTGAACGGACGCCTCGATCGCCTCCTTATCGGCCGGGTGCAGCAGGTCGGCCTGTTGGGCCCAATCGGCGAAGCGCGGGATCGGGTCGTTCTCCTTCCACTGCTCGACCTCTTCCTTTTCGCGGTAGAGCTGGGCGTCGAACATCGAATGGGCGCGGAAGCGGTAAGTGCGGAATTCCAGGAAGAACGGCCCGGCGCCCCGACGCACGCTGGCCGCAGCCTCGCGTGCCGCCCCCTCGACCGCCACCACGTCCATGCCGTCGACCTGCCGCGACGGCAGGTTGTAGGACGCCGCCTTGAGGTGGATGTCGGTCTGGGATTCCGAGCGGTCGAGCGCGGTGCCCATGGCGTAGAGATTGTTCTCGCAGAGGAACAGCACCGGCAGCTTCCACAGCGCGGCGAGATTGAGCGATTCGTGGAACTCGCCTTCCGCGACCGCACCTTCGCCGAAGAAGCAGGCGGTAACCCGGTCCCTGCCCTGCATCTTGTCTGCGAGGGCCAGGCCCACCGCCAGCGGCAGGCCGCCGCCGACGATCGCATTGCCGCCGAGAAAGCGCTTGCCGCGATCGAAGATGTGCATCGACCCGCCACGGCCGCGGCTGGCGCCGTTCACCTTTCCGTACATCTCCGCCATGACCGGCCCCATGGCGAGGCCACGGGCCAACGCGTGGCCGTGCTCGCGATAGGTCGCGACGACGGCATCATCCGGCTTCAACGCCTGCATGGTCCCCGCGGCCACCGCCTCCTCACCGATATAGAGGTGCAGGAAGCCGCGGATCTTCTGCCCGCTGTAGAGCTCGGCGCATTTCTCCTCGAAACGCCGGATGCGGACCATCTGCCGGAGCAGATCGAGGCAGTGCTCCCTGGTCAGATGAACCTTCTCGTCGGTCCCGGTCATCGTTCGTCGCTTTCGAGGGTCGAAAGGTCGCCTTCGGGCAGTCCCAGCTCCCGCGCCCTGAGCAGACGGCGCATGATCTTGCCGCTCCGGGTCTTCGGCAGGTTGGCGCGGAATGCGATCTCGCGCGGCGCCACCGCCGGGCCGAGACGCTTGCGGGCATGGGCCATCAGCTCTTTCAGCAGCGGCTCGCCCGGTTCGTAACCCTGCTTCAGGGCGACGAACGCCTTGATCACGTTTCCGGCGACATCGTCGGGCTTTCCAATCACCGCCGCCTCGGCCACCGCCGGATGCTCCATCAGCACGCTCTCGACCTCGAACGGGCCGATCAGGTGGCCCGCGGCCTTGATCACGTCGTCGGCCCGGCCGACGAACCAGAAATAGCCGTCGGCGTCGCGCTTCGCGAGATCACCGGTCAGGTACCAGTCACCGGCGAAGGTCTTCCGGTACCGCGCTTCCTCGTGCAGGTAGCCGCGGAACATCGACGGCCAGCCGACGCGCAGCGCGAGCTCGCCTTCGGTGTCCGGCTCCGCGATTTCCCTGGCGCCGCCGTCCTCGGTCCGTTCGACGATCCCAGCGGCAATGCCGGGCAGCGGCCGGCCCATCGAGCCCGGCTTCACCGGCATCGCCGCATAGTTGGCGATCATGATCCCGCCGGTTTCGGTCTGCCACCAGTTGTCGTGAAACGGAATGCCGAAGGTCTCGGCGCCCCACACCACCGCTTCCGGGTTCAGGGGCTCGCCGACGCTGGCCAGGAAGCGAAGCGACGACAGGTCGTACCCTTTGGCGACGTCGGCGCCGACCTCCATCAGCATGCGGATCGCGGTCGGCGCCGTGTACCAGACGGTCACCCGCTGGTCCTGGAGAATGCCGTACCAGCGATCGGCGTCGAACTCGGCCTCGTCGACGATCATGCCGACACCGTTCACCAGCGGCGAGATGATGCCGTAGGAGGTGCCGGTCACCCACCCGGGGTCGGCGGTACACCAGAAGACGTCGCCGTCATGGAGGTCGAGCGCCATCCGGCCGGTCATGGCGTGCATCACCACGGCCTGGTGGACATGGATGGCCCCCTTGGGCTTTCCCGTCGTGCCGCTGGTGAAGTGGAGCAGCGCCATGTCCTCCGGGGCGGTCGGCGCGATGGTGAAGGAGTCGGATACGTCCGCCATCAGACGCGGCAAAGCGAGCACGCCGTCACCCTCGTCCTCGGGGCCGCCATCGGTCAGCAACACATAGTCCAGCGCCGGCAGCCGCGCGCACAGATCGGCGACCTTTCGCCGGTAGAGGATGCGGGAGGTGACGAGCACACGGCCGGAGCCGATCTCCAGACGAGCGGCGATCGGCTCCGGCCCGAAGGCCGAGAACAGAGGGCAGAAGACTGCACCGGCCTTCAAGGTCCCGAGCGCGGCGGCGTAGAGTGCCGGGACGCGCCCGGAAAGGGCGAACACCCGCTCCCCCCTCTCGATCCCGAGACCGCCGAGGACGTTGGCGAACCGGGCGCTCTCGCGCGCGAGATCGGAGAAGCTGAGATCGGTGATGCCGCCATGGCGGTCGATATGGCGGATGGCCCGGCGGTCGCCGCGGCCCGCCGCGACATGGCGGTCCACCGCTTCATAAGCGATGTTGAGACCCTGGCCGCCGGGAAGACCGCTCAGCGCAGCGCGGGCGGCATCCCAGTCGAAGTCGGCACGGGCGGCCTCGTAATCGGCGAGATTGGGCGCGACCGGAAAACGTTCCGGGTGCTTGGTGATCGTCTCGAACGGCATCCCGCCCTCCCTGCGGTTCGCTGCGACGTATCGTCCGGCCGACCGATGCTCAGGCAGTCTCCTTCGGCGGCAGGTGATGCTTGCCGGAAGGAACGACGACACTCGCTTGCGGCCCCTTCTCGCCTTCCCCTTCGACGAGGTCGAAACGGACCTCCGCTCCGAGCCACAATGCATCGAAGCCCGGCCCCCCGACGCTGTTGCGGTGGAAGTAGACCTCGCTGCCATCCGGCGTTTCGATGAAGCCGTAATCGTTTTCGGCGATCAGCTGACTGACATGGCCATGGCTGGGAACGGCGTGAGTCTTGGTATCGCCGCGCGCCTTTCGGGCGTGGTCTTCGAGCTGTCGGCGGGCCGCATCGAACGCATCGCGGATCGCCACGCCGATGTCTTCATGGGCGTGGCGGGCGCCGGGCTCGCGGCCGACGACGATTTCCGCCCCCGGCACGGTCAGGTCGATTCGTAGATGGTAGAGGCGGCCTTTGCGCTGGTGATGGTGGTGAGTCTCGACGACCACGCGGCAGCCCATGATTCGGTGGTGATAACGGTCGAGTTCGGCCGCCTTTTCGCGGATCAGCGCATCCACCGCCGCCGCCGGCTGGAAATCGCGGTAGGTGATCTGGATCGGCAACTGCATGACGAGACCTTCCCCGGAGACTCGATGACTGTGGCATCGGGCCCCGCCGGGCCGCCTTAATCCAGAGCAATGAGGGAGACGGCGCGCAAGCGGCAGCGCAGAGCAGCATCGAAGTGCTGGAGCGCCCCGGAAGACCGCTTAGCTGGCCCATTCCGTCAAAAACCTGCCAACTTTTGAGATCGGTTTCATCTGAGTTAAATCGCGGACGAAACCGCCACGATACAAATCAACACAGACGTGCGCGGATCGCCGCCCGGTCCCATCACGGCTTCATCGCCCACTGGAGCAGATCGCGCGATGGTAGATCGTCGTTAGAGCTTAACCATTCTCGATCTCAGGGAAGGAGAAGAGCATGAGCAGCGGGAAGAGGATCCTCCTGATGCCGTGGTTCATCGGCATCGCGATCATTGCCCTTGTCGACATCTTTATTGGCTACCGAATGTTCGCGACGAATTGCCCTGCGCCGGCTTTTCCCGAGTTCATGGTGCTGGTTCTGGTTCCCGGGGTGTATCTCGTCCTGATGTATCTGACGCTGAAGAGCCAGAACGGCGGACCGTCCCGTTAGATTGGCCGGCCCCGAGACAGAGCCGGACGGCGGTCCGTATCTTTGCCCCTTCGATTCCGGCGGCCTCTCACCGGGATTTAACGTCTTCGGTTAAACCTCGACAAATCGGGTTTCCCGGACCACGAGCTTTGCGGGCCACTTCGATCCCGCACAAGTAGCCGACCGGATTTACTTCCCTGACTCGCCGACTGCAAGGACTTTGTCAATGCGGGTCATGACACCCGACCGTCTGCCCTTCCCAGAGCTTTCGCCATCATCCGCCGCCATATCACCGCCCCTTCCGCCATGCAGATTGAGTCAAAATGATGCCAATTTTGACGATAAATAGGCAAAATATACTACAAAAGAATAGGAGAGATCTGTCACTATTATTTATGAAAGTACATGTTAATCCAGATTAAGGAAGGGAACCGATCTTGGTCTTTTCATGAGGAGACTGCGAGCTTGCTTTCGGAGGCAGGGATAATGACGCCCAGTGACGAGTGCCGGGACGGTATCGTGGCCCTCATTCCCGATCTGCAACGAGCGGCAATGCGGCTGGTCCGGAACCGGCAGGGGGCGGCCGAACTGGTTCAGGACAGCGTCGAACGCGCACTGCGAAAGTCGCATCTATACCAGCCCGGCACCAATCTCCGGGCGTGGTTGCTGACCATTCTCCGGAACCAGTTCGCCAACGACTGCCGCCGGGAGCGCAGTCGAATCCGCCTGCTTTCGGAGATGCAATCGGAGATGGCGGGACACCGCCATCGGGCCCCGGACTTCGATCTCCTGGCCGAGATCGACGACATGATCCGCGCCCTGCCTCCGTCAGACCGCCAGATCATCCGAGCCTACGCGACGACAGGGTTCTCCAACGCCGCCGTCGCCTCGGCCTTGGGAACATCGTCAGGCAACGTCAGGTCCCGGATTTCCCGCGCCCGGCGGAAGCTTCGAACGCTGATGGACACCCAGCGCTGAGACGCACGATGGTCGCATTGAAGAAGCTGTTCGAGGTGACGGGCGCCGCGAGCGACGATGGATTTCAGGGCGATCGCGTATGGCTAGTGCTGGCCGACCACGCTGAAGAAGCGGCTTCGCTGGTGCCCCGTCTCGACAGCGTCAAGCGGGTCGTTTCCCAACCGGGCCTGCTGACCGCACACGGACCGAGCCGGGTGATCGGATGGACGATCGACCAGAGCGCGGAGTTGGCTGAATCCTGAGCTGACCGGCCTGTAGACGTGAAAGGAGTGGCGATGCTGGTACGCGATGTCATGGGACCTCCCGTCCCGACCATTCCGGCGGACATGTCGGTCGCGGCGGCCGCACGCCGCATGCGCCACGATCACCTTTCCTGCCTGCTGGTCGCCGACGGCGAGCGGCTGACCGGCATGCTGACCGAGCACGACCTGCTGTGGCGGGCGACCGCGGAAGGCCTTTCGCCCGACCATGCCTCGGTGAGGGATATCCAGTCCGCGCCGCTGCTTTCCTGCAGCGATACGGAGACGACGGAGAATGCGGCGGAACTGATGGCGACGCACGGATTGACGCATCTACCGGTAATGGATGGCCGCGGGCACCTGGTCGGCATGGTCACGCCGGGAGACGTCGAGCCCTGTAGTCCGGACTCGAGCCCCTTCGAGACGATCGGGGTGACGTTCTTCAAGAACATCCCGGACAGCTATGGCCACACCCATCCGGTCAAGCTGGCGACGGTCTATGTCACCGTGGAGGACGATCGCGCCCACGCGCTTGATTCGGCCCAGCGCCGACTGGCCGAGAAGCACGGCGCCGATCACTGGACCCAGGTCGCGGACTCGTTCGAGGTGATGGAGGCATCGTCTTCAGCGAACTGAGAGATCGACCTGAGGGCAAAATGTCGCTGCTTGTCGTGCTTCGCTGTCTGGGTATCGCGGTCGACGGCGACGGACCGCGGATCGCGGATCGCGGATCGCGGATCGCGGATCGCACCGAACTTCGTTCCTGGTTCTGCGCCGTCTAGAGGCGTGGAATCCCCGTTCCCGATGTCTTGCGATTGCCGAAATGCCTTCGGCCAAGTGGCGGAACGGACGCGCTAGATCCATGCCTCCGCTGATGCGGAGGAACATTCCAGCCAATCGTATTCGCAGATTTCCGCGAGTTGCTCCGGATCCCGGACCTGCAGTTCGTGGCCGGCAATTCGGATCAGATTCTCCGTGCGAAAGTCTCCGAGGATGCGGCAGACGGTCACGTTGGTGAGTCCGAGGAAATCGGCGATATCCTCCTGGGTCAGGGGCATGGGAATAGCAGCCTGCAGAGGTTTCCCATGCGAGACGTTGAGCCGGCAGCAAAGGTCGAGAATGAAATGCGCGATACGCTGACGTGCCGACTGCCGCCCAAGGCTCGCCACGCGGCACTCGCTGCGGACCAGTTGATTGTGGATTGTCTCCCCATAGCGGATCGCCAGTTCCGGAAACCGCGTTGCGAGATCCATTTGCGACAGCTGGGGAAGCACGCAAAGCTTTGACGGCGTGAGCGCCTGAACGGAGCAATGGGCGACCGCCTCGCCGATCCAGCTCCCCACGACATCGCCCGGGAACAGCAGGTTCAGAATTTGCCTCCGACCGTCGCCGAACAGCCGATAGGAGAAGAGCCACCCGTCGAGAACGGTGCAAAACGAGTCGAAGCGCTCTCCTTCCCAGAAGAGGTTCTCGCCTGAGTGGAGCACACAGCTCCTGCGCGCTTTTTCCAGATCGTCAAATTGTTGGCCATGGAGCGCACGACAAAAAGACCGATCGCCGGCCGGGCATCCGGAACACGATGCGTCGGACACGGCAGGCATGCCCGTTTGGGCTGAGGTCATCCGCCGTGGCGCACATGCGCGGCCCAGTCCTTCGCTCGAAGAAACCGGTTCCAACTGATCAAACGCGCTTGTTCTCGAGGCGGATCCCATCCACGCCCCCCGCTTCAATCGGGTTTGTTCCATCCCTTCAGGATGTAAACAGTGATTGCAGCGGCGAAATGGGTTAAAATACCTATTGAATAGGAGTGGATATTTCCCGCCTAACTTTTTGACGTCTCGAAAAACATTTCGACGGACTCAGTGCCTTTTTGGCAGAGGGACTGTTCGGAAAGGCGTTTTCGCTTCACACTGTTTGATGTATGGAAGAATGAACGTCGAAAAGGCGCGTTTGCTTGATTTTTGACCCTCTCCCTCTCCAGCTTTTTTGGCAGCCTTGACCGGTGATCCTTCCAACGCCGACCCAGGCGCCACCGCCGAGGATCGGACGACATTCCCGATAGTCGGTATCGGAGCGTCCGCCGGCAGTCTGGCGGGGTTGAAGCGATTCTTTGAGTCGACGCCGGCTGATAGCGATATCGCCTTCATCGTCGATCGCGCCGTCATCGTTACCGCGGCACCGCCATTACCCCATTCCGGTTTCGGCGACCTCTACTGGTGAACTTCCGCGACGACAAGAGGGCGGCCTCGTCCCCCGTCGAAGCCAGCGAGTCCAACTGGGAACGGCTCCGGGAACTCGAATCATCGCGCGAGGAGCTTCAGTCTCGCAACGAGGAACTCACGACCGTCAATGCTCAGCTCGAGCACAAGGTGACCGAGCTGGACGGCGCGCGGCATGATCTCAACAACCTGCTGAACAGCATCGAGATTCCGACCCTGGTACTCGACGCGAACCTCGACATCAAATGGTTCACGCCGACGATCGAAATGCTGATCGAGCTGGTCCCCGACGATATCGGCCGTCCGATCGGCCATTTCGTCCGCAAGTTCGAAGACGACCGTTTCCTGGACGACGCCTATGCCGTGCTGCTGAACAGCCGGATCATGGAGGAGGAAGTCCACGCGGCCAACGGCCGATGGTACGTCCGGCGCATCATGCCGTTTCGTACGGACGACGGCGCGGTAGCCGGCGTCGTCGCCACCTTCATCGACTCGACGCGGCCGCGCGAAGCCCTGGACGAGCTCCGCAGCCTGCTCGAAGCCGCACCCGACCCGACCGCGGTCGTCGATGTGGACGGCCGGATCAACAGAGCAAACAGTGAACTGCTACGGCTGTTCGGCTACCAGTCGGACGAGGTCCTCGGCCGCCCCGTCGAAATTCTGATGCCCGAACGTTTTCGGGAGAAGCACAAGGACAACGTGAAGCGGTTCTTCGCAACGCCGAAGACGCGCTCGATGGGCGAAGGCCTGGCACTCTTTGGCCGTGCGAAGGACGGTCGGGAATTCCCGATCGACGTCAAGCTGTCGCCCGCCTATTTCGACCATGAGTTCGTGACGATCGCCGCCATTCGGGACATTTCCAAACAGAAGGCGCTCGAACAAAGCCTTATCGACAGCCGGCGCAACCTTGAACGACGGGTGTCGGAGCGAACGGCCGAACTGCAACGGTCGCAGACCGAGCTGCACCGCGCGATCCGCCTCGCGGAACTGGGCGAGCTGACCACGGGCATCGCCCATGAGCTGACCCAACCGCTTACGGCGATCGGGTCCTACATGGAGGTCTGCGGCACGGTTCTGGAAGCGGACGACCTGACGATGGCGAAAGACCTGGGCAGAAAAGCCCTGGAGCAGGCGAGGCATGCCATCGACATCATCGAACGCATCCGGTCGCTAGCGACGGCAACCGACACCATCAGGGCGCCCCAGGACATCAACGCCCTGGTTCGCGACGCCGCCACGCTGATGTTCGCCGGCGCCAGTGATCGGGGGATCGAGACCGACCTCAGCCTGACGCCCGACCTGCCCCCGGTCGACGCCGACCGGGTACAGATCCAGCAGGTTCTGCTCAACGTCATCCGCAATGCCTTCGATGCGGTATCGGGAATGGCGAACGGCCGGGTCCTGGTCGAAACCCGGCGCGGCGCGGACCACATGGTCGAGATCGCGGTCGCCGACACCGGCCCCGGCATTCCCAAGGATATCGCCAAGAAGTTGTTTCAACCCTTCGTGACCACCAAGTCAGGGGGCATGGGCATCGGTTTGTCGCTCAGCCGTTCGATCGTCGAAGCCCATGGCGGACGGCTTACCTTTGCCACGCGCCCCGGGGACGGCACGGAATTCGTTGTCTCGCTACCAGTGAATAATGAAGAGGCTTGACCCGGTGACAGAAGACGACACGAAGAAGGGGCCGGTCTTCGTGGTGGATGACGAGCCTGCGATCCGTGACTCGCTCCGCATCATGCTCACCGCGCGCGGTTATCTCGTCCATACCTTCGATTCCGGCGCATCCTTCCTACGGACGTCGGCCGGCGTCGATCGGGGCTGCCTGCTTGTCGACATGATGATGCCGGATATGACCGGGCTCGAGCTGCAGAGCGAATTGGCGGTCCACGGCATCGACATACCCGTCTGCTTCATAACCGGCCATGCGGACGTACCGAAAGCGGTACAGGCAATGAAGGCCGGAGCGATCGACTTTGTTCAGAAGCCCTACACGAACGACCAGTTGGTCGAGAGCATCGAGCACGCTCTGGCCGTGTCTTCGGAACGAAGAAGCCGAGCGCGCGAGGAAGCCGACGCCTCCGACGCCTTGGCCACTCTCACTGATCGGGAATATGACGTCCTGGCCGAGTTGATGGCCGGAAATCCGAACAAGGTTGCGGCCGCCAATATCGGCATCAGCCCGCGCACCGTGGAGAAGCACCGGGCGCGCATCATGGAGAAGCTGGGGGCACACAGCCTCTCTCAGGTCATTCAGATCGCGATGACGGCGGGCGTCGACGGCCGCGGCCAGCATCATCGCCACCAGATGATCGACTCGCGGCCCGTGTAGACGGCGGGCCGACCGCGCGCGCCATCGATCGGCTGCCTAAGGACCCAAGTCCTTCCGTTCCGTGTGGCGCCTCGGCCCGCGACGAACCCGGCTACGGGGTTTTCGGGTTCTGAAGAGATCCGCCGGCCTGGGAAGGGGGCCGTTTCCCCCCACCCTGGAACCACGCCATGTCGCTCAGCAGCGTTCGATCGCCAACGCGATCCCCTGACCGCCGCCGATGCACATGGTGATCAGGCCATATCGGCCACCCGTGCGCTGGAGATGATAGATCGCCTTCACGGTCAGGATCGCACCGGTCGCACCGACCGGATGGCCGAGAGCGATCGCGCCCCCATCGGGATTGACCTTCTCGGGATCGAAGCCGAGCTCGCGCGACACGGCAAGTGCCTGAGCCGCAAAGGCCTCGTTCGATTCGATCACGTCGAAATCGCCGATCGACAGGCCGGTGCGGGCGAGCAGCGCCTTGACCGCCGGAACCGGGCCGATGCCCATCACGCCGGGCTCGACGCCGGCATGGGCGTAGCCGACGATCCGGGCCACGGGCTTCAGCCCGGCCTTCTCCGCCCGGCTTTCCGAGGCCAGCACGACCGCGGCAGCGCCGTCGTTGATCCCGGAGGAGTTCCCTGCCGTCACCGCCCCGTCTTTCTTGAATGCGGGCTTCAGCGCCGCCAGACTCTCGACCGTCGTGCCGGATTTCGGATGCTCGTCGGTATCGAACGTAACGGTTTGCCGGCCGCGCGAAACCTCGACCGGGAGGATCTGATCCTTGAAATGGCCGGCAGTGATCGCGGCCTCCGCACGCCGTTGGCTTTCCGCGGCGAAGGCGTCCTGGTCGGGACGTGAGATCTGCCAGCGCTCGGCGACGTTCTCGGCTGTTATGCCCATGATGCCGTTGCCGAACGGGTCGGTCAGAACGCCGATGAGCCCGTCGACCAGGGTCGTGTCACCCATCTTCTGACCGAACCGGCCGGTCTGGAGGTAGTGCGGCGCCCGGCTCATCACTTCCGCGCCGCCGGCAAGCGCCATGTCGACGTCGCCAAGCATGATGCTCTGCGCGGCCGAAACGATCGCCTGGGCGCCGCTGCCGCACAGGCGGTTGAGGGTCATGGCCGGAACCTCCGGCGCGATACCGCCCTCGATCGCCGCCACGCGCGCCAGATAGGCGTCCTTCGGGTCGGTGGGAATGACGTTGCCGAACACGACGTGGCCGATCGATTCCGGTTCCACACTGGCACGCCGCATGGCCTCGACGGCCACGTCCGCCCCGAGCTTGGACGGCTCGGCACCGGCAAGGGTACCGCCAAAGGTTCCGATCGCCGTTCTCGCGCCAGCGAGAATGACCACGCCTTCTGTCATGTCTTCTGTCCTTCGTCTCTATGGAAGATCTGCGCCGATTTCACGCGGCGACGGCAGCATCAGGCTCCCCGCGTTCGCATGCCCTGTATTAGGAACATGGACGAACCGCACCGCAACACCGCTTCGGACATGGTGACCATTCGCTTCTCGACAGGGAGCGGCCGCCCCTTCCACGAAACCGCCAAGTCGCTGGACCCCGATCCTTGGGGACCGTCGCACCGATCAGCGTACCTTCAACATCTCCCGCGCGACGATGAGGCGCATGATCTCGTTGGTGCCCTCGAGGATCTGATGAACGCGCAGGTCGCGCACGATCTTCTCGATGCCGTATTCGGCGAGGTAGCCGTAACCACCGTGGAGCTGAAGCGCCCGATTGGCGACGTCGAAACCGATATCGGTCACGAAACGCTTCGCCATGGCGCACAGGCGCGTCGCATCCGGCGTCTTCCGGTCGAGGGCCGAGGCGGCCCGCCACAGGAAGGTCCGCGCCGCCTCCAGCTCGACCGCCATGTCGGCGACACCGAACTGCAAGGCCTGGAAGTCCTGAAGCTTGCGACCGAACGCCGACCGCTCGCCCATATAGGTCACCGCCTTGTCGAAGGCAGCCTGCGCCCCGCCGAGCGAGCAGGCGGCGATGTTGAGCCGGCCGCCGTCGAGCCCGGCCATGGCTATCCTGAAACCGTCGCCTTCCTCGCCCAGCCGGTTGGCGGCGGGCACACGGGCCCCATCGAAGATCACCGCCCGGGTCGGTTGGGCGTTCCAGCCCATCTTGATCTCGTTCGCTCCGAAGGAGAGACCGGAGGTATCGGCCGGCACGACGAAGGCGGTGATCCCCTTCGCGCCGTCACCGCCCGTGCGGGCCATGACGACATAGAGGTCGCTGGCGCCCGCCCCCGAAATGAACTGCTTCTGACCGTCGAGCACGTAAGTGTCGCCGTCGCGCACGGCCCTGGTCTTCAGCGCGGCCGCATCCGAGCCCACTCCCGGCTCGGTCAGGCAGTAGCTCGACAGCTTCGCCATCGCGCAAAGGTCCGGCAGGAAGGCCTGCCGCTGCGCGTCGGAGCCGAACAGGTCGATCATCCAGGCGGACATGTTGTGGATCGAGAGATAGGCGGCGACCGACGGGCAACCGGTCGCCAACGCCTCGAAGATCAGGGCGGCGTCGAGACGCGCGAGGCCGGAGCCACCGACGTCGTCGCGGACATAGATACCGCCCATGCCGAGGGCCGCCGCCGCCTTCAGCGTCTCAACGGGGAAATGCTTGTCCTGATCCCAAGCGATCGCGTGGGGTGCGAGTTCGTCCGCGGCGAACGACAGCGCCATCTCCCGAATCGCCGACTGTTCCTCGCTGAATGAGAAGTCCATGGTCAAACCCTCGACCGAGACCGTCCCTGGTCCACTCGGCCCGGGGCGATCGCGATCTGTTTCGAATGCGTAGAGGATGGGGTCGCCTCACGTCGGAGTGACGTGAGGCGACCGTGTTTCAGCCCATGGTCGGGATGACGAACTCAGCGGAGTCCTTGATGCCCGAGGGCCAGCGGGAGGTGACGGTCTTGGTCTTGGTGTAGAAGCGGACGGCATCGGGCCCGTGCTGGTTCAGGTCGCCGAAGCCGGAGCGTTTCCAGCCGCCGAAGGTGTAGTAAGCGAGCGGCACCGGAATCGGCACGTTCACGCCGACCATGCCGACGTTCAC
Organism: Rhodospirillaceae bacterium; assembly: GCA_002721365.1. GTDB lineage: Bacteria > Pseudomonadota > Alphaproteobacteria. Next base: position 8,736 of record PBKC01000098.1, on the reverse strand, counting down.
CCGGCGCGCGAAGTCCCGTGCGGCGTCGCCGTCGCGAGTGAAGATCGCGACGCCATTGCCGTACTCGTGCTCGTCCGGGAGCCGAACCGCCTCTTCGTAGTCCTTGGCGCGGACCACCGACAGCACCGGCCCGAATATCTCCTCCTTGTAGATGCGCATGTCCGCCGTCACCCGGTCGAACAGGCATCCGCCCATGAAGAAGCCGCCTTCGTAGCCCTGCATGGTGAAGTTCCGTCCGTCGACCACCAGGTCGGCGCCTTCCTTGACGCCGAGATCGACATAGCCCCTCACCTTGTCGCGCAGGGCCTTGGTCACCATCGGGCCGTAGTCGGCCTGCGGATCGGAGGAGAGGCCGATCTTGAGCGCCTCGACCTTGGGCACCAGGGTGCTCATCAGCCGATCGGCCGTCTGCTCGCCGACGGGAACCGCCACCGAAACCGCCATGCAGCGCTCGCCCGCGGAGCCGTAGCCGGCGCCGATCAAGGCATTCGCCGCCTGTTCCATGTCGGCGTCCGGCATCACGATCATGTGGTTCTTGGCGCCGCCGAAACACTGTACGCGTTTACCGTGCTGAGCCCCGGTCGCGTAGACATACGCGGCGATGTCGGACGATCCGACGAAGCCGATCGCCGGCACGCGGCGGTCGGTCAGGATCGTGTCGACCGCTTCCTTGTCGCCGTTGACGACGTTGAGGATACCGGCCGGCAATCCCGCTTCCATCATCAGTTCGGCGAGCCGGATCGGCACCGAGGGGTCCCGCTCCGAGGGCTTCAGAATGAAAGCGTTTCCGCAGGCGATCGCCGGCGCGAACTTCCACATCGGGATCATCGCCGGGAAGTTGAACGGTGTGATACCCGCGACCACGCCCAGCGCTTGGCGCATCGAATACATGTCGAGGTCCGGCCCGGCCCCGTCCGTGAACTCGCCCTTCATCAGGTGCGGCACGCCGATCGCGAACTCCGCCACTTCGAGGCCGCGCTGGACGTCGCCTTTGGCGTCGGGAATCGTTTTACCGTGCTCGGAGGACAGAAGACGCGCGAGCTCGTCCATGTTCTGGTTGAGCAGATCGACGAACTTCATCATCACCCGCGCGCGGCGCTGAGGGTTGGTGGCCGCCCAGCCGGGCTGCGCCTCCGCGGCATTGGCGATCGCGGCCTCGACCTCCGCCTTGGCCGCAAGCGCGACTTCGGCCTGAACCTCGCCCGTATTGGGATCGAAGACCGGCGCCGTCCGGCCGGAGCTGCCGGGAACGATCTTACCTCCGATGAAATGCCCGATGGTGCGCAAGGAATCCTCCTTCTTTCTCGTGTCGACTTAGCATAGCTGGTCTTTTACGCACTCAAAGAGGATTGAATGCACATCCATTGTGCGTGAAAACCCATAGGGATGGAGATCGACTGGAACGACCTGCGCTACTTCCTCGCCGTCGCCCGCAACGGGCGCCTCACGGTCGCTGCGCGCTGGATGGGGTGCGACCACGCCACCGTCAGCCGCCGGGTGACGACTCTGGAAACCGCGCTCAGTTCCCGCCTCTTCGAACGATCACCGCGCGGTTATTCCCTGACGGAAGCCGGCGAGCGCCTTCTCACCTATGCCGAGCAGATCGAAAGTGCAGCGGCCGAGATGCAGAGTCGGATCGCCGGCGAAAACCTCGCCCTCTCCGGCGCGGTCAGGATCGGTGCCCCGGATGGTTTCGGCGCCTTCTTCCTCGCCCCCCGGATCGGCGACCTGATGCGCCGTTATCCCGGCCTGGAGCTGCAGATCGTCGCCATGCCGCGGATCTTCAGCCTGTCGAAGCGGGAGGCCGATATCGCCATCAGCGTCGCACGGCCGCGTGAAGGGCGCCTCGTGTCGCGAAAGCTCACCGACTATCACCTCCATCTCTACGCCGCGACCGACTATCTCGCCGCGCACCCGCCGATCGTCAGCCGAGCCGATCTTTCCGATCACGCCCTGATCGGCTACATCACCGACCTCATCTACGCGCCGGAGCTCGACTATTTCGACGAGGTGACGGATGGCCGGCACGTCCACCTGACCAGCTCCAACCTGATCGCCCAGATGCGCGCTACCCAGGCCGGAGCGGGCCTCTGCATTCTTCCGGATTTCATGGCCGTGGAGGCCGCGAACCTCGTCCCCGTCCTCGCCGACGAGATCGCGCTCACCCGCACCTTCTGGCTGATCGTCCACGCCGACCTCCGCGACACCGTGCGGGTACGGACGGTGGCGGACTTCATCGCCGAGCGGGTCGCCGCCGATCGGGCGCTGTTCCTCTCCACGGCCGGCTGAGCACCGGCCTCACCCCGGACACCACCGGGTCATTGGAGCCATGGCTGAGCCGCATCCAACCTCTGCCGGATCTCCGCAATGTGGGCGGGGCCGACTTCGCAGCAACCGCCGATGAGCGATGCCCCTTGCTCCAGCCAGCTCATGGCATTGTTCGCATATTCGGCTGGGTTCAGGTCCTCTCGTGCCCGAAGGGAGGCGACCGTGCCGCCCGGTGCAAGGGCGTCGATCGCGGTGAACCCGTTCGCATAGCCGCCATAGCGGAGGCCGGACGTCGAGAGCACGGCCATGGCTTGCGCGACCGCCTCCGGCATCGAGCAATTCACCAGCACCGCCTCGGCTCCGGCGCGGGCCGCAGCCTCGACACCATCATCGAGACGCTCGCCGGACCGAAGTCGCGTTCCGTCCGAATCGTCGACCGTGTAGGAGATCCATACCGGCTTTCCCGTCTCCGCCGCCGCGCGGGCGACGATAGCGCCTTCCCTCACGGTCGACAGGGTCTCCCCCAGAAACAGGTCCACGGCCGAATTCTGCAAGGCGATGATCCGCCCGTAGCTCGCCCGTGCCGTCTGCTCATCGGGGACAAGATCCGGATGGTAGCTCGCCACCAGAGGCGGAAGACATCCGGCAATCAGTACCGGCTTCCCCGACAGGTCGCGGGCCCGGGTCGCCGCATTCAGCGCCGCCTTCTGCAATGGCTCGAACAGCGCGCCGTCCGCATCGCGCGCCAGCCTTTCCGGTGTTGCCGTATAGGCGTTCACCTCGATGACGTCCGCGCCGGCATCGATGTAGTCCCGGTGCAATTGGACGACTAGTTCCGGGCTGTCCATCATCACTTGGGCGGACCACAAGGGAGAGGCTGGTTTTCCGCTACGCCGGTGGAGCTCCTGCCCCATCCCGCCGTCCATCAGCGTCACGTGATGCATGGCCATGGTCTCTCTCCGAACAAGCGGCTCTGCGGCAGTTTTCCCGGAGACAGCGCTGAGCGCCATTTAACGCGGGGTACATTTCCCGGAGTAACGCTTCAGCCCCCCACCCTGCTTCCAGACACGCGCAAGGCCTTAGCGCGTTATGTGCTAAGGCCTTGTTATCTTTGGTTGCGGGGGCCCGCAACCGCGTTTGTTATAACTTCAGATCCAGGCGGGCCATTTTCCTCCGCGACAAGGTCCAGAATCCCCATCAGCTCGCCGCGTAAAACGGCCGAAAACTCGCCTCTGCCCGCACCCGGCGTGATCACCACCTCGCCGATCAAAGAGCGAACATCGGCGGCCGCTTCGGCATGCGTATCGGGACTCGCTAATGCATCCGTCAACCGGGCAACTTGCGCGCGGTAGAGTTCGGCGACGTTCGGATGCACGTCAGGCGCATCGGCCGGCGCATCGATCAGGCGCGCGGCAATTTCGGCCTTCTGCCGTTCCAACTCTTCCATCCGCACTTTCATGGAGGGCTGGTACATTCCGTCCTCGATAGCTTGCATGATGCCCTGGATCGCGCGCTCGATCTTTTCGAGGGCCCGGCGGTCGACTTCCGCTTGGGCGCGGCGTTCCTGGTTCTGCCGATTGATCTGCTCCACATAGGCGCGCACCGCGAGGGCCACGGCATCGGCCGAAACGAGCTTGTCTTGCAGGCCCGCCAGCGCCCGGCACTCGATCACCTCCCGGGCTACCGTGCGGTTGTTCTCACACGTCCCGCGCCGGTAATGGTTCAGGCAGCCATAACGGTCTCGGGCGATGATGCCATACTTGCCGGCGCAGCAGCCGCAAGTGAGCAGCCCGGACAACAGGAAGGCCGGTCGACGCAGACTGTGAATGCGCTTTGCCCGTGCTTCCCGCACACCGATGGTCGTCGGCTCGAACTGCTTCGCAAGTTCGGCCTGCCGGTCCTTCGCCGCACGGCAGAGGGAGTCGTCGACGATGCGCAACTCCGGGACATCCGTTCTAATCCATTCGGACTCGGGGTTCGGCCGCGAGACGCGCCGGCCGGTACTTGGATCCTTGACGTACCGTTGCCGGTTCCACACGAGCACGCCCGCATAAAGCTCGTTGTTGAGGATGCCGGTGCCGCGGGACACATGTCCGCGGATCGTCGTATCGCCCCAAGCCCTGCCGAGCGGACCGGGAACCGCTTCACTGTTCAGTTCCGTCGCGATCGCCCGCGGACTCCGTCCGGCCGCGAACTCACGGAAGATGCGCCGGACGATCAACGCTTCGGCCTCGTTGATCGTGCGCTCGCCGCGGAGCGGCTCGCCTTCGCTGTTGGTCCGCTTGACGACATCATAGCCGTAGCAGAGTCCCCCGCCCACCTTGCCCTTCTCGACGCGCCCCTGGAGACCGCGGTGGGTCTTGGCGGCGAGGTCCTTCAGGAACAGCGCGTTCATCGTGCCCTTCAGGCCGACATGCAGCTCGGAGATTTCCCCCTCGGCCAAGGTGACGATCCGCACGCCGGCAAAGCGCAGATGCTTGAACAGGATCGCGATGTCGGCCTGATCGCGGGAGATACGGTCGAGCGCCTCGGCCAGGACGATCTCGAACTTCCCCCGCTGGGCGTCCTGCAGGAGCGCTTGCACGCCGGGCCGCAAGGTCACGCTCGCGCCCGAGATGGCAGGGTCTTTGTAGGCGCCGACGACGCGCCACTCCTCCCGCGCAGCGTATTCGCGGCAGACCCGGAACTGATCGTCGATCGAGGCGACGCTCTGATTGTCGGAGGAGTAGCGGGCGTAGAGCGCAACCTTGGTCATGGATCAAATCCTTTCATCGGCGGACGCCGCTGCTCCAGCGCTGCCCGCTCAACTCCAGGAACTTGTCCTTCACCTGCGCAAAGAGGCGTGGCGGGATGAAGCCGTAGCTGAACACGCCAGGGCGGCCGGGGAGCGGAGCGAGCCCGCCGTTCGGCCATTCATCGACATTGTATTCCGAAACGATCACCCAACTCGGTGCATCGTCCAATCCGAGCGCCTGCCGTACCTTCGCCGGTATCTCGATGCCCACGGTATCGTCGCCAGGCTGCGAGTGAGTGATCGGCAGAATGACCACGAACCTCGGGCGGACGCTGGAGTCGCTCGCTGCAACCAGGCAGGCGGGACGCTCTTTTCCCTGCTCTCGGCCGGCGGCCGCTTCATGGGACCAGAGATAGTCGTAGCGGATCACCAAACCGGGCTTCGGCTCCGGGATGGCCACCGGACCAGACTCACTTCATGAGATCGTCGAGCGCGGCATGTTCCGGGTCCATCTCGGCCCGGCGAACAGCATCCACGACGACGTCCGGCGCTTCCGTCGTCCGAGAGGTCCGGCGGGCCGCCGCCACCAGCCAGTCGTAATGGTCCGCCGACATCAGAACCAGTTCGCGCCGGCCATGACGCGTGATCTCCACCGGCTCACGCTGCGCCTGATGCTGGAATTCGCCGAACTTGCGCTGAAACTCCATTGCTGTGGTTCGGGCCATAATATCCTCGGCACAGAAACTTCTGATCATCTGCATTCTCCGTATATTACAAGGAATGTCAAGTCCCAATCGGTTCGACAAGCGGTAGCCTCACTCCCCGCGCGGCTCATTGTCATTAACCGGAGGAGGATGCTTGGCGTGCTCTCGCGCCAGATGCCGACCGATCGCCTCGGCGACGCGGCGGATGCGAGGATCGAAAGGCTCACCCCCCGCCTGGCCATTGTCGTTGGCGGGCGCCTTGGCCTCCGATTGCCGATCGCTCCTCTTCATGGTGCAACCCTTCCATCGGAACCGATTAGCTGGTTCACCTAAGTAAGGGATTCACCAGAATGTCAGAATTGAAAATCGCCTTTATGTGCGCCCTCTTACGCGCTCTTCGGGCGATTATTTGAAAAGTGAGATGGAGCGTAGGAGATCGCAGAGAAGCGGTGCGTAGAACGGCTCTGCATCGCCGTTTAGATCAGGGGACTGCAACCATCGTGGCTCGCTCTGCCGAGCTGCAGCCTAGGTCCGTTTCAGGGGCCCGAACCCATCGAGAGCCAAACTCGCTGATTGTGGCTATTGAGACCAGAGTCAGGGTTTACGCAAGAAGCCATCCAGCCTAGTCGTCTCCTTGGCCGCGTGGCGGAAACGCCCAATCAAACCAACCAAATGCCAGTTCCTGCCATCTTTCGATATGGTCATCCAATGGCGGGGTTTCACCAAAAACCGCGTGGTGGAGATCATCGGCGATTGCCTCCAATATGCCGAGAAACTCGATGAGGTCATACAGCGGCACTCCTACCCTATCTGTGCCAAGCAGACTGTGCCCCATGAAGGCATTCCGCGAGACCCGCAGCTTCTTGCAAATTTCCTGATCCAGCGCCTCTATCAGGCCTTCCTCAGCTCCGGTCAGTCGCCGTTCATCATGGAGCTTACGTCCATTCTTCTTTGCGGCTCTAATTTCTCTGAGCAACCCTGCGAGCGACGCCCGATCCTTGTCTGCCCGTTGGGTCAGGCGTTCGAGAGCCATCGCCAGCTTCCAACTCACCGCCTGATCGATGAACCCCCAAACCTGCTGATGCTCGACCGGCTCCGCCGCCAAGTTCTCATGCTTGTGAATTAGAGCATTGCAAATCTGAACAGCGGCATTTGCCTCGTAGAGGTCGCTTAGGGTCAATGAGAAAGCCTGCTCCAGTCGGCTTCCGGCATTCTGAGAAGGCTTATGTGAAGCGTCTCCATTGTCACTATCGCTTTTCGATGCCCTCTGGCTCATTCTCGCGCCCGTCATCAGTCTTCAATACGTTATGCAACTTCCGCTTACGGCACGAGCGCGTCGGCTCCCTGCACCAGCATACAGTCGGCCTGTCAGCCGTTCGCGCCATTGCCGTCGATCACCAGCCCGCTCACCACCGCGACGTCCAAGTCCTCGAAGAGCGGGCGGGACAGGAGCGCGCGTTGACCCCTCATGCAAACCGCCGATCAGCGTCAGGTGTTTGACGTTCTTGGCGAGATTGACCGCCTCAGCGCGGACCAGTTCATCCAACAGGTCTGAGAGCGTCCGAATCACTTGCGATCGTCCGATGCGGCTCGATTTGCGGCAGTTTCGAGCGCGACCATCGACTCAAGGATCATTTCAAATGCTGGAGCCGCGCCGAAGATCATGGCCTGTGTATTCGTGTAGTCCCGGCGAAGCGCGTCGATCATCGCTGCCGTTGGCGCGACGGCGAATGTGCCTGGCTCAGCTGTTGCAAGATCGAAGTCGGGGCGATCGAAGAACATGCGCGCGTGCTCGACGCAATCCTTCGCGAGCGCGCCATCTGCCAAGGCCGCCTGCCCCGCATTTGACGCGAGCAGGCAGTGCAGATCGTAGTAATGCCGTGATATGCGCTGGCCTTCCTGCCGCAGGGCGCCGCGCCGTTCGAACCAGCGCCTAAGACCATGCGCAATGACCACTTTGTCCCAGAAGGTGCGGGCAGGTTCGATCGTGGTGACGCCGGGCACGTCCAAGGCAAGACTATTGATGTCGTCGGCGACATACGGCCTGATCAGTGCAGATTGGTTTGGATCAAGCGCTGATTTCGCTCCGGATTCGATACGAACCGCCGGTCGGACATAACCGGCGTCACGGGGTTCGACCTCGGGGTACCAGACCAGTAGTGTCTGCCCGTCTGGATCCTCTGCGTCGATCTCGATGCGGCCCGCGCTTTGGGTGTCTTCTGCCAGCGCTCCCGCGAGCGCCGCCATAAGATCGCCGGTGACATAGGCCCGGCAGGCGTCACGTATTGCATTGAGGCGAGCCTTGCGCTTCTTGCCCGACAGCGCCTGCAGGTCTTCGACCGATGCGTCCTGGTCGAGATCGCTTCGGAAGACTGTAACGTCGATGTCCTCCGAGAATCGCTGGATGAGAGCGTGGGCTTTCGACAGCGATGTGCCGCCCTTGAATAGGAGGCGAGGTCCGCCCTCAGGAAGCCTGTGATAGAGCGTGTTGAGGGTCCAGCAGACCCAGAAATCCTTCTCGATGTTGCCGACCGGCGTGCCCAGTCGGTTCGCGGTGGCCAGGAAAAGCTCGAGGCGTTCACGGGGCGATGCCGCAATCACTTCGCGATACGCTTCCGTGGTCACGCTGCATCCCCGCCCGGCGCTGGCGATATGATCTCGCGCAGGAAGTCTTGCATCCAGATCGGCAACGCCGAGAACCCGTCGCGCAGGTCGTCTTGGAGCGCCGCACCGTGCTCGGGATCGTCAAGCAGTCGACGAAGCTGGCGGGAGATTCGGTCGCGCTCCTCGGGGTTGGACAGGACGTCCTGCAGCCAGTGCAGCGCCTGGACGATACGCATGGCGGGACGACCCGCCCAGTAGAGCCGGCTCGGGGCCGCAAGCTTGAAATGTATCTGCTGCGCGCCAAGCTTGATCGGCTTGAGGCGCGCGTCCACCAGCACCTCGATGCGTGCCGGGACCGCTGTGGTCAGGCCTAAGTCATTTGCGGCGGTCATTCCATCTACGACGAAACGAGCCTGGTCACGGCGG